>NZ_CP134050.1:3693500-4040000 GCF_031583145.1 Brevibacillus brevis | reverse complement strand
GAACGTGAGCGCAAGCTTGGGTTCGGTGGGCCGAGGCGAAGCTTTGAACCGAAGCCCCAGTAAACGGCGGCCGTAACTATAACGGTCCTAAGGTAGCGAAATTCCTTGTCGGGTAAGTTCCGACCCGCACGAAAGGCGTAACGACTTGGGCGCTGTCTCGGCAAGAGACCCGGTGAAATCATAATACCTGTGAAGATGCAGGTTACCCGCGACAAGACGGAAAGACCCCATGGAGCTTTACTGTAGCCTGGTATTGGAACTTTGTGCATCATGTACAGGATAGGTGGGAAGCTGAGAAGCAGGGGCGCCAGCCTCTGTGGAGCTGTCGGTGGGATACCACCCTTGATGTACGGAGTTTCTAACTCGTCGCCCTCATCGGGCGAGAGGACCATGCCAGGTGGGCAGTTTGACTGGGGCGGTCGCCTCCCAAAAGGTAACGGAGGCGCCCAAAGGTTCCCTCAGAATGGTCGGAAATCATTCGTAGAGTGTAAAGGCAGAAGGGAGCTTGACTGCGAGACCTACAAGTCGAGCAGGGACGAAAGTCGGGCTTAGTGATCCGGTGGTTCCGCATGGAAGGGCCATCGCTCAACGGATAAAAGCTACCCTGGGGATAACAGGCTTATCTCCCCCAAGAGTCCACATCGACGGGGAGGTTTGGCACCTCGATGTCGGCTCATCGCATCCTGGGGCTGAAGTAGGTCCCAAGGGTTGGGCTGTTCGCCCATTAAAGCGGTACGCGAGCTGGGTTCAGAACGTTGTGAGACAGTTCGGTCCCTATCTGTCGCGGGCGCAGGAAGTTTGAGGAGAGCTGTCCTTAGTACGAGAGGACCGGGATGGACGCACCGCTGGTGCACCAGTTGTCACGCCAGTGGCACAGCTGGGTAGCTATGTGCGGACGGGATAAGCGCTGAAAGCATCTAAGCGTGAAGCCCCCTCCAAGATGAGACTTCCCACAGCGTTAAGCTGGTAAGACCCCTCATAGACGATGAGGTTGATAGGTTCGGTGTGGAAGCGCGGCAACGCGTGGAGCTGACGAATACTAATCGGTCGAGGGCTTATCCACACAATCCTTTCATACATGCGTATTCAGTTTTGAAGGAATGAAGCGAAAAGACTTGATGATCACAGGATCATCAGGTCTTTTTTTATTGAATGGTTAATCTCTCTCAGTAAAGATTTTCAGGTAATGACCGCCACCGATCATATGATGATCCTGTTCCTAAATTGCTAACTCATATATTCAGCCGTATAGGAATTTGTACCAGCGTGAACCGAAAGCAAGGTATTGGCGTACCCCACCAAGCGATTGACGATCTCATCCACCACTGCGTAGACAAACGGATGAAGCGCAGGGTCGTAGAGCCGGGGGTCGTCGAAAATAACGGTGGTACTGATGAATACATCCCGATTTCCATACAGATCGTAATGAATGAACACTTTACCGCACGCGCCTTCTGTCTGGGGATCTTGGTATCCTGGCAGAAAAAAATACCATTCCTCAGCGGTTGCTGAACGGAAATTTTTGGTGAATTTCAGACCGTCTATCGCTTCCTCTGTCTTTTTCCTCAGCTCAGGGCTCATTAGAATGTCTGACAATTTCGTTTCCTCCTTCTTTCCCTTGCTCTCAGTATGAAGAAAGAACGAAAAATCCATCCAAGGGTCGTGCTGTATTTCTCTTGAATGGGAAAAGAATAAGGGAATCAGGGACCCATATGCACAAAGAAAAAGGAGCCAATTATGCGATCACCCATTTGTTTTGGCACATTAATGCCCCATCCGCCTCTTTTGATCCCATCCATTGGAAAAGAAGAGATCAAGCTGGTGCGACAAACAAAGAAAGCCATCCAAGATGTGAGTAAAGAGATCATCGAAAGCGAGCCCGACGTCGTGGCAATCATTTCCCCACATGGACCGATGTTCGAGGATGCCATTGCGATTATGGATGGGGATTTCCTAGCCGGTGATTTGAAACCGTTCGGTGTCGATTTGCAGTACAGGGCGGCTAATGATCGGCAGCTAGCGAGAGCGATAGCAGAGCATGGAAAGAAGGAAGGGGTACCGATCGTCCTCCTGGAGGAGCGGCTGAAAAAGAATTTCCAGGATCACGATGAATTGGATTATGGGGCAATCGTCCCTTTTCACTACCTTCGGGAAGCGGGGTACGAAGGGAAAGTAGTCCTGCTTTCACCGGGATTCCTCCCGATTGAACGGATCTATGCAGCGGGAATGAGTGTACGAAAAGCAATCGAGCAGCTAGGACGAAAAGCAGTGATCATTGCTAGCGGAGATAACTCTCATGCTTTGCAAAAAGATTCACCCGCCGGGTCAACTGAGGAAGGAAGAGCTTTCGATGCCCTGCTCCAGAAAGCGATTTCCTCTTCCGACTGGGTGAGCTTGTACGAATTGGACCCGAGTTATTTGGAACGAGCAGCGGAAGATACTCTCGGCTCACTCTTTCTTCTCTTGGGAGCCTTTGACGGATGGGCGCTTTCGGGAAATTCCTTGTCATACGAGGCTCCCTTTGGAGTGGGGTATACCGTTGCGACCATGTATCCGGCAGAAGCTGCTGCTCCTTCGTTGCTCAAGGCCATGAAAGACATCAGGGAGTCCAGAATAAACCGCGTCCGCAAGCAAGAATCCGAGTACACGCGTCTGGCGCGCACGGCTGTTGAAACGTACGTGAGAGAGAGCCAAGTCATTCAATTAGCCGCGTTACCATCGAATTTCGCAGAACAGGCGGGTTGCTTTGTCTCCATCAAGCAAAATGGAAGATTGCGCGGCTGTATCGGGACGGTGCGACCATCGGCGGAGAATCTTGCGGAGGAAATCATTCAAAATGCGATTGCAGCTTGCTCCCAGGACGATCGCTTTTTTCCTGTGGAAGAAGAGCTTGCCGAATTGACCTACAGCGTGGATGTCCTGGAACCGGAGGAGGAGGTAACGGGTACAAATCAGCTGGATCCAAGCGTCTACGGTCTGATTGTGACAGATGGCGAAAGGAGCGGGCTTCTCCTGCCAAACCTCGAAGGGATCCATACGGTTGAGGAGCAAATTCGATACGCCAAGGAGAAGGCGGGCATTCCGCCCGAGCAGCAGAGTATAAAGATGTACCGGTTTCGTGTTCAGCGCTATGTGTAATCTTGCTCCGAACGGGTAACGGCTGGTTCCCCTGAACGCACGGGAGAAAATGAGGAGCCTCGCCTGATTTGTTCAGTCTGTACTTCGGGGAGTGGTGTTTAGGGTTATGTGACACTCCGGTAAACGGAGACGATCACTCTTTCTTGCCCTCCCCATCCATTCTTTTCAATAACACAAATTCTCCAGACCACATCCGCGAAGTAACCACCATCTTTTCATCCCCACGCACAAAGAAGTACCCGGCCCCTTCCTGAGAAACAAACGTCCAGCCAGCTGCCTGCATCTCCGCCTTCATCCTCTCCGCCGCCTGATCCTGCGGAGATTTGGCTCCATACCAGACGGCATCGTTCTCGGTCGTCAATTTGACGATCCCCTCATCCGACTCTCGCAGCATCTTCCATATTGCCTGTTTGGATCCAGATGCAAAGGGAAGGGCGGGATACAGAAAGGCGGGAGGGGAGGTAAGAACGACAATAAAGACACCAACCACCAAAACCAAAAGACTGCCAAGCAAAAGACCTGCTTTACTCCGCATTTCGAATCTCCCCATCTTATCTATCGCAATTTTCCAAACCACTTCCATTCATCCTGTATACCGCATCTTCCAAACGTGAAGGCGGACGAGCTGCTGGTGCTGAAAGCAAAAGACCCAAAGCAAGTAGAGCTAGGCCATTAAGGAAAAGGCGCAAAAGCGAGTCGAATAGCAGTTGAGCAACTTCAGAAACGATCGCCCAGAGCAATACCATCTCGTGGAAAAATATGTACGGAAGGCAAGCGGCCGGGTGGTCCTGTTCGCGGTCTCCAAAGACGCCGTCAAATCGAAGAGGCGCAGAAGGAACGCACTTCAGTTTCCCGGCCCCGTCTTTAGTTGTTCAACCGCCTGCGGATTTCTGCGGCGACCTGTGTCGGATTGTCGATTTGAAAGATGACATAGTGATAGTTTGCATGCCCCTCCAATTCGAGGATGACGAGATTTTCCCGTTTCTCGTAGGAGAGGAAGTACCACTCGTTGGCATACTTGAAGCTGCCTTCATAAATGTTGAGCGGCGCAAGCGACGTGCCGGGCATCCGGAGCATCCACTTGGGGGCGTCAAAGTCATCCACGCGGACTCGTTTGATCGTGTGATAAGGAATGGCGACTTTTCGCTTGAGAGCGAAAAATCCGAGCAAGCCACCTAGCACAAGAACGAATTCGGAATCATGGAAATGGACGGTTCGCATCGGTCACGCTCCTTTCTCTTTGCCATTGTAACAGAATGGGAGGTGGAAGAGAAAGGGAGCCTCGGGGTATTTGCAAAGGAAGAGGGTCTTCAGGAAGGCGTACATGCAGGCCAAGAGCCCGTCTCCGCAGCGGCAGGACGGGCTTCTCGGTTGCATCGGTTTGTAGGGGATCAAGTCAGGCTGCTTCACGACTCTTACCCGCAGCCGTCGTCTCCGGCATCATGAGATTCAGGACGGCGGCTACCGCCAGCAAAAGAACGGAGAGGTAGAAGGCGAGCGTGTAATCACCTGTTCGTTCATAGAGCATCCCCGGCAAGTAGGCCCCCAGCGCGGAACCGGCCTGATGGCTCAGGAACAGCCAACCCATGACCAGGCCCATGGAATAGCGCTGGAAATGCTGTGTGGCCAAGAGCTGGGTAGGCGCTACCGTCGCGAAATCCACGAGCCCGAACGAGATCGCAAACACGAGTAAGAGCCATGGATGTGCAACAAAGATGAGGAGAAGCTCGGGATCGCTCACAAACACGAGCAAAAATCCGATGGAAACGGCTCGTAAAGCGTAGAGCATCGCCAAAAACTTCCGGCTGCTCCAGCGGTCCGCAATGAAGCCGGACACTAACGTACCCAGCGTGTTGAAAGCAGCCAGCAGGCTTACGGCAGAGCCCGTCATGGCTGTAGAAAACCCGCAAAGCTGGGCGAATGGAATCAGGTGAGTGTCCATCAATCCGGTGGTGGTGAATCCGCAAATAAAGAAGGGCAGAATCAAATACCAGAAAGTCCTGGAGCGGAAGATGTCCCGGACCGGCAAATGACCAGCGGAAGTGGACGGAGGATCCGCGCTGTCCTGCACCTGTGAGCCTCCGATGGGCTGCAGGCCCTTTTCGGAAGGGTGATTCCGCAAAAAGATCAGCAGGACAGGTAAAATGACGATCAGCAAAAAGAGACCGAGCACTCCGACAGCCATGCGCCAGTCGAACCATTGAATAAAGTAAAGCGAAGCGGGAACGATCAGCATTTGCCCGACGCTGAAGCCGGCTTCCAGTACCCCGAACGCGAGACCGCGCCTTTCGTTGAACCAATTCGTGACGACGACAGTGGCTGCGACGTTGGATGCTCCACCCACGCCGATCGACGCCACCACTCCGTAGAGCAGGAACAATTGCCATGGAGACGTGATCCATTGCGTAAGTAACATGCTCAGGCCGACCAGCAGCGTACTCGCGAGAAGAATGGTGCGCGCCCCGAAGCGGTCGATCAGCCTGCCGGCAATCGGCTGGGAGATCCCGTAGATGAGAAAGCTGAGGGTGGAGACGAGGGAAATGGTACCGCGATCCAGAGAAAATTCGTTTTCCCACGGCTCGATGAAGGCGCCGAAGGAGAGCCTTGTGCCCTGTACGGCCAATAAAGCTGCGAATGTGACGAGCAAAATGATCCAAGCATAATGCCATTTTCTATTCATCTGTCTCAACCGTCACCCTTCCTTAGCTTAAGCCCAGTCGGGTCAGCATGGTTTTCAACAGCTTCGCCTCTTCCTCGCTGAAAATGGAGAGGGCTTCCTGATTCACGGCATCGCTCACCTGATTGAGCGGTTTCTCCAGCTCCTTGCCGCGCGGGGTGAGGAAAATCAGATTGGTACGGCGGTCGTTGGGATCGGAACGCCTCTCGATGAGGCCCATTTTTTCCAGGCGATCGAGCACACCCGTCACGGTGGCTCCATCCAGGCGCAGCCTTCCTCCCAATTCCACTCCCTTCTGCCCGTCCTTTTCCCAGAGAGCATGCAAGAGGATAAATTGCACGGGAGTGACTCCGTACGGGGAAAGGGCGGCCTTCTCCAATTGCCAAACCTTTTGATACGCTTTTCCCAGCAGAAAACCATAGCAATCTTCAATGCGATCCATAGCTGCCTCCTTGCTCCTTTTGAGCGTCAATCTTGTTACGAACAGGATACCATGCACACGAATCATTTGTATACAAATGATTCGTGTGCTAAATATATGTATAGGCTCGTCCGCAATGGAACCTCTACCGTGGAACGAACCCTTCCGTTCATTTTTCATAGGCGAGGACCACGCAAAAGAACCCCCATAGACAGGGGGTCCCTAGCCATTACCTGCGCAACGAGTGCATCATCATGCGATGGTGATGGGCGCGCATCCGGTGAAAATGCTCTCTCTCAGCGAACGTGTGATGACGCAGCCGGTCATGGCGATTCCGAATGGCCAGCGAACGAAAGTGTTCGGCGCGTCTCAAGTGATGGTGCATTCTCTCCCTGTGGTGATCAATAGGATCCATAACACATCCCCCTTCAACCATGATTGTTTATGGTATGAGGACAGCTGTGATCCTGCTTATGCTCGTGTGGAGAGTGACGAAATATTTCAGTGGCGGGGGGTCGGGGACAACGGTGAAATGGCGAACATAGAAACAGCGAATTCGGAAACGCTAAGGGCATGCTACCCAGATAGGAGGTTTTTCCATTTTGCGTGCCATACTGCTAGTCTTGTCCATGTGTCTACTCGTCACTGGCTGCAATCCGAAATCAGATCAACAGACGAAGACCCAATCCGCTACGGAAGACCCGATGTGCAAACCAACACCGATTCGTTACTTTGACTCGGAACAAAAAGCGAAAGCCGTAACCGAACAGGTAAATGGCATTGACAAAGCGGTCGCCGTTCGGATCGACGACGAGCTGGATGTCGCGATCCAAGTGAGCAATTTTAACCGCTTTCGCCTGGCATCCATTGAAAAAGAGGTCGCGCAGAAATTAAAAAGCAGCTTTCCAGATGCCAAGATTCACGTAACCTCGGATAAAAAATTGATCATGGAGCTGCAAAAGCTGAGCGATACTCCTTGGACAAACAAGCAAGAGGAAGCGTGCAAGCATAAGAAAGCCCTGAAAAAAATTGAAGATGACATGAAGGGGTAGAAAAGGAAGCCTCCCGCCACGAGTGGATGGGAGGCGCTTGCCGCCTATGACTGGCCCTTGCACACGGTGAATATTGTGACTAGGATGTGGTGACCAGTGAATCGGAGATGGTAAGCAGTTCGGGATTTCCATGTTTTACTTGGAATGAGATGCGAGTGAAAATCTCGGCATCCGGTCGGGAGACGTAAGGCAAGACCCGATAATCCGCTTGCCATTGGTCTGGAGTTACCGTACAGCGGACATAGCCGCGCTGGCGGTTGACGAACTTGATATGCGGATTTTCCGCAAGTACCGTGTGATCGGAGCTGTTCCTATCCACGCCGTCTCCTCCGCTCGTAATCGAGGTGCCGACGAATTCGACGCCAAGCCTCGCGGAATCAGGATTGTTGAAATCGCTCAGGATTTCATTGGCCCAGTGCGAGTGGACATCGCCAGTCAGCACGACAAGGTTGGCAATGTCCGTCTTCGTGACGAAATCGAGGATGCGATCGCGATTGGCTGCGTATCCATCCCAGGCGTCCATGCTATACCCCTCTTCCGCTCCGGCCTTGAAATCCCGCTTGCTGAAAAATACTTGCTGGGCAAGCACATTCCAGCGGGCTTTCGACTGTTCGAGCCCATCCAGCAGCCATTTCTCTTGCTTGGTACCGAGGATCGTCCGCTTGGGATCCGTAGACTCTGGGGTAGGGGGCTTCGTTCCATCTCCGTTGGCCTGGTCGTCTCGGTACTGGCGGGTGTCCAAAACGTGGAACTGTGCCAACGTGCCGTAGGAAATACGCCGGTACAGCTGAATGTTCGGTCCTTGCGGGAGGGAAGAGCGGCGCAGCGGCATATGCTCGTAATACGCTTTGTATGCGGCCGCACGTCGAGCGACGAAGGGCTCAAGCGGCTGGTCTTTTTCCGGGATGAGTCCGGCATAATTGTTCTCGACTTCGTGATCGTCGCCTACGACCACCCACGGAAAGGCTGCATGTGCCGCTTGCAGGTCCGAATCGCTCTTGTACAGGGCGTAACGGTTTCGGTAGTCCGCCAGCGTCATGATTTCGGGACCGTTGTGGCGTCTGACTTTGTTGTCACTCGCCCCGTATTCATAGATGTAATCTCCCAGATGGAAGACCACATCCAATTCCTCCTTGGACAGGTGGCGGTACGCGCTGAAATAGCCTTCTTCATAGTGCTGGCAGGAGGCGAATGCGAAGGATAGCTTGGCAACATCCGCGTTGAAGGCAGGCAAGGTTTTGGTCCGGCCTACCGGGCTGATTTCCGACCCCGCTTTGAATTGATAGTAATAGATGCGATCGGGCTCTAGTCCTTCTACCTCTACATGTACGGAATGAGCGAGCTCGGCCCTGGCAAATTCCACACCACGACGTACCACGTTGCGGAATGTTTCATCGGTGGCAATCTCCCATCTGACAGGGACATCGTGCTGCGGCATGCCTCCTCCATTCAGGGGGTCGGGCGCCAAGCGCGTCCACAGGACAACTCCGTCAGGCAAAGGATCACCTGAGGCAACGCCTAGGGTAAACGGATATGCCTTGAATTTGGGTTCTGCCGCCACGATTCGTTCTCCCTGCAAACTGCCGGCGAGGGTCAAGCCAAGGGAGAGTGCCGCCACCTTGCTGGATGCCAGCAAAAAGCTGCGGCGGTCCATTTCTTTCGAATACAATCGCTCGGAACCAAAAAAAGTTTCCCATCCTTTGAACAACTCGTCTTTGTTCACGTTTCCTCTCTCCTCTCCGTTTGTCCCGCTTTTCATTACATCTTGACAGTAAGAGAGGAATATAAAGGCATTTTTAACGAAGTGCTAAGGCTTTGTAAACCGCTGGAAAATGGTGCTAAGCTCATGGAGAGCTGCGTCGTTTCATGAGCCGAAAGCCTTGGGCTGCTATCCCATAAAGCCGCCCTCAAAAATTTGATAGCAGATCACAGGGTTTCCCAGTGAAAAGGTTAAAGAACAGTCTATGAATCTTTCTCGCGCATTCGCCAGAGTCCTGATTGAAGGAAAGGAAAAATAAGCGAGACGACGGTTGATTCAGGGAAAGGGATAGAGGCAACGTTACAAATAGAGTCAAAAATGGCTGGGGGATCCGAAAACGCCTGCAATCTGAGAGGAGAATCCGATGAAAAAGTATGAAGCCTCGAGGGGTTCACGGGGAGCATGAAAGCGGTATGATGGCATGTTCCTTACCGCTTAGCGGGTATCACTGCCAAACAAGAAAACTGCACACCACTCCCGCGACGAAGCAAACCAACGATACAAAGCGGTACTCAAACCGGTAGGGCGAATCCGAGACGAGCCACTTCGTTCCCCAGATCGGCAAGCAGATATACGCTACGGCGAGCAGTACCGCAAACGTGCGGTTTTCGAGCGGGGGAGTGTGCCGAGGCGGGCCGAAAATACCTACCCCGAAAAAGTTCACTGCAACGACGATGAGCAAAAAGGATGCCAGGATCCCCGTCAGAAAGTTGAGAAAGTAGATTAGAAAAAGAGGTACTTTTGTCAACGTCCTTCACCTGCCTACCTGCCTAGGAATGGGTGGATCACATCTGCTTCAGCTTTACCCTTTTGTCACATTGAAAGCCACTTGTACAGCGCCCAGCTCACCCACGCTCCGAGCAAAATCCAAACGGCAATAAAAAGAGCACCCGCGACCCAGTTCTTTGGTTTTCCCTGGTCGAACAAGGCTTGCGCCCGCTCGCGGCAATCCAGGACCACTTCTTCCGGAATGAGCTTCAACGCCAGCCAAATGCCGAGCGGAACGAGAATGAGGTCATCCACATAGCCCAAAACAGGAATAAAGTCCGGGATGAGATCGATCGGGCTGAAGGCATAGGCAACCACGCAGATGGCGAACAGTTTCGCATACCAGGAAACTCGCGGGTCCCGGTAGGCAAAATAGAGGACGTATGCTTGAAATTTCAGCTTCTTGGCATTGCTTTTAACGAATTGAAAGGCTGCTGCCAGGCCCAATGAAATCACCTCACTCGTAATGTAGCAGAAGCCTCTCGATCATTCAATAGCGCCGATCTCCCACGCGAAAAAGCCTGCAGCAAGCCGGGATGGTCTGTGCAGGCGTCAATTTTTCATACAGGGGATCAAACCCCTTTGAAATGAAAACGTACCGTACGAAAAGTGGCGTCCAATAGGAGCCCTTCGCAAGGGGGCGGGATGTTATTTCTTCAATACGCGCAAAGCCCGGCGCAGCTTCTTTGCAAACTGAATGGGCGGTTCCACGGTTTCAATGTGCAAATACATGAGTCGCGGCCTGTCGAAGAGCCAGTGGTTGTGGAGCGCGGTGACTCGCAACCCTTGCTTTCGAGCGGCGGTGATGAACCGCTCCACTTCTCGTTGCAGCAGTGTGATTTCTGCGGTATTCAGGGTGTTGCCCCGGCTATCCAGCGATTGAATGGTGATCTCATGCTCGGTATCATACTTTTTGCCGAGAATGGTTGCATTGAGCTGTCTTTTGACCATGATGGAGCACGTGTCATTTGACATGCCTGTCCCGCCCAAAATTCTCGCCAGACGGTCGCATAAGCGTTTGGGAATCTTCACGGATGAACCCTCCTTTGTCCTGTTTACTGGCATCATATGAAGCGGTTTTCAAAGATGCGCTAGACCGCTACCATGCGGGGACAGGTATGGAGGGAGGAGCAGGGGGGCGTTTTTGGAGCGCATCGTAGAGACGTAGAAACGGCGAAGCCTGTGGGATCGGCTAAGGGGTTCATAGCCTTGCACGCCATGTTGCGGACCGAATGTGGCTCCTGTTACCGGCGGTTTTCAGATAGGCAGGAGAGGGTACATAGAGACAAGAGGAGCAGGTCATTTTGACGAATATGAAAAGGGGAGAATACGCATGTTGACGAAAATCAAAAAAGTGAAGTTCGAGCCGGAATACAAGAATCCTAACTACACGGTCATCATGGAATGCCCACAAGGTAACGAGCTGTACATCAAGTTTGACTATACGTACGCGATGAAGAAATACATGCCGCTGCACGTCGAGTATGACGGTGTGGACAAAGGAGCAAAGCTGGCTTGGTATACGAATGAAGTGGAAAAGATGACGGTGGACGCTTTCCTGGAGAAAATCGCGGAGCGTGTCAATAAAAAATACAAGTTCAAGCTGGAGGGGTAGCAAAGCTGGAGTGATCATCCGCTTCCTTTCGGCTCGGACCATCCTCGCAAAAGAAGCCTCAGCCCTGTGTGTACAGGACTGAGGCTGTTTCCGTTTCTTTCGGCAGCTCGTTGACAGCAACAGGTAGCCAAAAGCCCGGCTGCCCCTCGCCACCCTTCAAGTATCTGTCGTTTCTCGGCAAAACCACCACCCAGACTATCCTTCGCTGTCTGGTCAAGTGCCGCAAAAAGTCCGATACGGACGTCCCGACGGCGAGGGCAGGGTCGTGTACTCCTCTTGCTCAGGGGAGTGGGCGAAGGGCTGGGCCAATGCGGCGAGCAGCCGCTCCATGACGCTGTAATCGCCGCATGAGACAGCCGCATCCAACGCTTCCTCGACCCGATGGTTGCGGGGGATGACGGCGGGATTGTTGTTGCGCATCCGCTCATGGGATTCGGATCTGGGATGGGGCTGTCTGTCCAGCCTCGCCTGCCACTGCTTCTGCCACTCGGCGAATTCCTCGCTTTCGAACAGCGCAGTTCCTTTTGCCTTGTCAAAGGTGAGAGCGCGGAACGTATTGGTGAAGTCTGCCTGGTGCTTTTGCATCAGGTCGAGCAAGGATTCGACCAATGCCTCATCCTTCTCTTCTTCGTTGAAAATGCCCAGCTTCGCCCGCATTCCAGAGAGCCAATGGCCGTAGAACAGCTTCGGAAAGGCCTTGATCTCGGCGTCCGCCAATTTGAGCGCCTGCTCTTCGTCGTCATGCAGCAGCGGCAGCAAGGTCTCGGCGAATCGCGCGAGGTTCCATGCCCCGATATACGGTTGATTGCCGTAGGCGTAGCGCCCCTGGACGTCGATGGAGCTGAACACCGTGGCCGGATCGTAGGCGTCCATGAAGGCGCACGGACCGTAGTCGATCGTTTCGCCGCTGATGGACATGTTGTCCGTGTTCATCACGCCGTGGATGAAGCCGACCAGCTGCCACTTGGCGATCAGCCAGGCCTGGCGCTTGATGACTTCCCGCAGCAAAAAAAGATACCGGTTGTCGGCAGCCTCGCCTTCCGGATAGTGCCGATGCAGGGTGTAGTCTGCCAAGGCTTTCAAATCCTCGAGCTCGCACCATTTCGCCGCAAATTGAAAGGTGCCGACGCGCAGATGGCTGGAGGCTACGCGGGTCAATATCGCACCAGGGAGCTCGGTTTCCCGGATGATCGTCTCTCCGGTACTGACTACGGCAAGGCTGCGCGTGGTGGGAATGCCGAGAGCGTGCATCGCTTCGCTGATGATGTACTCCCGCAGCATCGGTCCGAGAGCGGCCCGGCCGTCACCCCCGCGAGAATACGGCGTCCGGCCTGACCCTTTCAACTGGATGTCGAACCGGTCGCCTTCCGGTGTGATCTGTTCGCCAAGCAGAGAAGCGCGGCCATCCCCCAGCATCGTGAAGTGTCCGAATTGATGACCGGCATAAGCCTGTGCGAGGGGCGCTGCGCCTTCGGGAATGCGGTTGCCTCCGAAAACCGCTGCGCCTTCATCGCTGTTCAGCGCTTGGGTGTCCAGTCCCAGAGAGATGGCCAGCGGACGATTCAGAATGGCCAGCTTTGGCGAGCGGACCGGTGCGGGGGTCATCCGGGAAAAAAACGGATGGGGAAGACGGGAATAGCTGTTGTCGAAGTTCCAGCCTGTTTCATTTCGTTCCTGTTTTTCTTTCATCGTGACTCCTTTTGACGCTGTTTTTTGTTTGATCTTTTATGGTCTTGATCCGATCTGCTTCCTGTTTGGCATGCGTTTGCCATTTATTATACCCGTTTCATCCAAGGATGGGGCTTTCAGGAGAAGACAAAAGTGCAAGGAAGCAAAAAATGTTTTATCAAAATAATCGTTATTTTCAGAATTATATATTGTTCTTTTCCGCTCCCGCACGTATAATGCAACTAAGTTCAAACTTCAGTCGCACTCCTGTTTTGAAGTGTAAACTTCATCATGCCGCAGCCGAACAATCCGGAGGAAAAATGGAGGGGAAGAACATGAAAATCGTCATTGCGGAGGTCATGCACGAAACCAACACGTTCTCAAACGTGCCGACAACCCGCGAGCTGTTTGAGCTGTGGGAATGGGCCCGGGGAGAGGAAATCCTGGCCAATCACAGCGGCGTGCGGGATTTTCTCGGGGGAATGATCGACGGGGCCAGGCAGCGGGGGATTGAGGTCGTCGGGGCATTCGCCGCGAATGCGTATCCGGCAGGCACGATCACAAAGGAAACGTTCGACAGCCTGCAGGATGAATTGCTTTCCGGGATTGCGGAGGCGGGCAAGGTCGATGCGATCTGTCTGTCTCTGCACGGTGCAGGCGTCGCTGAAGGGATCGACGATCTGGAAGGCGTTTTGCTCAAAGCGGTCCGTGAGCGGGTTGGCTACGAGATCCCTCTGATCGCCACGCTGGACCTGCACGGCAACATCACCGACCAGATGATCGCGGAGGCCGACATCCTCCTGGGCGTCCATCTGTATCCTCACACGGACTGCTACGAGCGCGGCCTGGAAGCGGTCGAGCTGGCGGAGAGGATGGTAAAAGGGGAGCTCGTCCCGCGCATGTACCGGGCCAAGCTTCCGCTGATCGTCCCTACGTCTACGACCAATTTGTCTCCGGCCAAGGACATCAACGAGGCGTGCTATCGCTGGGAAAGGGAGCCGGGGATGATCGACTGCGCGTTCTTCCATGGCTTTCCCTACACGGATATTCCCGAGCTTGGCGTCACGGTGGTAGCGGTGGCGAACCACGATGAAGAGCTGGCGAAGCGTGCGGCAGAAAGCGTAGCGGAGCTGATCTGGAAAAAGCGGGAAGAGTTCGAGCCGCAAGTCTTGTCGCCGCAGGAGGGGCTGGCCTTGGCGAAGCAGGCTGCCGCGTTCCCCGTGGTATTGAACGAGACGTCCGACAACCCGGGAGGCGGTACGCCCGGAGATGGCACGTACCTGCTGCGGGCGATGCTGGAGGCGGATCTGCAAGACGCCTGCTTCGGCTTCATATACGATCCCGAGGTCGCCGCGCTCGCTCACGAAAAAGGCGTAGGCGCGACCATCGAAGTGCTGCTGGGCGGCAAAACCGACCGCTTGCATGGGGAGCCGATCGCGCTAACCGCATATGTGAAGGCGCTCACGGACGGGAAGTTCATCACCTCTTCGCCGATGGGCAAAGGCTCGCCTGTCGATCTGGGCAAATCGGTCCGGCTGCAGGCCAACGGGGTAGACATTCTCGTCTGTTCGGTCAAAACCCAGGTGCTGGACG
This sequence comes from Brevibacillus brevis, assembly GCF_031583145.1. Classification (NCBI taxonomy): domain Bacteria; kingdom Bacillati; phylum Bacillota; class Bacilli; order Caryophanales; family Paenibacillaceae; genus Brevibacillus; species Brevibacillus brevis. The sequence continues at coordinate 4,025,309 of NZ_CP134050.1, read as the reverse complement.
AGCAAATCTTCCTCCTCCACGGCATCGATGTGACGACGTACAAAATCGTGGCACTGAAATCCAGCCAGCACTTCCGGGCGAGCTTCGAGCCGATCAGCGCGCAGATCATTACGGTCGATTCGCCTGGCCTGACGACGCTGCGGTTCCAGTCGTTCGAGTACAAACGGCTGCAGCGCCCCGTATATCCATTGGATCCGGTGGCAAGCGTGTAGCATCTCGGATTCGTCGGAATGGTGCCCCCGAAGAGAGCCTTCCGGAAAGTCGGCTGTGGCGGCAGGCTTGCATAAAGGCGGTAGCGGCGGCAGCCATTCGGGAAGGAGGGGTCCGGCATCCAGGCTGTTACGGCCATCTAGAAAAGGTTTCCCAGTTCAAAGGAGGACAGAAGAAGTGACGGAAAGCGTACATGAGCGAATTCGCAAAGCATACGAACAATTGACGAACCAGCAAAAACTGGTAGCCAAATACATACTCGACGAACCGAACCAGGTAGCTCTAAACCCTGCCAAAGTGATCGGGGCGAACAGCGGGACGAGCGAAACCACCGTGATCCGCCTTTGCTACGCTTTGGGCTATTCCGGCTTCACTGAGCTCCAAAACGAAATTCGCCAATCCCTGCTGTTTCCCGTGATCCGGGAGAGCGTGGTCCAGACCTTGCACGATACGACCTACGAATTTACCGACAGCGAAGACGTGATTTCTTTCACGCTGGAGCAGGATGTAGCCTTCATACAAAAGACGTTGAACGAGCTGGATCGGGGCTTGTTCGAGCGGGCGATCCAAAGCATCGTCCAGGCCAAGAAAATCGTCGTGGTCGGAGGGCGGACCAGCTATGCTCCTGCCTATTGGCTCGCCTATGCGCTCAATATCGTCAAAGGCGAAACCCTGCTCTACCGGGGACAGATCGACGACGCCAACCTGTTGATTTCGGAGGCGGACAGGGATTGGCTGATGATTGCGCTCGTCTTCCCGCGGTATTTGCAGGATACACTGCAATTCGCCAAGGCGGCCAAGGACAAGGGTGCGAAAATCCTGGTCATTACGGATCACGAGCTTTCCCCGGTCGGGCCGCTGGCAGATGTCCTTCTGAAGGTGACGACTCCTTCTCCGCCCACGTTGAAAGGGATGTCGTCCATTTTTACCCTGCTCAATGCCTTGATGATCGGGGTGTCCCAGATGGACGGCGAGAAGGTAAAGAAGCGGATCAAAAAGTACGACGAAACGAGCCAGCAGTTTTACCCGTTTGTCCAGGAACATGACTAATCCCATGCGAGGGAGGAATGGTTCATGAAAAAAAGGCGTTATGGAGGCTTGGCGACGATCGGGCTCAGCGTGACTTTGCTGCTTGCGGCCTGTTCGTCTACGACAGGCACGAACTCGGCGGGTACGAGTACTCCCGGCACTGCTCCCCATTCGGCGGCTGCTCCCAAGCAAGCAGGCGACGGCGGTACACTCGTCATCGCGGCACCGGTGGAGCCCGATACGCTGGATCCGCAAAAAACAACGTGGCTGGACAGCGCGAACAGCCAGCCGTACGATTCGCTCCTGACCCGCGATATGCAAGGAAAGCTGATGCCCCACCTGGCCGAGTCCTGGCAAGTGTCGGAGGATGGGAAAGTGTGGACGCTGGTGCTGCGCAAAGATGTCAAGTTCCAGTCAGGGGCACCGATGACAGCGGATTCGGTCAAGGCGTCGATCGAGCGGTTCTCGAAGATCTCGCCGAACAAGGACCTCGCCGGACCGATCGAGAGAATCGAGGCGCCCGACGCCCAAACGGTGAAGGTGTATTTCAAGGAGCCGTTCGCCCCGTTCGCCAACATGCTGGTCGGAACCTTCCTCGCCCCGTTCGATCCGGAGCGGCTCAAGGAAAAAGGAGAGCAGTTCGGGGAAGCTCCGCTCGCCACAGGTCCGTTCATGAACCCGGAGGTGAAGCGGGGAGCGTCCGTAGCGTACGTCAAAAATCCGGAGTACAAGTGGGCCCTGCCCTACGCAGAGAACCAGGGAGCGCCGCACGTCGACAAGATTGTCTTCCGCTTCCTGAAAGACGATGATACGCGCATCCTCGAATTCAAAAAAGGGACGATCCACATTTTGCAGGAGGTCCCCAGCACGTACGTGCAAGAATTGCAAAGCATTCCCGGCACCAAAATCGAGACGAGCATGGAGCAGGGGATGAAGTACCTGGGCTTTAACAACCAGAAGGAGATCTTCAAGGATGTGCGCATCAAGCAAGCGATTGCGATGGCGGTCGATCGGGAGCCGATCGTGCAGTACGCCCTGTCCGGGTTTGCCAAGCCGATCTACGGCCCGCTGCCTCCGACGATTCCCGGCTATAGCGAGCGAATCGAGAACATGGCCAAGGAAATGTACGGCTACAATGTGGACAAAGCGAAGCAGCTGCTCGCCGAGGCAGGCTATACAGACAGCGACGGGGATGGCATCGCGGACAAGGGAGGAAAGCCGCTTTCCTTCGAATTGCTTTTGCCCGAAGATCCGGCCCTGCAGCGCGTCGCGCAAATCTTGCAAAGCCAGCTGAAAGAGATCGGCGTGGACATACGGATCGCCGTTCACGATACGGCGACGGTGAAAGATCGGGCGATCAAGGGAAACCACGAACTTTTCCTTCTCTATTTCGGGCTGAGCGATCCGGATATCCTGTACCTGCTGATGCAGACCGACAATTCGAAGCGCGTCCATTACTCCAATCCGAAAGTGGATGAACTGCTGGCCAAAGGACGCACGACCATGGACGAAGCGCAGCGGATGAAAGTGTACGAGGAAGCGGAGGAAATCCTGGTCAAGGATCCGCCTTGGGTACCGCTTTACGTGAGCGAATCCGTGACTGCTACGCGCAATATCGAAGGCTACAAGCTCAATCCATTCACGAGCGACATCCTGTTTGCGGACATCCGCATCACGAAATGACGAGAGGAGGGCGGGGCGTTTGCATCGATACCTGCTACGAAGGTTGCTGTCGCTCTTGGGGACGCTGCTCGGCGTCACCATCCTCATCTTTCTCTTGGTGCATCTGATTCCCGGAGACCCCGTGCAGTATTTGCTCGGAGATTATCCCACGGAAGAGCAGATTGCGGCCCTCAACGCGCAGCTCGGGCTGGATAAGCCGTGGATCGTCCAGTATTTCAGCTTTCTCGGAAGGCTTCTGCAAGGAGATCTCGGTACTTCCTACATCACAGGCTACACGGTCTGGCAAGAAATCGCGGAGCGCTTTCCGATTACCTTCCAGCTGGCTTTGTACAGTGTCGTCCTCGCGACGATCATCGGCGTCCTCATCGGGGTGATCTCCGCTGTGAAACAGAATACGTGGATCGATCGGGTCGTCGTCTTCTTTTCCCTGATCGGAATTTCCGCGCCGGGCTTTTGGATCGCCCTTTTTCTTATCTGGATTTTCGCTTACCGGCTTCCGATTTTTCCGATATCCGGCTACGACGGATTCTTTTCTCTCGTGCTGCCTTCGATTACACTCGCACTCGGCGAAGCGGGGATGATCGCCCGGATGACGCGCTCCAGCATGCTGGATGTGATCAAGCAGGACTACATGCGCACAGCCCAGGCGAAGGGAGCGTCTCAGCAGTGGATCATCATCCGGCACGGGCTGCAAAACGCGATCATCCCTGTCGTCACCTTGATCGGGCTCGAATTCGGAGCGCTGCTGGCCGGGGCGGTCGTGACGGAAACGGTGTTTTCCTTGCAAGGCCTCGGCAGCCTGGCGATCGAAGCGATCGGGAAGCGGGACTTGCCGACGATTCAGGGACTTGTCTTCTTCATCGCGTTTTTGTTTGCCCTCACCAATCTGATTGTCGATTTGCTGTACAGCCTGTTTGATCCGCGGATCAAATACGAGTAGGAAGGAGTGAGGATCAGTGAGCGGAAACTTGAGCCGACTGGAAGTAGGACATGAGACGCACCCGCCGGTTCGGGCTGCGGATACTCCCCTGTCTCCATCCCCCTCCTACTGGTCGAAGGTAGCCAAGCGGCTGTTTCGAAACAAGACGGCGATGGCCGGTGCGGCGATTTTGCTGGTGTTCATCATTGGCTGCGTCTGTGCGCCGCTATTGGCCCCGTATCCGATCGATCAGATGAACTTCAAGGACCGCATGATGGGACCGGGAGCAGCGCATCCGCTCGGGACGGACGACTTCGGGCGAGACATCTTCTCCCGCCTGTTGTACGGAGGCAGGATCTCGCTGCTGACCGGCCTGATTACGGTTACGGTCGCGTCGGCCATCGGAGTGACGCTGGGAATTATCGCAGGGTATTACCGCCGTATCGACATGTACATTATGCAGGTGATGGATATTTTGCTCGCCTTGCCCGCGCTGCTGTTGGCCATCGCGATCATCGCGGTATTGGGCCCCGGGCTGACGAACGCCATGATCGCCATCGTCATCGCGGTCATTCCGTCGTATGTCAGGGTGGTGCGCGCATCGGTCCTCTCGATCCGCGAGAAAGAGTACATCGAAGCGGTACGTGCCTTGGGCATCAAGGATCCGGTCATCTTGGCGAAGCATATTTTGCCCAACATCCTCTCGCCGATCATCGTCTTGATGACCGTGCAATTCGGGAGCAGCATCCTCGCCGCGGCAGCCCTCAGCTTTCTCGGGCTGGGTGCGCAGCCGCCCGTGCCGGAGTGGGGCGCGATGGTGTACGTGGGCAAGGCGTTTTTGGGGCAGGCGTGGTGGATGTCGATATTCCCCGGCTTGGCGATCATGCTGGTGGTACTCGGATTTAATCTGCTGGGCGACGGCTTGCGCGATGCGCTGGATCCGAAATAAAACGGCGATTCAACGAAAGGGGCCATCCTAATGAGTTTGCAGGAAAAGCTGGAGGCAGTATTGTCGGAATCTTCCGCTACCTTTGGCGTAGCCGTGAAGCATGTGGAGACACAGGAAGAAGCGCAGATCAACGGCGATCGCTATTTCCAGATGGCAAGCACCTTTAAAGTGCCGATCCTGGCTGCGCTGATGCGCGACGCAAGCGAAGGGAAGCTGAGTCTGGAGCAGCGCATCCGCTTGACGGAGGACGATCTGGTGCCCGGTTCCGGGGTGCTGAAGGAGTTTTTGCCGGGTGCAGAGGTGGCCGTCAAAGACTTGGCCATGCTCATGATCATCGTCAGCGACAATCTGGGGACGGACAAAGTCCTGGAGCTGGTGGGAGCGAATCGAGTGGAGGCCTTCATGAAAGAGCTGGGGCTGGACCATATTTCCGTTCGCAACAGCTGCTGGGAGCTGCTCAGCATCGGCGGTGGGCTGGCCGGGGAGAAAAAGGGAAGGGAAGGCTTTGACAAGCTCACCCAAGCCTTTATGACCTCGGGTATAGACCCGGACAGCGTGATCTTCCAGCCGAAACCGGAGAACAACGTTGCGACTCCTGCAGACATGGGCAGCTTGCTGGAGCTGATCGCCGCAGGGAAGCTGGTGAATCAGGAGGTATGCGAGGGCATCCTGGACATCATGAAGCGGCAGCAGCTGCGCAACCGCATTCCGTACCTGTTGCCGGACAAGACGGTCATTGCCTGCAAATCCGGCACGATCGGCAGCTGTGTAAACGACGTGGGCATCGTCTATCTCCCTGATGGGAGGGGGACATTTACCATCGCTGCCTTTTCGCACGGGAATCCGTCGACGAAAGAGGGCGAACAAACGATAGCACGCTTGGCGTTAACCGCCTATGAACATTTTGTCGGAGGCGTGTGAGACCATCAGGCGAATCAGGAGGGCGAGAGGATGAAGCAAAGCGAGACGGTGCTCGAAATCGATCGGCTCTCTCTGCGGCTGAGGACACAGCGAGGGACGTTCACGGCGGTGAACCAGGTCAGTTTTCAAATCGGGGCGGGGGAGACGGTGGCGCTGGTCGGTGAATCCGGCTGCGGCAAGAGCGTGACCTCCCTCTCTATCATGGGACTCATCTCCCAAAAGACAGGAGAGCTGGATGGCAGCATCCGGTTCAAGGAAAAAGTGTTGAATCGGCTGTCGGAGCGGGAAATGCGAGCCATCCGCGGGCGAGATATCTCCATGATCTTTCAGGAGCCGATGACCTCGCTCAATCCTGTCCATACGATCGGCAAGCAGGTCGGCGAGGTGTTCCGGCTGCATACGCCCCTCGGCAAACAGGAGCGGCGGGCGAAGGCGATCGAGATGCTGCGGAAAGTGGGGATTCCCCGGCCGGAGAGCATCGTGAATGAATTTCCCCATCAATTATCGGGCGGGATGAAGCAGCGGGTCATGATCGCCATGGCGATGGCGTGCGAGCCCGACCTGCTCATCGCAGACGAACCGACGACGGCACTGGATGTGACGATCCAGGCGCAGATTCTCGATCTGATGAACGAGCTGAAGCAGACGGCGAAGACCGCGATCCTGCTGATTACCCACGATCTGGGCGTCGTCGCGGAGATGGCGGACCGCGTGATGGTCATGTACTACGGCGAAATCGTCGAGGAAGCGGATGTGCGGACGATATTTTCCGCCCCCAAGCATCCGTACACAGTGGGGCTGCTGCAATCGATTCCGAGCCTGGAGACGGAGGGCGGGCGGCTGACGCCGATTGACGGGAATGTCCCGATCCTCGGCGAGATCCAGGAAGGCTGCCCGTTTTACTCCCGTTGCGTCCATGCGACGGAACGGTGCCGAAAGGAAAAGCCGCCGGTCGTCCATACGGGCAGCCATTCGGTCCGCTGCTGGCTCTATCCGGGAAGGGAGGTGGCGATATGAGCGAGGAGCTGCTGGTCGTAGATAACCTCAAAACCTACTTTCCTCTGAAAAAAGGGCTGTTCGGGCAGACTTCCGGCTACATCAAGGCGGTGGACGGCGTTTCCTTCCGACTGGGGAGGGGAGAGACGCTGGGAATCGTGGGGGAGAGCGGCTGCGGCAAGTCGACGACAGGCCGCAGCATCCTGCAGCTGGTGAAGCCCAGCGGAGGCTCCGTCCGCTTCGGCGGCGAGGAACTGATTTCCATGCGTGCACAGCGACTGCGCGAAATGCGAAGCCAGATGCAGATCATCTTCCAGGATCCGTATTCCTCGCTCAACCCGCGGCTGACCGTCGCGACGATCCTGGCTGAAGCGCTGTCGGTGGCAAGCGGCCAGACAGACCCCCGCTCGGTGCGCGAAAAGGTACTCGGGCTGCTCCAGTTGGTCGGCTTGAATCCGCAGTACGCTGACCGCTACCCGCATGAATTCAGCGGCGGACAGCGGCAGCGCATCGGGATCGCCAGGGCCATCGCGGCGAGACCCAAGCTGATCGTAGCCGACGAGCCCGTGTCCGCGCTCGACGTGTCCATTCAGGCACAGATCTTGAACCTGATGAACGAACTCCAGGAGGACATGGGCTTGACCTACCTGTTCATCTCCCACGATCTGGGCGTGATCCGCCACATCAGCGACCGGATCGCCGTCATGTATTTGGGACGGATCGTAGAAATTGCGGATAAAAAAAGCCTTTTTGCCAACCCGCTGCATCCGTACACGCAGGCGTTGATTTCGTCTGTGCCCATTCCCAATCCCGACAAAAAGAAGGAGCGGATCGTGCTGAGTGGAGACGTCCCGAGTCCGGCGAATCCGCCTGTCGGCTGCGCGTTTCACCCGCGCTGCAGATACGCCATGGACATTTGCAAGACTGTCCGTCCGGTACAGCTCGCCCTGGAGCAAGATCATACCGTGGCCTGCCATTTGTACGGGGCCGACGAGAGGAGAGAGTGACCGTGAAGATCGAAAAAATCGAGCTGAAGCGATTGCATCTGCCGCTAAAGGAGGCATTTGAAGCGAGCATCGGCCAGCAAACGAAGCGGGACTTTTTGCTGGTCGGCGTGCACGGCGAAGGGGAGACCGGCTATGGAGAAAGCGTAGCGATGCCGACTCCGTTCTACAACGAAGAGACGACGGATACGGTTCAATACATGCTGGAGAAGTTCCTGATTCCCATGCTGTTCAGCCAGCCGATCGAATCCCCGCAGGACGTGTCCCGTCTCTTCTCCAAGGTCCGCCGCAATCAAATGGCGAAAGCGGCATTGGAAGGCGCGGTATGGGATCTGTACGCCAGGCAGAAAGGTATCCCGCTGGCTCGTGCGCTGGGGGGCACCCGTACGGAAATTGCAGTGGGAGTCAGCGTGGGGATCGAGAAGACCGTCGAGGAAGTGGTTCGCAAGGTCGAAGGGTTTGTAGAGGAAGGCTACCGGAAAATCAAGGTGAAGATCAAGCCAGGCTTTGATATCGCGCTGATCGAGGGGCTGCGCAAGCGCTTCGGGGACTCCTTGCCATTGATGGCGGATGCCAATTCCGCCTACACACTGGAGCAGGCCGATTTGCTCAAGGAGCTGGACCAGTACAGCCTGATCATGATCGAACAGCCGCTGGCCCACGATGACATCGTCGATCACGCCCGCTTGCAGCAGCAAATGCGGACGCCGATCTGCCTTGACGAGAGCATTCATTCTGTGGAGGACGCCCGACATGCGATTGAGCTGGGCAGCTGCAAAATCATCAACATCAAGGTGGGACGCGTCGGCGGCCTTGCCGAAGCCAGGAAGATCCACGATCTCTGCCAGGCACACGACGTGCCGGTATGGTGCGGCGGAATGTTCGAGAGCGGCGTGGGCCGGGCTCACAACATCGCGATTACCTCCTTGCCGAATTTCACGATACCAGGCGACACGGCTACCTCGAGCCGCTATTGGGAACGGGATATCGTCACGCCTGCTGTGGAATTCAGCAAGCCCGGTACGCTGGCTGTACCCGAAGGGCCGGGAATCGGCTATGCGATCGACTGGGATGTGGTGAGCTCCTTGCAAGTGCTGGAGAAAAGCTACTCGAAGGCGAACGTGACCATTTGATCCCGAGGTGAATGGAAGATGCGGCCAGAGCTGGAATACCGCATAGTAACGACCGTCTCCGAAATGGCAGAGATGGAAGAGCTGCAGCGGAAGATTTGGGGGGCAAGCAGCGTTTCGCCGATCCCGCAATTGATGGCTGCCGTTCACAATGGCGGGGTAGTGATAGCCGCCCGTCACGGCGGTATGCCGGTTGGGTTCTGCTACGGCTTCGCCGGCTTCAAACGCGGAAAAGCCTATCTCTGTTCCCATATGCTGGGGATTCTGCCGGACTATCGCGACTGGGGAATCGGCAGACAGCTCAAGCTTCGCCAGCGGGAATGGGCGATGCAGCACGGCTACGACAAAATGACGTGGACCTACGATCCGCTCGAGGCCCGCAATGCGTACCTGAATCTGTGCAAGCTGGGCGGTACGGTGAGCACCTACATCGAATCGTACTACGGCGATATGGGCGACGGCATCAACAAAGGCCTGCCTTCGGACCGGTTCGTGCTGGAGTGGGACCTTTCATCGGAGCAGACTGTCCGATGCCTCGACGGAGCCGTACAAGACCAAAGCGATTGGAGGGAATATCCGCTCGTCCTCGGATGGGAGTGCAACGGGGAATTTCCTCGACCTGTTACCCGGGAACCGTTTGGAGGGCAGCCACCGCTTTCGGGGGAGTCACCGCTTGCGATGCAACAGGGGATCCTGCTTTCGGTGCCGGCGGCGATCCATCCGCTGAAGCAAGCGCAGCCCGCCATCGCGATGGAGTGGCGGCTCGCTTTGCGCAGTCTTTGCCAAGAAGCGTTTTCACAAGGCTACGTCGCGGTCGGTTTGCTGAGAAATGACGAACCTGTCCACGCCTATGTGCTGGAACGAAAAGGGGGAAGGATGGCATGAAGCCATTGGAGATGGTTGTGGAAAAGCTGAGGGAGGACGCCAAGCTGCCCGGGGCGTTTATCGGAATCGCCAAAGAGGGGGAGCTGGTGTATGCAGGCGGGTTCGGCTACCGGGATGCCGAAAATCAGGCGGAAGTGACAGCGGACACGGTCTTTGGCATCGGATCGATCACCAAATCGTTTACGTGCGTGGCGATCATGCAGCTGCAAGAGGCGGGGAAGCTGTCGGTGGACGATCCCATCGTCAAATATTTGCCGGAATTCCGGATCAAAAAGGAGGAACGGACGCAGCGCATCACCATCGCCCACCTCATGTCCCACACGTCCGGAATGCCATCCCTGCCATCCCTGTATTACGCGATGCGTCGCAGCATGGAGATCGATCCGGCCCTGAAAGAGACGGGAAGCAAGTTTGATTTGACTGCGCATGATCCGATCGATACGTATGAACAACTGATGGCGTTTATCGGTGCCTTGGATTTCGAGCTGCTTGGCGAGCCGGGAGCGGAATTCAGCTACAGCAATGACGGCTACGCCTTGCTGGGAGCCATCATCGAGCGCGTCAGCGGACAATCGTACGAGAGCTACATCAAGCAGCATCTTCTCGATCCCGCCAACATGAAGCATACGGTATTTTTGACGGAAGAATTGGGGGATTACGACAACATCACCACGCTCTACACCAGCAAGAAGACGGATGAAGGCAAAGAGGTGTTTGCCGCACCGCTCTGGTGGGACGCTCCGTCGATGCGCGCTGCCGGCTTTTTGAAGTCGACCGGGCGGGATATGCTCGCCTATGCCGAAATCTTCCGCACGGGAGGGAAAGTGGGAGAGAACCGCATCCTTTCCGAAGAGAGCGTCCGGCAGATGATCGGCAACTACGCAGGACTGGAGCCTTCGCGCCATTACGGCTACGGGCTGATGGTGACGCCGCATTTTCGCGGGGGGACGCTGATCGAGCACGGCGGAGCGTTGAAGGGGATCGCGGCTCAGCTGTGCATCCTGCCGGAAGAAAACACGACCTGTGTCATTTTAACCAACCTGGATGGGGCGCCATCGGCAGAACTGTTGGCAAGCGCGATCAACGCCGCGATGTCGAGGCCGCTGGAGGAGCCAATCACCAGCTATCCTGAAATTCCTTGCCCCCATGATTTGCTGAAAGACTTTGCCGGCACGTATCGGTCGGGCGAAGGCGAGCAGATAGAAGTGACAGCGGGCGCCGAGGGGCTCGTGCTGGCGTTCCAGGGCATGGAGTTTCCCTTGCGGCCGGTGGGCGAGGACAGCTTCGTCTTTCAGATGAGCACGGGCCTTGTGAAATGGATCCGGTTTATCCGAGACGAGTCAGGCTCTGTCATTCGGGTCGCGTTTCACTTCCGCCAGCTGATCAAGCAAGCGAAGGAGGCGTGACATGAAGACGCTCGAATGGACGGCCGGTTACGAAGAGTACGCACAAAAGCTGATCGAGGAGTTTCAAGTGCCGGGTGCGATTGTGGCAGTGGCGAAAGACGGCATTCTTTTTTACGAGAAGACGTTCGGCTATCGGGACCGGGAAAAACGATGGCCGATTGATCTGGATACCGTGTTTGGCATTGGTTCGATCACGAAGTCCTTTACCTGCGTGGCGATTATGCAGCTGCAGGAGGAGGGGAAGCTTTCGGTCCACGATCCGGTCGTCACGTACTTGCCGGAGTTTCGCACGCCGGACGAAGCCCATACCAGAGAGATCACGATCCATCATTTCATGACTCACACGCCGGGCTTGCCGCCGCTCCCGTCCTTGATCCCTGCCATGCTGCAAAGCCTGAAAGCAGACCCGACGGCGGAAGGATTGCTGAGCCAGTTTGAAAAGGAGTGCTCGGAGTCAATCGAGACGTACGAGCAGCTGATGGCGTACATCGCAGACCTGCCGTTCGAGCTGCTCGGTCCCCCGGGAACGGAGTTCAGCTATTCGAACGATGCCTTTGGTTTGCTCGGCGCAATCATTGAGCGCGTCAGCGGAAAGCCGTACGAGACATACGTCCGCGAGCGAATTTTGCAGCCGCTTGGAATGGAGCGATCGGCTTTTCTCGTGGAAGAATACGACGACCCGGATAACGTGGCCATGCTGTACACCCCTCGTGCTGGCGACGGCGGTACGCGGGAAGTGCTGCGGGCACCTCTGTGGTGGGATTCCCCGTCGATGCGGGCGGCGGGCTTCCTCAAGGCGTCCGCTCGCGATATGCTCCGATATGCGGAGGTCTTTCGCACGGGCGGGGTTTCGAACGGGACGAGGATCATCGCCAAAGAAAGCGCGGAGCAAATGATGTATCCCCATGCCAGAATCGATCCGGTCCGCAGCTACGGGTACGGATTGGGGGTCCTGCCTTTCTCGGAGCAGCTCACGCTTATCCAGCATACGGGGGGCTTGAAAGGAATAACAGCGCAGATGCTCATCGTTCCGGAGGCGGGGATCACGGGCATTGTGCTGACCAACGTCGATGACGCGCCCATTGGCGACCTTACCTTGGGCTTGCTCAACAGTCTGTTCGACCGTCCGCTCTCTACGCAGTACGCCGTTTTTGCCGATGTCGAGAAGACGGTAGAAAGCCTGCGGCAGTACCCAGGCAGGTATCGTTCCGGGGAAGGAGACGAGGTAACTATTCGCCTGGACGAAACTGACGGAAGGCTTGTTCTCGTGCTCGACCAATCGGAGCTGCCGCTTCGCCCCATCGGCGAGGACGCATTTCTGTTCAGCCGGCGCGGAATCGATACCCCGGTACACTTCGTTCGGGATGCCGGGGGAAAGGTAAAGCGGTTTGCATTGTGGTCACGACAAATGCCGAAGGTGGAAGAGTATACCGGCTAGTGCTCATGCGAAAGGCAGCCTCCCGCTCAATGGGGAAGGCTGCCTTTTCGTCTTCGTTCACTCCCAGAGTCCCATTTCCATGTACACCTTCTTGGAGACGACACCATTGGGAGCCAAGCCGTGATCGCGCTGAAACGCTTTGAGCGCAGCAGTCGTATCAGAGCGGAATTTGCCATTTACGACCCCGCGGAAGTATCCGGCACTCCGCAAGCGAGATTGGATCAGCTGCACGTCTCCGCCGACATCCCCTTCAGCCAAATCCCGGGGATTGTGGCTTGGATCACCCAGTACATGACCGAATATCGTCACCTTTGTGCCGACCGGAATCAGATCGTATAGCTCGATGACATCCCGGTTGCGCATGCGGATACAGCCGTGGCTGAGATGCTGCCCGATGGAATACGGCCGATTCGTGCCATGGATGCCGTATATGCCCCACGGAACATTGAGGCCGAGCCACCTCGGGCCAAAGGCGGGCCCCCAATTTTTTCCCTTGTACACGACTTTGTACTCTCCAATCGGAGTAGGGGTCGAAGGGTTGCCGACCGCAATCGGGTACGTTTTTATTTTTTGCCCCTGCTTCCACACGATTAATTGATGCCGGAGAGGGTACACTTCGATGACGATGGACCCTTGCTCCGCAACAAAAGGGAGGATATGGTTCGCGTGAGTCGGCTGACTGGCGGTCTGTTCTAACGGGATTGCGACCAGGAACATGAAGCAGACGGCTCGAACCAGAAAAGATTGGATGCGTCGAATCAACGGGAATCACTACTTTATCCGATAGTAATAAGCCTGTGCCTGGTTTGGCGTACAGACTTTGCCTCACACTTCTTGCATTTTGTTTCGAGTGTTAGTATGTGTCAGTTATCGACTTTTATTTGCCCGTTTCTTGGTTCCTTTTTTCTCCGTAGACTCCCCATCGAGCCTTCCCCGTCCAACGGAATCCCCCATTCTCCCATTTTCCGATACAGCGTACTGCGGGCAATGCCCAGCTTCTTCGCCGCTTCGCTAATGCTTCTGGCTTCTGCCAGCACTTGCCTGATGGCTTGGCGTTCCATCTCCCGCAGAAGTAACCCGCTGCCAGAGTGAAGCTGTCCCTTGTGGGCAATGCGAGGGGGGGCACCGTTCCATTCCGCAGGCAGGTGGACTGGCGTGATGGCCGGTTCGTAAAAGGCAAGCAAAAACGCTCGTTCCACAACATTTCGAAGCTCCCGGACGTTCCCCGGCCAGGATTGGGACTGCAGGGCAAAAAGCGCATCCTCGCTCAGCACGGAAGGGCCGGTACCATGCTTTTTTCCGAGCTCTTGGACGAAGTGTACCGCCAACGGGGCGATATCTTCGGGACGTTCACGCAAAGGGGGGATCCGGATCGTCAAAACGTTTAGACGGAAGTAGAGGTCTGCGCGGAACCGCCCTTCTGCCACCTCCTTTTCCAGTGGCCGGTTCGTGGCCGCTACGATTCGGACGTCCAGCGGGTTTTCTTCGTGGGCGCCCAGACGAGTGACGGTCCTCTCTTCCAGGACGCGAAGAAGCAAAACCTGATGCTCCAGGGGCAGCTCCCCGATTTCGTCGAGCAACAGCGTCCCGCCGTTGGCCGCTTCGAATTTGCCCAAGCGGCCTCCCTTTCTCGCTCCGGTAAAGGCCCCCTCTGCGTATCCAAACAGTTCGCTTGCGATGAGCTCGCGAGGGAGTGAAGCCAGATTGACCGCCAGGAACGGTCCTTGTGCTCGCCTACTGCCGCCATGGATGGCGCGGGCGAGCACTTCCTTGCCAGAGCCGGTTTCTCCGAGCAGCAGGGTGTTCGTAAGGCTATCCGCTGCGACACGGGCGGTTTGCAGCTCGGCCATGTAGAGAGGGCTGTTCGTCTGAATGAGAGGAAATGGGATTGTGTCCCGCATGGCGTGAAAGTGTCTATGCGGGCGGATGGCGAGCAACCGGACCCTGGTGTGGAGGAAGTCGTCCACGGGCCATTCTTCCAGTGTCCACTTATTGTGAAGGGACGCTTCCCGGCTCCCGTCGAGCACATCTCCCGCACGAAGGGACAAGCATTCCTCCGCCTGGCGACTGGCAAAGACAATGATCCTGTCCTGATTGTGGGCAAGGACCATTTCCCGGCTGTTTGCCCCCCACGCAGCAAGCAGGGATTGCCAGAATGGAGACGTCGGCGATAACGGGAGGTCGCGTCCTTTGGACACCTCAGAGGAGAACGGCAACATACCAGCATGGAAAATGGCATTCGCCTCCTTTCATCAACGAATCTGTCCGAACACGAGACGGCGTCCCGTTCTGAGACAAATGAAGAGCGCTTGCCAGCTTTGAGGCTGCCCATGACAAAGGAAGGGGTGACGGGAAAGGGTGCCAGCTGAAGCTGACCTGATTTGGGACAGTGCTCTCTTTCTACTATACAAATCCTAATCGACTCGCAGAATGTCCACTTCCCGCCATGAAGAGAAAAAAGGGGGGATCGGTCATCTGTGATGGGATGGCCCAAGCTTTGGCACGTGGATTGCTACACGGAGAGTGCGCAAGGCTCGAATACGCATGGCGAAAAGGAGGACGAAGCATGCCCGAAGTGTTGTTTCGCGTCGATCTCAACAAACCGATGGAGGAGCAGGATACGCCCGGCCATAACCGCTGGCATCCCGACATCCCGGCGACGGTTTCGGTGAATCCCGGTGCGGTTTTCCGCATCGAGTGCAAAGACTGGACGGACGGACAAATCGCCAACAACGACGACCCGTCTGACATACGCGATGTAAACCTCAACCGCGTGCACGTCCTGAGCGGCCCGATCTGGGTAAACGGAGCACAGCCGGGCGATTTGCTGGTCGTGGACATCCTCGACATCGGCGCTTTGCCCCAGGCGGAATGGGGATTCAATGGCATTTTTGCAAAGGAAAACGGCGGTTCCTTCCTCGTCGATCACTACTCGCAGGCGGCCAAATCCATCTGGGATTTTCAGGGCATATACACGACGTCCCGGCATTTGCCAGGAGTCAGGTTTGCGGGCATTCTCCATCCGGGCCTGATCGGCACCGCACCGTCCCACCAATTGCTGGACAAATGGAACAGGCGCGAGCGCGATCTGGTGGCGACCAATCCGGGACGGGTCCCGCCGCTTGCCAACCTGCCCACGCCGCACAGCGCCGTACTTGGCAGTCTAAAGGGTGCGGAGTTCGACCGGGTCGCCGTGGAAGCAGCACGAACCGTTCCGCCCCGCGAGCATGGCGGCAACTGCGACATCAAAAACTTGTCCAAAGGAACGCGGATCTACTTCCCTGTCTATGTCGAAGGAGCAAAGCTCTCGATGGGCGATTTGCATTTCTCGCAGGGGGACGGGGAAATCACCTTCTGCGGCGGGATCGAAATGGCTGGCTGGATCGACCTGCATGTCGACGTGATCAAAGGCGGGATGGCGAAGTACAACATCGTAAACAATCCCGTGTTCAAGCCGGGGCCGGTCGAACCCCACTATTCCGAATACCTCGTCTTCGAAGGGATATCCGTTCATGAGACGACTGGCCAGCAGCTGTACATGGATGCGCATGTCGCGTACCGAAATGCCTGCCTGAATGCGATCGAGTATTTGAAAAAGGCGATGGGCTTTACGGGAGAGCAGGCGTACATGCTGCTCGGAACCGCACCGGTGGAGGGACGCATCGCGGGAATCGTCGACATTCCCAATGCCTGCTGCACCCTCTCCATCCCGACGAGCATCTTTGACCGCGACATTTTACCGAAATAGATACCGACCCCATAGCAAAGGAGGTTGCGAACATGCCTAGATACGAGTATGGTTGCGAGGAATGCGGACCGTTTATCCAATGGCTGAAAATGAGTGAAGTAACGGACATGGCGGTTTGCCCGGAGTGCGGACAGACGTCCAGGCGGATGTATTCCGCTTGCGGGTTGATCCTTACCCCACAAGCGCTGCGCCAGAGAATCGAGCGGGGCGCGGAGCCGAAGATCGTCAGGAAAGAAAGGCATGCCCATGAAGGAGGGGCTTGCCAGCATCAGGGGCCGGCTCATGGAGGGGGGCAGCATAGCCATCGGCATTCGCCGAAGCGGCCGTGGATGGTGGGACATTGAGACAGGGAAGCGTCTTGATATCGACAGCAAGGTATATCACCAACTCTACTATAAATACGAAAACTATACCGTGATGTTTTATCATAGCGATCCAAAAAATAGGGAGACGTATGATCGAATCATGACATCTCCGATTAATCCCATTCCTCGATAACCGCCCCTTCAGTACCCCATTCGATCAAATTATGATGTCTTCGTCAAACTGGAGAGCCCTGAGAGCAGGATGATTCTTGCTCTCTTTTTTTCTGATCAGGACGAAGACGCCATCCCATGAGAAAGACAGCGGCGAGTCACATTTCTGGGCAAGCAGATTTACCCGGTTTCGTGATAAAATGAGGGAAAATTCATGCAAGTCATGAATGCCCAAGAAAGGTATTATCCGTTCTATGAAAGCAATCACGGCTCCAACCAATAAAAGGGTGAGAATGATACTGATCGTTGCGATCATGTTGAGTGTCTGCTTCATGGTTGCGAATATTTTGCTGGTCTATGACAGCACCATTCGCACTGTGGAGATCTCCATAGCCACCCAGAGCATGAAGACCGCTGCCGATATCGCACGGGAAGTAGACGTAGCGAGCTTCGAGAGGTTTTTGCAAAAGCCGACGGAAGAAAATCCGGACTATATCGAACTGAATCACTTCCTCAATGATTACCGGAAAAAAATCGGCGCAAAGCATGTGTATATCGTCATGATGGACGCACAGGGAAACAGCCGTGTCATGATCAACGGCCTTCCGCCGGGAGACAGTGCCCAGACGTATATCGGGGAGCTGTGCACGCTGACGATGGAGGAGGTAAAGCCAGCCTACCAAGGCGACACGTTTCATACGGGTATCATCCACGATCCCAAATACGGCGTCTACATGACAGCGGGCGCGCCTTTGATCAGTGCGTCCGGTCAGCTGGTCGGCATTGTGGGCATTGACATCGGCGTAGAGCTGCTGGAGCAGATAGAAGCCAATGCGCTCACCAACAGCATTTTTCATGTTGCGGCCAATCTGCTTGTTCTGATTTTAATCGTGGTCAGCTACACGGTGATCCGCGGGTGGTACCAGCGTGAGACGCTTCGGGCTGTCGGAGATTCCGAGCAGACCTTCCAGCGGGAATTCCGGGCGATTCTCGCATCTATTCAGTCGATCCGCCACGATTTTGCCAATCACTTGCAGGTGCTTTTTGGCCTCCTGGAACTGAAAAAGGTGGACCGAGCCCGGGAATATTTGCGGGGATTGCAGGCCGACGTACAGGTCGTCGCGCTTTCCGAGCAGGTCGCAAACCCTGCGTTGCTGGTGCTGCTGCATTCCAAAGCGGAAAAGGCTCGCAGCCATCAAATCGAGATGGATTTGCACAT
Organism: Brevibacillus brevis; assembly: GCF_031583145.1. NCBI lineage: Bacteria > Bacillati > Bacillota > Bacilli > Caryophanales > Paenibacillaceae > Brevibacillus > Brevibacillus brevis. The sequence continues at coordinate 4,007,296 of NZ_CP134050.1, read as the reverse complement.
CCCGCCGGATGAGACCTTCGATGGCGTCCTTTCCTCCGATTTGATCAAAATCCTCTCCAATCTTCTCGACAATGCAATCGAGGCTGCCGAGGAAGATCAGACGGGAGACAAAAGGATTTCCCTGACGATGAGGAAAGTGGGACAGTCCTATCAAGTCATGGTAGAAAACACGGGACCGACCCTTTCGCCTCAGGCCATTCGCAGGCTTTCCGAGGCCGGATACACCACAAAAGCAAACGAGACCGGCCGAGCGCGCGGGTATGGCCTTGCTATCGTTCGGGAAGCCGTTCGGAAGTACGCGGGGGACATGTATATCACATCGGCCAAGGGAAGAACCTGCTTTTCCATCGTCTTATCCGTTGCGGACAGAAAATAGCAAGAGAGGTGAGAGACATGCAGAAGCAGCAGATCAATTTGCTCATCGCAGAAGATGATGAGCTGCAGCTGGAGTTGATAGAGGGGTACCTAGCCCCATTTTCGCATATACGGATTGTCGGCAAGGCGCGCACGGGTGATGAGCTCATCTCTCTGGCGACACTGACTCCCGATCTGACGGCAATGATCGTGGATATCCATCTGGGAGAGGGCAGAGGTGGGCTGGAGAGCTATTCGATTTTAAAGCTGAGGGGCGTCCATCTCCCTACCATCCTCATTACCGGAATGGCGCCCCATGCGAGTGTCACCTATGATCTGGGGATCGTGGATATCGTCGAGAAGCCTTATACGGAGAAGCGTTTCAGACAAGCCGTGGAAAAGCTGCAAAATGATATTTCCTATCAAAGGTTCATGGAGGCGGGTGGGCTTTATGTCCCTGTCTGCGGGGAGGAGATTCTTCAGATGACACCCGCAGACATTTTATATATCGAATCGATCAATCGTACGATTCTGGTGCACACCCCACGCGAAGCCTATGAAACGAAAATTCCGATCAAGCTGTACGAGAGCTACCTGCAGGACTGCCATTTTTACCTGACGCATCGGTCGTTTCTCGTCAATTTGAAAAAGATCGGCCGCATCGAAGGCACGAGCATCTTCTTTCAGGAGGGGAATGAAGGCAAACAAGCTCTGATCGCAGAGGAAAAGACGCAGGAGATCATCACTTATTGGCACAACCTGAAAAAGTGGTTATAGAAAAGGCAGCGAGTCTCCAGGGCTCGCTGTTTTTTTGTACAGCTAGGAATTGATAAAATGCCAAACCGTATAAGGGCGGGTCAAGGCCAACCCGTACGGACAGAAGGGCTCCTGTCCTGACCAAATCCATTTCGAAATTTTCTGAAAGAGGTCTAAGATGAAAAAGTACTACTTCATTTTTTTTGGCATAAAGGAGGAGTTCGGCTTGGACAACAGCCAGTACAAACAAGAGTTAAGGCGAACGCTTACGTTTAAGGACCTGGTCATCTACGGAATGGTTTTCATGGCCCCGCTTGCGCCGATGCAGGTCTATGGTGCTGTGGCGCAGCAGAGCTTTGGCATGGTGCCGCTCGTCTACTGCATCGGGGTGATCGCCCTGATGTTCACGGCATTCAGCTACAGGCACATGAGCAAGGAATTCCCCTACGCCGGTTCCGTCTACTCCTATGTGAGCCGCGGGATGAATCCGCATGTGGGCTTTATCGCAGGCTGGCTGATTTTGGCCGACTACATTCTGTGTCCGGCATTGTTGTACGCTTTTGCGGGCGTGTGGATGGCAGGCATTTTGCCTCAGGTCCCGGCTTTCGTCTGGACACTGATTTTCGTCGTCTGCAACACCTTGATCAATGTCAGAGGGATCACCATGACAGCGCGCGCCAATCTTTTCATGTTCTGGATGCAAATCGTCACGCTGATCGTCTTCCTCGGTATCGCCGTCAAATTTGTCCTAGTTGATGGTCACGGCATGGGCGGCTTCAGCCTGGCTCCGCTGTTTCAGGCGGATCACGTAGACTTTGGCTTTATCGCGACGGCGACGTCCATAGCCGTACTCGGCTTTCTGGGCTTTGACGGCATCAGCACGCTGGCTGAGGAAGCACGCGATCCGGTAAAGACGGTCGGCAAGGCAACCGTTCTGTCCATTTTGCTCAGCGGCTTGCTGTTTTTCATTCAGGTCTATATGGCTGCCTTGATCCATCCGCAGTACGAGACGCTAAATCCGGACATGGGCTTTTTTGAAATCGCGCGGGAAGCGGGCGGACCTGTTTTTTACACGGTTTTGATCCTGATCAATGTCGTTGCCGTAGGAATTGCGGTTACGCTGAATGTCCAGTCGGCTACAGCCCGGGTGCTCTATTCCATGAGCCGGGAAAACCTGCTGCCCTTTGCGCAAGTGCTGGCGAAAATTCATCCCAAATACCAGACGCCTGTCCATGCGACGATCTTCTGCGCCCTGCTTTCCATCGTCGTGACCTTCTGCCTCTCGATTGAGACGTTGTACAAGTTCGTGACATTCGGGGCCATCACCGCTTTCATGATGCTGAATGCCACCATCATCGTCTACTTCTACGGCAAGAAAAAGCGGCGTGGAGCAAAGGGATTTCTCACCTACGCGGTGACTCCGTTTATCGGGCTTCTCATTACCGGCTACGTCTGGTCCGGCTTTGACCGGATGACTTTCACCGTAGGGTTCGCCTGGGTCCTGATCGGAATCATCGTCGGCTACCTGAAGTCGGGCGGCTATCGAAAAGTAGCGCCCGTCCTCAAAGACCTATAAACAAAAACAAATGGCGAGAGGAGCATGCAAGATGCGTTTGAAAAACAAGATTGCAGTGGTAACAGGAGCGGCACGCGGAATCGGAGCGGCCATCGCCCACAGATATGCGGAAGAGGGAGCCCTTGTCGTGGCGACCGACATCAGTTTGGCGGGGGAGGAAGTAGTAGCTGCGATTGCGAGCAAGGGCGGCACCGCCGTGTTTTTCCGAGCCGATGTATCCAAAGCGGCCGATGTGCAGGCCCTCCTGGATTTTACCAAAGAAAGGTACGGGGTTCCCACGGTTCTGTGCAATAATGCAGCGATCAACATCCCCGGCTCCGTCGTCGAGACGGAGGAAGAAGTCTGGGACCGCACGATGGAAGTCAACGTGAAATCCATGTATCTCACCTCCAAATATTTTCTGCCGGAAATGGTTGCGGCAGGGGGAGGGGCTGTGGTGAACATGGCCTCCGCCAACAGCTTTGTAGCAGAGCCGCGCTTGTCTGCGTACGTCACCTCCAAAGGCGCCATCCACATGCTCACGAAGCAAATGGCGCTGGACTTTGCCGCAGAAAATGTACGGGTAAACTGCATCTGCCCGGGATGGGTAGATACGACCTTCAATGACGCTCATGCCGATCTGTTTGGCGGACGGGATCAGGTACTTAGGAGCATTCATGATTTCCAGCCGATCGGGCGGACCATCCAACCGATCGAAATCGCTAATGTCGCTGTTTTCCTGGCTTCCGACGAATCATCGGCGATGACAGGCAGCGCGGTTGTGGTGGACGGAGGTTTGTCGGCGAAATAAATCGAGATGAATGGAACGGCAAAAACCGCACAGCTGCGTGCGGTTTTTTGTTGTGTGGACTACTTTCGCGGGACTTTCACCCATTCGGTTCCGGCTGACGGCTGCCTTTTGCCAACGCCAGCACCAGCAGCAGCAAACCTGCGCTTATCCCCGCGAGCACATACAGGCAAAGCTGGAAGGCATCGGCGTAATTTTTCGCATTTGCAGCCTGGATGCTCGCCAAAAACAGACTGTGGATCTGCGGGTCGTCGGAGCTGATCCTGCAGCTTGCAGGCAAGGCCGTGGAGTCGTTTTGACGGGCGAAATCGGCGTAGCAGACGCGGAATTGCTGAACGATCTGCTCCTGGTGGACTCCTGTCTGCGGCATCGCCGACAGCTGCTGCCGAAGCTGCTGTGCCACCTCGCCGCTTACCGTATCCGCATGGACCCTCATCGTATTCAGAAAGATGACGCCGATCAGGGCAATCCCCAGCGCAAAGGCGACCTGCATGCCGGTCGTCAGGATACCAGACGCGGAGCCGATGTCGCTGCCGCGGACTTTGGCCAACACGATATTCGTCAACGGAGCGGCGATCGCTCCCTGGCCCATCCCTAAAAGGAGCAAGGGCAGAATCGATTCATATCCGTGAAAGGCAGCCCCTGTCAAGCGAACTGTGATGGCCAGGGACAAAAAGCCGATGACGCTGAGAACCGCACCCAGGGTCAGGGTGTGCACGCCAAACCTGGCGACTGCTTTGGAAGAGTAGAGCGAGGCCAAAAAATAGCCGGTTCCCATCGGCAAAATGACCAATCCCGCCTGCAGCGCGGTCAGGCCAATGCCGATCTGGAGAAAATACGCGGCGATCAAAAAGAAGGCGGCTTGTGCTAACAGCAGCAAAAAGACGATAAGCATGCCTTTCGTAAACACGCTGTTCCGGAACAAATCGACGTTCATGAAAGGAACGCCACCGCTGCGCGCTACCCTTCGCTCATGCCAGACGAAGACAGCCAGCACCGGCAAAGACAGGAGCAGGCACAGATCCAGCCAGAGCGGCCACCCTTCTTTTTGTCCCTGGACAAGCGGAAACACCATCATCAACAATCCGGCCGCGACGTTCAGTGCTCCGATCCAGTCCATCTTCGCACTCCCGGCGCTTTTGGATTCCTCGATAAACGGGAGCATGGCCAAAATGGCAATTCCGAAAGGCACGCTGAAGAAAAATACGGTCCGCCATTCCAGCCCGAGCGGATTCCAGTACAGGAGCAGTCCCCCGATAATCTGCCCCGTTGACGCCGCGAGCCCTTGCGCCGCGCCGTACAGCCCAAACACCGTGCCCCGCTTTTCCGGCGCGTAGTGTACCTGGATCAGAGCCAGCACTTGCGGGGCGATCATGGCGGCGCTCAGCCCCTGCAGGATCCGCAGCAGGATGAGCATGTTCACTCCGGTTGCAAAGCCGCTCAATAACGACGTGATCGTAAAGCCGGTTACCCCATAAGCAAGCATCCTTTTTCGGCCGAAACGATCTCCCAGGCGCCCGCCGACAATGAGCGCGACCGCATAGGCCAATGTGTAGCCGGTGATCACAAATTGCACCCCGGAAAAGCTGGAGCCGAGACCGCGCTGAAGCGAGGGCGTCGCCACATTCACGATAAAAATAGTGGCCACTGACATGAATACTGCCAAGAGCATGACCGCAAGCATCGGGCTTACCCTAGTTGCCGTCGATTTCGTCGCCGTATGGTCCGGCGAGACCGATTTTGCCGCTGTAGACATCCGCTGAAACACCCTTTCACTCTGGTTTTTTCGTATCCCATACGAAGGAGTCCCCAATTGACAGCAGGAGGGAATCTTGACTACAATGTGGGTAGACAGATCTGTCTGTCTCGTGACTATCCACATGATACAGACAGATCTGTCTCGCGTCAACCGGTTTTTGGTTTTGCTGGGACAGTTTGATGTGTTTTCCACCATTCGTAAAGGAGAGATTCCCTGCCATGGATAAAAAGGAGTCAGCCAAAGAGCGCATTTTGCATGTAGCATCCGAGTTGTTTTACCAGGAAGGGATACGCGCTGTCGGCATTGATCGCATCATCGCGGAGTCCGGGGTGGCGAAAGCCAGCTTTTACCGCCATTTCGCCACAAAAGACGACCTGATCGTCGCTTTTTTGGAACAACGCCTTCCTCGAAGCCTGGTACGGATCGAGGAAGCGCGGCTCCGTTTTCCGCACCATCCGCTCGAACAACTGCGCTTTCTTCTCCACTCCGTGGCCGAGCGCATGAAGGAGCCCGATTTTCGGGGATGTCCCTATATGAATACCGCTGTGGAGTTTCCCGACAACGGACATCCTGCCCATGCCGCAGCGATTGAGTGCCGCGGCCATATCTGGAGCGAGATCAAGCAAATGGCGGCAGAAGCGGGAGCGAAAGACCCCGATGCGCTCACGTCCCAGCTGGAAATGCTGCACAGCGGGGCCATTATGATGGCCTATATGAAAAAATCCGCGTTTAACGCCGATCATTTCTACCATGCTGCCATGCTGCTGATCCAGGAGCATATTCCTTCTCAACCGTGAGGACGGGAGCCGGCCGTGGGTGAAAATGGAAAAGGTCCGAACACGAAGAACGGCAGCCGAGGTAGTAGGCTGCTGTTTTTTCAACGATCGTAGGGAACAAATGCAGTGTGGCTTTTCTTCTCTTTTTTAGAGACTTCGATTCTTGTTGATGATAGAATATTACTGATTTTGCAAAAAAATGAAATTCGAACAAATAGGAGGAATCGTTCCGATGAAAATCCGTCGCCTCACTTATCAACGACGCAACCCTCGATTCACCGGACAGCTTCGAGCCAGCTATCATATTCTGACTTATCAGACAGACGAGGGGTTTGTCCCCATTGAGTCTATGCAAACGGTTGTCCTTGATCGTGGCGCACTCATTGTCGGGCGAACTCCTATTCATGTTGCCAAATTTACGGAAGACCATATCACGTGGGTTCAACAATCAGAGGGACGATACTCAAGCGGTCACCTGTACATCCATGACGGCGGACAAAGAATTCACGGCATCGTGTACCAGGGAACGACGCATGAGGATGCGGTCAAGCACGATATCTTCGGAACCGTTGTGAAACCAGTTACCTACAAAACGACGATCACAAAGCGCAGCTACCCGCCCGCAACCTCGCCTTCCACCTTGCCAGCCGACGATTGGCAGGAAGGTCTGGAACTGACCATTTCCTATCAACTCGGAATGGGCGACACGCTCCCTGCTCCGAAGGTCCTTCTGGGCGGAGAAGATATTACCGATCAAACGACGTGGAAAATTGATCACGAAAGCAGGACTGTGCTTTCTATCAATCTGGATGATGAAGCTTGCTCACTCGCTGACCAGCTATACAAGACTGCAAGCATTGCATTCGACATGTATACGCCCGTCCCCGAAGGTGTTGGCACCATTGAGGCGCTGTGCAGGGATACGGAATCGCTCAAGGAGACCACAGTCCGATTCTGGAAGGCCTCGCCTGTGCAGCACAACGTGCTTTTCGCCCATCATTCGCTCGAACCGATTGCCGCGGAAGACGTCCTTGCGCAGCCCGAGGAACTGACGATCAATGAACTGATGACGATTTTACCGGACCAATCAGTTAATGACGACAGCAATTCCATGCTGATGCGCAATATGAAATGGGCGATGGGGCAGGACGGCACACAGCGGGAATGGCTAAGCAAGTTTTTCGGCCAGAAGCCTCCCGTAATCTCGGAGCCGAACCAGCAAGAGCTGGTCAAGCAAAGCCTCCACTGGTATCAATCCCAGTTTGCGAAAGCATACCTCACGAAATCGTTCCAGCAATACGATGGAGCGAACAAACCTTCCCATCGACTTGACGATGCACAGGCTAAGAAGCTGGACGTCTTCCTGAAGGAAGGGCTTGCCCAATCCAAGGATTTCAACATCCAGCATCAGGGCATATTTGTGGACGCTTATATAGGAGCCAAGCCGCGTCTGCGAGCTTATATTCAGGATGGGGGCGAAAAATGGGCGAAGGAGCTGTACGACGTCCTTACAAATTCTCCGCAATTTGTCCTCATGGTAAATCGGATCAGCGGGGCTGCGGGCGATCCAAACGCATTAGCTCCACTGAACAATTTTGCCTGCCTGCTCACCGCGCTTCAGCCGTCTGCTGAGCTCGCCCGGAATTATTACAAAGCAGTAATGACCGGCGTAGTGGTGAAGCTCGTTCCCCAGACGTCGCATAGCAAGAAGGAAACGATTATGCAATGGCTGCCGACGGCGATGCAGGAATTGTTGCGAAGGCTGGCCGATGGCGAGCTTCCGGATGAGGTGGACATTTCAAAAGAGGAAGCCAAGGAGATGTATGAGGAGTATATCAAGCATCAGAATGAAATTGCCAGCTCGCTCGCTGATCTGCTGCAGTCCGTCATTGCCACCACTCTGTTTAAGGAAGTCGAACAGATGGAGGAAGGCTTCCAGCAAATCGCACAGAAATATCCAAAGCTCGTCAAAGCATCGAAGCTTTTCCTTGTGGTCGCATGGATTGGAGGCATCGCGTCAATCATTACCGCTCTTGTGAAAGGGAGCTGGGACAAAATGAGCGATGTAGAAAAAGCCGAATTCATTACCCAGTGCACTCAAACGGTAGTCCAAGCCTTCGATGCGGTTCCTGTCCTCTACAATGGCACGAAGAGCTTGACAATGGCTACCTATAACAAGCTCCTCGACAAATTTTTCTCACAGGAGCAGCAGACTTCCATCGGGGAAATCGGAGATGTGGTGAGCGAAGCGGACGGCGGTTTTGTGAATGCGGCGTGCCAGCAAATGGAGGAGGTGATCGCCGCAGCGGAAGGCGCTGAAGCTGGTGCTGTTGGAAAGGGCTCGATGTTTGCGGAGTTCTTCAACAACAAATATTTAACCCAATCCGTCAAAGCGCTGGGAGCTGTGATTGCAGCAGCCATGGCAGGCTGGTCACTCTGGCAATTGATCGATGATATCAAGAAGAAGGGTTCGGTGTCGACCATCGTATTTGACTCGCTTATTTTTGCAGCCAACTTCCTGGCAGCTGTCTGTCTGGTGGTGGACCTGTTCGTCACCACCAGCTTCCTGCCGATCGCCGGAGCTGTGCTCGCCATCGCCGGCATGGTTTTGAGCGTCCTCGCCAACTTCTTCGAGGAACCGGACAACCCGGTCGACGACTTTATGAATGATGTAGGCATCCCGTTCGTTGACAGCCTCCCTGCGATCCAGACGAAGGCGGCTTCGTTTCACATTGAGGTAGCCAGGCTGTCCCCGGCTAACCCATGAGACCTGATCCGATACCTGAAACACTCGCCATACTGGCAGTCGCACCGATTACCGCCGTTTATCATACCCGGATCTCCACCGGTCGTGGAATTTCCAGTAAGTGGAATGCGGGGCTTCCGCTTGAAATTGGCTTTTCCTGGCCGCCGGAATCTGCGGCTCCAGTGCCGATGATTCGCTTGAACAATGAGGATTATCGCTTGTATGCAGCCCTGACGATGGAGCCCGGTGACAAGCTAATCGTCTCGCTTGACCTGACGGCCATTTCGGAAATCACCTGTGCGGCCAATGCCGGTATGTATCTGATGGCGCAAGCCGTTATCGATGCCGATGGCAGGAGTTTTACCGGTACAGTCTCCTCGACCTGCGCCGATCCAACAGGAGACAAGCCTTATGCTTGGACTGGAAGCGTCGAAACCGGTGAAGGAATCGACTGGCGGCTACAAAAGGCAGCCATGTCTTATATCTTGCAAAGCAAGGGGGATTTGCCATGAGTGTCAGCGCCCGCTTTCTATCCGTAATGAAGGCAGGATCAGCGATTACGTCGGACGCTCTCGAATATCCGGAACAAGACGACATCAACCTGCTTATCGCGATGGATGATCATGAGGTGCGGAAACAAACAGGCGCCTGCTTCACCGCACAGCTCAAGGCGCATCCGGCAGTACACAACACGTTTTTCAGCCATGCAGGAGCACCACCGGTTCAGGCCCGCGATACAGATGGATGGATCGGCAAAACGGCGTCTGCTTTAGTTGCACTTGCCCTCGCACATACTTCTCAGCACGGCTTCGCACGAACTGTTGATGGAAACAAGGCAAAGGCCGTCATCGCTCAAACGCTTCAGCCCGACTCGGATGCCTTCGTCGCGCTGGCGCGAGCCAATTATGAAGCGCTTTTTCCTGCGTATTGCTCGATGAACGGGGTGTCTTTCCAAAGGTACTTGGACGACAAGCCCGACCTATGGGGGCAGCGACTCGCTGCCCGCCTCACCGACCCGGTATTCGCCGCCAAGGAGGTGCTGACCTTCGATGCGGATCCGAATGGATTTTACCAGAAGCTCTACCTGCTCTTCTATAAAGTGCATCGTCTGGCTCCCGGTGAATCAGAGCGTGTAACCAAGTACTGGGACGAGCTTCTGCAAACGAAAAGTGCGCATAGTCCCTGGACGATCTATGAATATATGCTTGCGAGCAAGTACAGCGAGCAAACGTTCATGGGCGAGGTTCAGTCTGCGATTAATCAATCAAAAGTGACGGGTACCCGAACGGAAACGCTTGGCTGCGGGGGCGGGATGGCCGCTCATTGCACAACAACTCAGGTCCCGAGTCAGTATACGTATGGAATTCCGGTTGCGGACTGGCTGCATAGCTCCCACTATGAATTTATTACCGGCGCCCTCCCGCAAAATGTTGAAGATGTTCACAGTGGAGGAGGGGGAAGCGGGTGCTGTTTCACAAAAGGGACGCCCGTTCTGCTCGCGGATGGAACGAGTAAGCCGATAGAACAAGTCGCGGAAGGCGATGCTCTCTATGGACGCGACGGCGTCGTTGTCCGCCGCAGCAGCCAAAGCGTCATCTGGGATTTGGAGCAGAACGAGCTGTTGTACGGAATCAACGATTATCCTCCTTTCTTCAATGCATCGCACCCATTCCTCACAAAGGAGGGGTGGAAGGCAATTTCGCCTGCTGCAGCCAGACGGATCAACCCGAATCTGAACATTACGAGATTGCAAGCCGGTGACATCCTGTATCAGGTTGACTCGACTGAGCCGTTTCGGTACAAGGAGATTGAAATCAAGGAAATCACGCGAACCGTCGGAGATGCCAGCGAACCAATATTCTCGGTCCATCTTCATCACGACAACGTAGGGTATCATGCCCACGGGTTTTGTGTAGCGGTGAACTATCCGAACATAACGGAAGACAGTTTCGTCCGCGCCTTTGCCAAGCTAAGCTCTGCCGAACGGGCCTTGATCCGCGAGAGACTGGATCCAATCATGCCGCTGCTTAAGGCGGGCATGGGGAACTTCGTCCAGCAAGTGCTCCATCGCTCCCTTGCGGATCCCATGTGAGCGTTCACGTCAAAGAGGGGAGCTGCTACATCCTTGTGAATGCATGCCTGTAGAAGGATCGTGACCCGGAAGTGACCTTACTATATTCCGGGACCGTGGAGTGATCCCGCACAGCATCATCGCTTTCTGACAGAGCGGATGCAAACCGGGTGAGAATGAGCCCTCTTTCGACGAGAGGGCTGTTTTTCATGGCCGAAGGGTACCTAAGAACGATGACAAGAAAGGTGAAGGCAGCGAGACAGACCGAACAACTGCTTACATGATGGACAAACCGGCCCATTTATTTAGGGAATAAGGAAGGATTCGCAAAATATACTTTTTAGGGGTATTGAATGGGTCATTTTAAGAAGGAGGGACGATGTGAAATTAGCCTTTAGTACAAATGCCTTTACGAGAACCTCGTTGAAACAGGCGATCATTGAAATCGGGAATGCAGGCTATTCGGGCGTCGAGATACTGGCCGATGTCCCCCATGCATTTCCGCCCAATCCTCGTGCCGAATGGGTACAAGAGTGCAAGCATCTCCTCCAATGGAACAAACTGTCGATCTCCAATATCAACGCCAATACGGCTGGCGGATTTTTTTCCGATCCTACCGGTGAGCCTACCTTTGAACCCTCCCTCTGTAATTCCAATCGCGAAACCAGGAAAAAACGAATCCATTACACCAAGCAATGCATGGAGCTGGCTGCAGAGCTGGGTGCAGGCAATATCAGCATCACAAGCGGTTCGTGCCTGCCGGGGAATCCGCCGCGACAGGCACTGCACTATTTGCAGGAATCTTTAAAAGAAATCTTGGAGCATGCCGAAAAATCGGGAATCAATGTCGGGGTAGAGTATGAACCTGGATTGTTGATTGAAAATGCGGAAGAACTGCTTCACCTGATCGAAGTGATGGGCTCTGATCGATTAGGCGTGAATCTGGATCTCGGGCACTCCGTAGTCATCGGGGAGGAGACGGGAGAAATCATCCAGCGGTTTGGCAAACGCATATGGAACATCCATCTGGAAGACATTGACCAGCGAAAACACTATCACCTGATTCCGGGCGAGGGGACCATCGATTTCCTCAAGATCGCAAATGAACTTCGAGACATTGAGTACCAGGGTTTCGTGACCATTGAACTTTATACATACGCAAACGATCCAGTGCATGCCGCCAAGCAGTCCCTATCATATTTACAACCGTTTTTCCAATAGGGAGGGGAGAGCTCAATGAAAATATTTGATCCGCATATTCACTGTTACTCCAGGACGACAGATGATTACGAACGCATGAGCCTGGCAGGAGTGCGCGTTGTCGTCGAGCCTTCTTTCTGGTTGGGGAGCGAACGGCGCTTTCCGGAAACCTATTTTGACTACTTTGAGCACGTGCTCTCGTTTGAGCCAAAACGGGCAGAACAGTATGGAATTCAACATTACTGCTGCCTGGCAATGAATCCAAAGGAAGCAAACAATCTGGAGATTGCCCATCAAGTTATCGACGGACTGCCCGATTATCTAAAGCGGGACCGCTGTCTGGCTATCGGAGAAGTGGGATTTGACCGTATTACCGATGCGGAAGAAGAAGTGATGAAAAGGCAGCTTCTGCTGGCAAAAGACATGGATATGCTCGTCATGGTTCACACCCCGCATCAGAACAAGCGTGCAGGGACGGAACGGACGATTAAGCTGCTGAAAGAGGTAGGTCTCGATCCGGATCAGGTGGTAATTGACCACAATAACCTGGATACCATTGACCTTTCCGTTGAATATGGGGGGTGGAGTGCGATGACCATCTACCCGACCAAGGTATCTCCCGAGCAGGCAATCGAGATATTTGATCGGTACGGCACGGAACGAATGATGATCAATACGGCAGCAGACTGGGGTCCCTCCAATCCCCTGAGCGTGGTGAAAACGGCTCTGGAAATGCGGAAAAAGGCATTTGCAGACGAGATCATCGAGAGGTTGGTATGGGATAACCCGATACGTTTTTATAGCCAATCCGGCAAGCTGCACGTGAATGCGTAAGGGGGCTACGCAATGAAGCTTGGGTTCAGCAGCAATGCATTCAAACGGTATGACATCTTTCAAACGATCGATACGCTGGCCGATATCGGCTATCAGGGAGTTGAGATTCTGCTCGATATCCCGCATGCGTTTCCACCGGATACATCGGATGAAAAAATCAGCGCGATCAAGGAAAAGCTGAAAGAAAGGAATCTAGCGATATCCAATCTCAACGCATTTATGCTGTATGGCATTCGGGATTGCTGGCACCCCTCGTTCGTTGAAGCCGATCTTACAGAACGGCGCAAGCGAATCGAGCACACGCACAATTGCATCGATATGGCTGTGAAGCTGGGTGCAAAGACGCTCTCGACCGAACCGGGAGGACCTCTGCTGGGTGTGGAGAGGGATTGGGCCAATCGCGTTTTCATCGAGGCGATGGAAGAATTGGCCGATCATGCGGAAACCGCTGGGGTGACGATTCTGGTCGAGCCGGAGCCGGATCTTCTGATCGAAACCTCCGACCAGTTCCTAGCCTTCAAGCGGGCAGTTCCCTCGGGATCAATCGCCTTAAACTTTGATATCGGACACTTTTATTGCGTAGGAGAAGACCCGGCTCGGCTGGTCGACAAGCTGTTGCCCTACACCAAACACTATCATTTGGAGGATATAGCCGCGGATCGTGTGCACCATCATTTGATACCGGGAATGGGCGCCATTGACATCCCCCATGTAGTAAAAACGATCAAGTGCACCGGCTACGAGGGGTTCATCACCATTGAACTTTATCCCTACGAAGATCAGGCTGCCGCTGCTGCGACCAAGGCTTTCCGGTACGTTCAGAGGATCCTGGATGAGTTATGAAAAAGCTGCGAGACTATCTGGAGCTGATCCGCTTTCCCAATCTGTTTACCGCCATGGCCGATATTACCGCCGGTGCATGGATTGCCTACGGGAGCGGGGGAGATTTTTCAGCTGCGAAGCTCATCTGCCTGCTTTTTTCCAGCGCCTTCCTGTACGCGATGGGAATCATCATGAACGACTATGCGGATTTTGAATTGGATCAGGCAGAACGTCCCGAACGACCGCTGCCTTCCGGGCGCATTACCCGACAGTCCGCACTGACGCTTGGCGTCATTTTGGGAGTCTGGGGGATTGTGCTTGCGGCTCTGGTAAATGGGGTAAGCGCAGTTTTGGCCTGCGCCATCGCTCTGTTCGTTATCCTGTACGATTTTTGTTTCAAACCCCATGAGATCTTGGGACCGATTGCGATGGGAATTTGCCGGGGATTGAATCTGCTGTTGGGAGTCAGCCTGGTTGCAGACAGCTTGCACCAGGTTTTCTGGATTTCCCTCATCGGGTTTGTCTACATCAGCACGGTAACCGCCATGGCAAAGGGTGAGGTTGGGAGCGGGCTGCATCCCCGTCGGGCAAGGGCAATGGTTTTGGCCATCCTGATAGGCGCCGTGCTCCTGCTTTTGATCGACGGTGGTCATCTCTTTGAAAAAGTCCTCGCAGTGATCGGCTATCTGATTTGGACGATTCGGGCGATTCTCCCCTCCCTGCGGGAACCAAATGCGGCGAACATTCGGCGTGCAGTAGGGGGATGCCTTGTGGGACTGCCTTTATTGGATGCCGCAATCGCAGCCTCCTATGGCGGGGGAACCGCTTGGTTGTCTGTTGCCGTTTTTATGGGGATCAGTCTGGTTTTCAAACGTTTCTTCAGTATGACTTAGCACATAAAGGGGATGGTCGCCTGTGAGAAAAAAACACGTCGTAGTGCTGGATATGATCAGCCTCCAACCAAAGCATCTTCGCGATCCCGAATGTACTCCGCATATCCAGAAAATCATCGCGGAAGGGCAGCACGCGAAAATACGACCGGTATTTCCAGCGGTCACCGGAACTGTGCAAGCAACCTATTTGACCGGAAAACCCCCGAACGAACACGGGATCATTTGCAATGGCCTTCCTGACAGGGACTACAAGGAAATCACGATGTGGAACCAAACGATGGTGCCGATACAGGGTGAAAAACTATGGGAAAAATTGAAGAAGCAGGATCCCCAAGCAACGACCGCCGTGTTGTTTTGGCAGTTCAGCAAATTGAGCACGGCCGATTACGTGGTGACACCCGGTCCGATTCATCTGGAAAATCGAATGATTCAATGGTGTGATTCCAAGCCGAGGAATTTGTACCAGAAGCTGCGAAAAAAGCTTGGCGACTTCGATCTGCGAACATTCTGGGGGCCGCTTGCTTCTATCCGCTCCAGCGAATGGATCATGCAGGCAGCCTTGCACATCGTAGAGCAATTCAGGCCGCAACTGACGCTTGCTTATTTGCCCAATCTGGATTACAACGCGCAAAGATTCGGTCCCGACAGTGAGGCAGCTCGAAACTCGATCAAAGAAATCGACCAGCTCATCGGCAAATTTGTGGATGATTTGAAGTTGCTCGGATTATGGGAAGACACACGTCTGGTGCTGCTGTCGGAATACGCCTTTCAATCGGTCAACCGGCCCGTGTACATCAATCAGATCTTGAACCAGCATGGGTATGTGGCAGTCAAGCGGATTGACAATATGGATTTTCTTGATTTCGAGATGTCGAAAGCCTTTGCTCTGGCCGACCATCAGGTGGCTCATGTCTATGTATCGGACCCCGCCGATATTCCGGAAGTAAAACGGCTGCTGGCAGAGCTGCCGGGCGTCGCGGAAGTATGGGGCGAAGAAGAGAAGAAGCAAAATGCGATCGATCACGACAGGTCAGGCGAACTGATCGTATTGGCAGAGCCCGACAGTTGGTTTGTCTACTACTGGTGGCTGAATCACGAGCATGCTCCCGAATTTGCCCATACGGTGGATATTCACCGTAAGCCCGGCTACGATCCTGTTGAACTTTTTGTTGATCCCAAAACTTTGCGCATTCCGCTAGAACCGGATAGAATCCGAGGATCGCACGGGCTGCCGGTTCGAGGAGAGAACGACGAAGTGTCACTGGTCGTAAGCGATCGCGAAATGGAACTCCCGCAAACAGTGCATGCGACGGAGATCCATGATTTACTCCTGCGGCTTTGCCGTCAAGAAGGAGGCGTGTAAATGGAGCGGAGAGCGGGAGTACTGTTTGTTGGAGCTCTTGGTGCGGTTGCCACGACGACCATCGCTGGACTTTTGGCCGTAAAAAAGGGGCTTGTCCCACTTCGGGGAGTGATCTCGTCCCAGCCGGAGTTTGAATGCCTGGACCTGATCTCCATCGATCAACTGGTGTTTGGCGGTTGGGATATCAAACGGGGCGGGCTGGCGGAGAATACCGAGCAGCACGGGATTGTGCCCAAAGAGGTGCTTGACTCAGTGATGGATGAATTGGAGCAGATACCAATTTGGCCTGCACCGATGGCAAACCTCAGCGGCCATATACGGACGGTCTATCAAGTTGATGAGGAAGGTGCGGGTTTCCTTCTTGATGCCTTGTCCCGCTTACAACAGCAAATCGTCGAATTCAAGCTGCGAAACAACCTGGATCGGGTGATCGTGATCAATCTATCCGCTACGGAGGAAGATGTAAAACCGGTGCCGGCATACGAAAAGCTTTCCCTGTTCGAGCAGGCGCTGGCGGAGAATTCTGCTCACATTCGCCCCGGTATGCTGTATGCTTATGCCGCCCTGCAAGAAAAAGCCGCCTACGTGAATTTTACGCCGAGTACGACCGCCGAAATTCCTGCCCTCCAGGTGCTTGCCGCACAACAGGGTGTGCCGATCGCGGGAAAAGACGGGCGTACCGGACAAACGTTATACAAACATGTGCTGGGAAACATGTTTCGCCAACGCGGGCTGAAAGTGATCGGCTGGTACAGCACCAACCTGTTGGGGAATACAGATGGGGCCGTGTTGGAAGATCCGGGGCATGCGGCGGCTAAAATCAGTTCAAAAACGACAGGTTTGGAACGAGTGCTTGGATATGATGACTTTGACCATAAAGTTCGAATCGATTATTTCCCGGTACGCGGGGATCGCAAAGAGGCGTGGGATTCGATTGATTTTGAAGGCTGGCTGGGCGAGCGGATGAGCATGAAGGTAAACTGGCAGGGAATCGATTCCGTACTGGCTGCTCCGCTCGTCGTCGATCTGGCCGTATTTATGGAGCAAGCATTGCGGGCCGGACTTTCGGGGGCAATGACCCACTTGTCGCTCTTTTTCAAATCGCCGTACAAGGCTGACCTGTATGCATTGGATGAACAGTATCAAAAACTGAGGGAATTTGCAAAAGAATGGAAAGTAAACGCGGAGGGTGACAGGTAAGAATCATTACGGGTAGTGTCGTGCACGTCAGATATCTTACAGACAGCGGAGGTGAAGAATATTGACTTCCATGCCCGGTAAACTGGTAGTCCGAGCAGCGGTTTGGGAGGCAGTGAATCAAAGGCTGTATGATCAGCTGCTTCGTGCGTTGAGCCACCATACAATGGAATATGCAAACAAGCTGGCAAGGATCCAAAACAAGCAGCGTGAAAGCATGGATCTACTTTTTCATTCGATTTCGCTTGCGCCCCCGGTGGTTTCCGAGGAGGTCATAGCTTATCATGACAATATTGCTTCTCTGCTGCAGGAGCTTGAGGACAGGGAAAAGGAATTAGTACTCGTTTATGAATCTTATCCCTATTTCTTTCATGCCTCCCCCGACTTGCTGCCTGCGGCTGAAATGCTGGTAAATCTAAAACGAATACAG
The DNA here is from genome assembly GCF_031583145.1 of Brevibacillus brevis. Classification (NCBI taxonomy): domain Bacteria; kingdom Bacillati; phylum Bacillota; class Bacilli; order Caryophanales; family Paenibacillaceae; genus Brevibacillus; species Brevibacillus brevis. The sequence goes on along the minus strand of NZ_CP134050.1, from coordinate 3,989,732 downwards.
ATTGAATTGTTGTCCGATATCAAGAGGCGATTTGGAAAATCGGTAGAGGAGAGCTTGGATTTTGCGCCTCATGCCGATTATTGGCTTGAACCGGGATACAGACTGGAGCAAGTCATATGTGGACTTACTTTTCCGACATCATTGGTATTTGATGATTGTGGAGATATGTATATTGCGGAAGCGGGATACAGTTACGGACCGGCGTATGCGGAAGCAAGGGTATTTCGTGTGTGCAGGGATGGAAGTATGGAGGAATTCGTATCCGGGTTTGAAGGACCGCTTACCGGTATGGCGTGGTTTGAAGGCGGGCTATATATAGTAACGGGAAGCGCTAATGGCAAGGTATACCGAGTGAACGGTAGGGGAGAAAAAGAAATCCTGATTGATGGTCTGAGGGGCGGCAGTGATCATTTTACTTCTGAGCTGGCATTTGGACCCGATGGAAAAATGTATTTTGCCGTCGGTACCACGACCAACTCCGGTGTAGTCGGGGTTGATAATGCCTATTACGGCTGGCTGGGCCTGCGTCCCAAAGATCACGATATACCGGCCCGCGATCTGCATTTGGTGGGGCAAAACTTTCCCAGCGAAAATCCTTTGAATAAGATCAATCCGGAAGAGAAAGTGGTTACCGGAGCTTTCCGACCGTTCGGAACCCCCGGACACCCGAGGGAGGTGGTCAAAGGAAGGCGAATGGCGAACGGAGTGATTTATCGGGCAAACCCGGATGGCAGTGAGCTTGAAATCGTGGCTGACGGTTTCCGCAATATTTTCGGGCTCGGGTTCTCACCGGATGGCAGATTGTTCGCCACCAATCACGGCTTTGATTTCCGCGGAAGCCGCCCGATTGAAGGGGATTGGGACGCTCTATATGAGGTCATCCCCGGTTGGTATGGCTGGCCTGATTTCGCCAGTGGTTTGCCGGTGACACTCCCCTATTTTAAACCGCCAGGCCAGGCACAGCCGCAATTTTTGCTCGCTGTTCATCCCGAGCTTGCCCAGCAGCCATACATTCGTTTCAAACCCCACTCAGCAACCCAGAAATTTGATTTCTGTATGGATGGAGCATTTGGATGTGTCGGCGAAATGTTTTTTGCCCAATTTGGCAGTGCTCCTCCAATAACGACGGGGAATCAGAAACCGGTAGGATACCGTGTAGTGCGGGCTAATCCGTTTACTGGCCAAGTCCGTGACTTTTTGATCAATCTGAAACCGGGAATGGACAAAGATGGACCAGAACGCCCCATAGCGGTTCGTTTTTCGCCGGATGGGGAAAGTCTCTATGTATTGGACTTTGGAAAACTTAGTGCGGCAGCTACTACGGCGATCCCATATTCTGAGAGCGGCGCGCTGTGGCGGATCAGCAGGGCATAAAAAACAAAAAGCACCTGCAAAGGTGCTTTTTTACATGGGCGGACTTCTTCCTCAACTGAAATCCTTTCAAAAACCCACTGTGGGCACTCACTCTATGACCATAAGCAAGCAATTTCTGTTGGGGTATAGGAATAATTCTGGTGGTTAGAATGGGGACAGGGACGTATTCGTTTCCCACCTTTGTTTACCGCAATGGTTGGTATTAGGGCGGGAACATTGGCTCCGGGAAACGAAGATAGCTTTCGCACGGTGAACCAACCGATTTATCTCAAAACGATGTTTGGGATAGGTGATTTTGATGAGGAACATTATCCATTACTGTTTTGCTCCCATCGCGCCAGATGCGTTGTTGATTGGTAAAGTGGTTGACGGCAGACAGAAAACCGGGAGACTTGTGTTAACAGCTTTAATGAGTGTGTTGGCTGCCTTGCTTCAATCAGCCGGAGGATTTTTTCCGGGTATTGGATATCCCCTCAGCATGTTATCAACCGCGCCGATTCTCATTTGCACGATCCATTCACCCTTTATGGGGGGAAAAGCGTTCTTGCTCACAAACTTGCTTCTCCTTTTGATTCAACCGACAGAAATTCCTATATTCGCCGGAACAACTGGTGTTTTGGGCATTGGTTTGGGGATGGCCTTCCTGTATTGCAGGAGAAGAATACTTATGGCAGCATTCAATGCCCTTTTATTACTTGGAGGGATTGCTGTACTGACTTTTTTGGTCGGAATTCCTGTATTGGGACCTGAAATGGCGTCCGCTTGGAGCCTCCGACAGTTCTTGCTCGTATACGCAAGCGCTCTATTATACTGCCTCTTCTGGGTGGAAATCGGGATGTTTCTGGTTGGAAGAATTAAAAGATCAATCGGCTATTTTGGATTCGAATCAGGTGATTGATTGTCACTGACTTTATCCAGGAACCGGAAAAGCTGAGACCCAAGGGAATGGGAGTCTCAGCTTTTGCGCTTAGATATCCTTTTTGTAGAGGATGGCTACGGGTGCCATCTCCAACATGTATTCCTGCAAGACAATGTGCTCGGTTTGTTTTTCATGAATGATGGGAAAAGTAATTTCCTCAATCTCATGGAGTCCAAGAGCGAGACCCAGCTGCTCGACTACAGCAAAGGCGCCTTGGGAGTTCAGGTTGATCATCAACAAACGCTGAATATCTCTCCAAGGACCTACGGCACCGCCATATAAACCCTGAAAAAAAGCAAGAGTCTCATTCACTTTCGCCATCATTTCTCCCATCATCAAGTTTATATCGGATGGGTCTCGCCCGATGACATGGTAAATATCCTGAACCCTCGACTCATGATCTTGCGCTGCTGTCGCCATTTTGGATAGGACATACCGGATGTTGGGTTCATCAATTTTGTCCAGTGTGTCCTCGAGAAATTGCCGAAACGCAGATTGCGCCACGGCTACGTTTCCTAACCAGTTCGCTACTTGGTCCAATTGATACGTCCATGATTCCTCGTCTATTTCGATGAGTAGGGGGGAAACGGCGTTCACTGGGAAAAGGCATGAGCGGATTCCGTGTCCATACATTGTTTCCCGTCAAGGTAACATCCTGTCCGGGTACATCATGAGCATCGGGATGCTTGGCCAGATCTACGGTAAATCCGGACGGAAGGCAGACTCCATTTTGGGAGACAGATCCGCTGGCAAAATAAAGGAGGCCATCGTGGGGGCCAATGACAGGTCCTCCAGGCTCGTGCCAGCCGCCGCTTGGGATTCGGTCAAATAGAACCTGACGCTGTTTCGTTTTTACATCGTACCGTACTACGCTTGCGTAATATCCATCTTTGATGGTGATGTATATGTATCCGTCATGATAGGTGATCCCACGCGGCCCACCTAAAACTTCCGAAGCGAAGACCTCAAGAGTGCCGTCCGTATTCAGCTGAAGGATTCGGGGAAGGATGGCCGGCCTGGTCGGCCAAGTACTGCCGCCTTCTAAAATAAACAATGTTCCGTCGTCGGCAAATCCCATTCCGGTTGGGAAGGAAAGGCCTGCCGCAATCACCTCTACGTGATAGCCATCAGGGACAAGAACGTCGTTCGGATCGACGACTGGCCGAGCCGAGGTAGGGAGCTGCCGCAATTTTGACGCAGAGACTCGCGTGGCAAGTTTCATGAACGATGAGTTCTCCTTTCATGATGGCAGGAATGCGGAGAGGCATTGGCATACTTTGTTAACAAGCTTATTGGTATCCAATTGAATAAAAAATATGCAGGCGCGAACGGAACAGGGACAATCGAGGGAAACACCCTGAAAATGGCAAAACGGACGTGACAAGCGCGGAATGACAAAGCTATTCCTGAGCAAAGACGTGAAGGCAGTTGCGCATAACATATATTCCGTGTGTGGCTCTATGACTTGTTCCAGCTGATCCATTGCGAGATTCAGTTTGGTGAAGAAGCTATCTATTTCGTTTGCCGTATGCTTCTTCAAAATGTTTTTCGGGTTCGTATGCAGCGTATAGAGAGTAATGATCTTGTACTCGTCATCATGGTCCGGATACAGAAGAGCCTGCAAATCGTTGATGCGTTCCCTCAGTTCGAAAGAGTTTGAGCACGAAACGCATCTGTCTGGTGTTCCGACGTAAAATACGCAGAAAGCTGACCAGTCAGTTGGGTCAATCTTTCGTTCGCGGCATTTTCCCTTTTTGCTGCCTCTTTTCCATCTGAATAAAAGAAAAGCACTCTACAAAAGGGTAGAGTGCTTTTACGTTATTTGTCTTTTGTTTACGATTCCTACTTTCGAGAGGAACCCTCGCTGACGGAAGCGGACGGACTCGCTGTTGCCGATACAGTCACAATCCGCACAGGATTATGAACTTCCAACGTAGCGACCGAGGTGTAGACAGTGTGGATGGTCACCAATCCATAGATTCAAAAAAACACGTTCTTCATGAGGGACGATTCCAACGAAACTCGATTCTCCTTCTGTTTTCCGCGCATCTCTCGTCCGGATCGGAGTGCGTATGAGCTCATTATAGAGGATGGAAAACGGAGGGAGCAAAGTCCGAATTCGTCGGTTTTGGACCGTGAAGGGAAGCTGCGGGTAAAGCGGGTCGCTGGTCTTTGTGGCTCGCGGTGTAGGTCGACCGGAGGCAGCGGCGTGCGGTCACGACATCCAATTCCTTCAGCAAAGGGATGAAACAACCGCTCAAACCTTCTGCCAACGGTAACAGTCCCGCTGAAGTAAACATAAATGGCACTCCTGGTACTTGGGCTGCCGTTCCTCCCAAAAACACGCCCAATGGGGCTTGTCAATTTTCAAAACCTATCTTCGAATTTCGCGAGTGTTTTTCCCGTACGGTATCTCACACGCACGAGCTCCTCGTTTAAACAGCAGTCGTTCTGTCAAAGCTGATGGAAAACGAGCGGCTCCATAGAGAAGTCTAGAATCGGCGGTGGGAACATGCCATTTTCCAAGTGGTTCAGCAGCCAGAAGGTAAGACAAATGACCGTGACAACGACCGATCCTACGATACAGGAGAAGTACGACCAGGATCTGACGGGAAATCTGGAGGAAACGATCGAGCAGATCCGGCACGTTTTCGGGGAAAACGCGGATTTTTCCATGCGGCGCTTCCACGTGTTTGGCACTCATGCAGCGGTCATGTTTTATTTTTCCAACATGATTGAACAAAGTGTTCTCAATACCGATATTTTAAAACCACTAATGAGGAAGGATGTGGAAGGTCTGGTTGGGGAAGGCGCTCTCGACCCCGAGCAGTTGAAGGACGTCCTCATCAATGAAACTCTCTACCACAGCGAAGGGAAGCTGGAGGCTCGGCTGTACAAATTGATGGAGGGGCTTTTGCGCGGCCAGACCGTGGTCGTCATCGAGGGGCTGAATGAAGCGTTTCTCATCGGGACGCGCAATATCGAAAAGAGAGCGATCGATCAACCGGCGACAGAACAGGTTATCCGCGGCCCTCGCGAGGGTTTTATCGAACTGTTGGGGACGAATATCGCCCTGCTCCGTTACCGGCTGCAAACGCCGGATTTTCAGGTCAGGACGATGGAAATCGGGCGAAAGACGAGATCGAAGGTAGCGATTTGCTTTATGCAAGGCGTCACCAATACCGAGCTGGTGGAAGAAGTCATGGATCGGCTGTCGATGATCGAGATCGACGCGATTCTCGACTCGGGGTATTTGGAGCAGTTCATCGAAGACAACCACATCTCTCCTTTTCCCCAAGTCCAGTACACGGAACGACCGGATAAAGTGGCGGCCAATTTGCTGGAGGGCCGCGTCGCCATCTTCGTCGACGGTTCGCCGTTGGCGCTGGTGGTTCCGACGGTGTTCAACCAGTTTTACCAAGCAGTCGAAGACTACACGGAGCGATTCCTTCTTATGAGCGCCATTCGGCTGGCGCGGTTGATCGCACTGATGTTTTCCCTGGTATTTCCATCCCTGTACGTCGGAGTCATTTCGTTTAATCCCGAACTGATTCCTACCGAGTTTGCTGTAGCCGTGGCAGGGGGGAGAGCGGGCGTTCCTTTTCCCGCTGTCATCGAGGTGCTGGTCATCGAGACCTCCATGGAGGTACTGCGGGAGGCGACCATCCGGCTGCCGCAGCAAGTGGGCGGGGCTCTGTCGATCGTAGGAGTGCTCGTAATCGGGCAGGCGGCCGTTGCAGCCGGCTTTGCCAGTCCGATCACGGTCGTCATCATCGCACTCACGACGATCGGGTCGTTTGCCACGCCATCGTACAATGCCGCTCTGGCGCTGAGGCTTCTCCGCTTTCCGCTGATCGTCATGGCCGGCATATTCGGTCTCTACGGCATCGTGGTGGGCCTGATTCTGATTGTGAATCACCTTTTATCGTTGAAATCGTTTGGTGTGCCGTACCTCAGTCCACTCGTGCCGGGAAGCTTTCAGGGGATGAAAGACTTATTTACGCGGGGACCGTTGTGGTCATTGAAAAGCAGGCCTGTTTTTATACAGCCCCAAGACCAAAGGCGATTGGGCCAGACAGTGAAAGAGAAGCTGAAAAGCCCGGGAGATCGCGCCCATACGACGATCCCTTCTCAAGTCGGAAAGGGGGACATAGCGGGTGAAGGTGCCTCAACAGATAACAGTGATCCAAACAATCACGATTCTCGTTAGCACGATTATCGGGGTGGGAGTGCTTCCCCTCCCGCTTTTCACGGTGCGCACAGCGGGATCTGGTGCGCCTCTCGTGACACTGCTCGGTGTCATGGTAGCCATAGTCGGCCTTGCAATCATTACGGTACTGGGCAAGCGGTTTCCCCGAAAAACGATCATCCTGTACAGCGAAGACCTCATCGGAAAGTGGCTCTCGAGAATCGGCAGCTTCTTCATCATTGTGTTTTTCGCTGTGCTGACCTCTTTGACAGCTCGAGAGTTTGGGGAAGTGGTCGTGACGTCGGTACTCAAATCCACCCCTGTGGAAGTGACGGTCATTGTCATGCTGTTCCTCGCTGCCATTTCCACCCGGAATGACATTTATACGTTTACGTACATCCACCAATTTTACTTTCCGTTCCTTCTCTTCCCTGTCCTGGTGATCGCTTCGCTCTCTCTCAAAAACGCGGAAGCGATCAATCTTTTGCCGCTCTGGGGAAATGAACAGAAAGATTTGATGACAGGCATATTAACCGTAACCGCGTTGTTTCAAGGCTCCTTCGTATTGACGATGGTCATCCCCGCCATGCGCAATCCGCAGCGGGCGATGACGGCAAGCCTGTGGGCGATTCTCATTTCAGGCGGGCTGTACATCACGATTGTCGCGGCGACGGTCGGGTTGTTCGGTGCGGAAGAAGTCAAGAAGTTGCTTTGGCCGACACTTGAGCTGGCAAAGGCGACATCGCTGCCGGCCAATATTTTGGAGCGGATGGATGCGGCGTTTTTGGCAGTCTGGGTGACGGCAGTTTTTACGACACTGTTTTCCAGCTATTATTTGACTCTTCATTCGATCAGCAAGCTGTTCCGATTGCGTGATCACAGAATGTTTTCCTTTTTTCTTCTGCCGTTTGTCTTCATCGTGGCGATGATCCCTCAAAACATCATGCAAATGTACGACATCATCGAGGTCATCAGCCGACTTGGCCTCTTCATCACCATTGTATATCCGGCCATTTTGCTAATCGTTGCTGTCATTCGCGGGAAAAGAGAGGATCGCAGTGATGAAAAAACAATGGATAAGCCAAGCTAAGCTGGTTATGGCCATCGCGTTCGCTCTCCCGTTTCTCGCGGGTTGCTGGGACCGTCTGGAAATCGAAGAGCGGGCAGTCGTCCTGGGAATATCCGTGGATGTAGCGGAGAAGGGAGCGGAAAAGAAAGAGCGGGAGGTTTCGCATCTGCGCGGGAAGTACCCTGTGCCGAATAAAGAAATGATTCGCGTGGCGGCGCAGATCGGGCTGCCCGGGAGAATTCCGCTCGGGCCGGGAGAGTCAGGCGGGCAGACGGGCGGAGGCGGGCAAAACACGGTCTGGGTCATTGAAGTGGTGGGCCATTCCATCGACGATGCCCTGATGAATTTGCAGCAGCAAATTTCCGGACGGCTCTTTTTCGGCCATCTGCGGGTCATCATCGTGTCCGAGGAAATGGCAAAGCGAGGGCTGCAAAATCTGAACGATTACCTTCGCCGCAATCCAGAAGTCCGGCGCATGGCCTGGATGATGATCTCGAAGGGAAAAGCCTCCCAGTTGATGAAAGCAGCGCCGAAGCTCGAGCGCGTGCCGACGATGTACCTGATGGCAACGTTGGACGAGGCCGTCCGGATGGGCAAATTTCCCTCCGATTACGTCGGGATGTTTTGGAGCGATTCTTCCAAAAAGGGAAAGGAAGCCTTCCTGCCGTACATCAGCATCATGCCGGCTCAAAATGTAGAAATCGAAGGAATGGCGTATTTTCGGGATGACAAGATGGTGGGAGTGACCAAACCGTTTGAAATCGCCGCCTATATGGGAGTCAAAGGGATGAACCCGGCGGGGTACCGCAGCTTTGTTCGCGTGGATGACACACCAAACGTCGTCGATCTGTATGCGACCTACCGCCATTCCCAGACCGAGGTGGAGATCAGGGACGGCCTTCCCCATTTCCGTGTCCATTCTTTTATCGAGGTCAATTTGGAGGAGAAAAGCAACGAAAAAACGCTCGTAATCACGCCAGAGCTCATTGAAAAAATAGAGCGCCAGGACGAAAAGGCTGCCGTGAAGTTTTACAAGGGGCTGATCAAGCAGACGCAAGAAAAGGGGGCAGATATTTTCGGGTTTGGCGAGTACGTCCGCGGAAAAGAACCCCGTTTTTGGAATCAGAAAGTGAAAACCAAAAAGCAGTGGCAGGAAATGTACAAAAAAGTGACGGTGGATCTCACGGTGGACATCGAGATCAGACGGGTAGGAATGAAAGCCAGATAGAGGTTCAAAAAGCGCGATTGGAGGCTTCTGCTGATGATTACAGGAGGGAGCACCGGCTCTTCCACCTATGTGATTCCTTTGCTCCTGCTCACGGGGGCGTTTCTGCTTCGCATGGACGTAAAAAAATACATCATCATGGAGATGCCGAAGGAAGGGAAAACGACGCTGTTTCTTGGCTGGTTCAATCTCGTTTTGGGAGCCTTGCTCTTTGTCTGGGTGTGGGTGATGTGAAGAAGAGCCCATGCTGCCGGGATCGGGAATGAGTGGAAGGGCTCCTGCTGGGAGAAGCTAACTCGAGAGCGGGACAGTCTGCCTGAAGGGGGAAGCATCCATGGATTGGTACGAGCGGTTGCAGGATTACTTTCCGGAGCACGAGATGAAAGACCTCGGTCAGTTTCAAGCCCTGATCGAGGACAAAGATGTGTACCACAAGGAAGAAACCGAAGACTACTTGCTGCTGTACGCCGAGTTTCCGACCTTTCTGTTCATCGATTACCTGTTGATTCACCCGGATACGAGGGGGAAAGGCATCGGCACGAAAGTCATGGAAAAACTGAAGAAAAAAGGCAAAACCATCTTGCTTGAAGTGGAGCCGGTCGATCAGGAAGATGAGGACACCGTCCGAAGGGCACGGTTTTACATGAAAAACGGATTCAAAAAAGCGGACCGGATCTTGTACCGCAGGGAAGACGAAAACGGAGATCCGTACGAAATGATCGTCTACTACTGGAGCCCGGAAACGGATGTGCCGCAAGAAGAGATCCTGGATAAAATGGCGAAAGCGTGCGAGGAAATCCACAACTTCCGAGCGAAGCGCTATTACGGCAGGGAGGTTGCGAATCCGGACGAAGTTTTGCATTGGAAACAGTGAGGCTGTCTGAGGCCTTCGGAGAAATCCGAGGCCTTTTTTATATGCACGCGCCGGCGAAATAATTTGTTTCCCGAAAGGCTATTCTTTATTTCCAATCAAGGCGTTTGAACCTATAATGTTACTTGGGAATATCGCCCGCCCTATGGTATAATTTGTTCGCCAAAACAAGACTAAGGAGTATGGATCATGGAAAAAAAGCTCATTTTCGGTCATAAAAATCCTGACACGGATTCCATCTGCTCGGCCCTGGTTTACGCGGATCTGAAAACGAAGCTGGGCGCGAACGTGGAGCCGGTACGCCTCGGAGTAGTGAGCAGCGAGACACAGTTCGTGCTGGACTACTTCAAGGTAGCAGCGCCACGCCAGGTCGAGACGGTAGCAAACGAAGTAAACGAAGTCATCCTCGTCGACCACAACGAGCGCCAGCAAAGCGCGAACGACATCGAGCAAGTGCAAGTGGTGGAAGTCATCGACCACCACCGCATCGCCAACTTCGAAACGAGCAATCCGCTGTACTTCCGTGCGGAGCCAGTCGGCTGCACCACGACCATCCTGAAAAAAATGTACAAAGAAAACGGCGTGGAGATTCCGAAAGACATCGCAGGGCTGATGCTGTCGGCGATCATCTCCGACACACTCCTGTTGAAGTCCCCTACCTGCACGGAGCAGGACGTAGCGGCTGCCCGCGAGCTGGCTGAGATCGCCGGTGTGAATCTGGAGCAGTACGGCCTGGAAATGCTGAAAGCTGGCGCGGACTTGAGCGAGAAAACCATCGCGGAGCTCCTGTCTTTGGATGCGAAAGAATTCCAAATGGGGAGCGCCAAAGTGGAAATCGCGCAGGTGAATGCGGTAGACGTGAACGACGTGCTGAATCGCCAGGTCGAACTGGAAGCAGCCATCTCGAAGATCGTATCGGACAAAGGACTGGATCTGTTCGTCTTCGTCGTGACCGATATCCTGAACAACGACTCAGTTGCGGTGGCGATCGGAAAAGCTGCCCATGCGGTAGAGAAAGCGTACAACGTGACGCTGGCGGACAACAAAGCCGTCCTCAAAGGCGTCGTATCCCGCAAAAAACAAATTGTCCCTGTCCTGACGGATACGTTCGCAAGTCTGTAAGGGAAGCCCGTCCAAACGGTAAAACGGCAGGCCCCCCAATTCAGAGTGCGTTACAGGTTGTTCGATGTTTAAAGCAACGTAAGAAAAAGCCATCTGGTAATCCGGATGGCTTTTTTACATGCAAAATATATGCTTCCACGTCCGCCGTTTTAAGACGTTCCAAAGGGGGGGGCTTTTTCAACCATTGGTGTGCCGCCTGGCCTAAGCTCTTTGTGAGCAGACAGAATCAGGAATAGGGTTTCTGTACGCTCACAAGGGGCTTTTTTGTTTCCTTGATCAATCAGATGGTCGGCTTCTATTGCAAAGGCTAACGCTCCTGGAAAACTTCCCGAATCGGCAAGGAAGGGATTCCCTTGTTCCTGGGAATCCCGCGCCGTTATAGTGAATCCATTCGAAATTGATTCCTCAGGGAGTGTGTGTAGAAATGAACTGGAACATGATAAAAAGAGCATCATGCGTGTGGCTGTGCGCCATGTTTATCCACGTATTTGGAGGGTTTGCAGCTGCGGCAGAGTCGCAATCGGCAGCAGGTGTTAGCATTACGAAGTTTGCCTTACTGGAGAAGAAATTCGACAAGACGGGCAGCGCGGAATTCAAGCCGGATGGCACGCGCGATGGGCATTTTCAAGTGAGCATCGCCTTTTCGCAAAAAACCGTCGTGAATGCCATCGTCCTGCGTTCTACCGATGTATTCGGCAAAGAAAACTACCATGGAATCTGGAGGACCAACCGTGTGGGCGTCGGCTGGCTATTGGGCATCGTGCAGGGAGAGAAAGTGATCACGCCTGCATTCCGTCCAAATCCGAAAGATCCAGTCGGAACGTTTGAAGGGACGGTTTCCTTCGATTTGTTTGCGAATGACAACGGGACGATGAAGGAAGGACAATATTACGTCCTGGAAATCGAGACGCCCGAGGATACGATCATTTCGCAGCCGATTACGTTCGGGGAGCCGATGAGTGGTCCAGCAAGCGGGGGAACGAACGGCTCAGCCGGCGCCGAAACAACGCCTGATCCGAAACCTGCACCCACTCCTGCACCTACTCCTGCTCCTGCTCCCGTGACGGATTTGACGATTGCGGGCGGGCAGGGGACCATCACCGTTCAAGGAGCAGCACCAGGCGCAACGATCACGCTATTTCAAGAGAATGTCTGCTACGGCGGCGCGAATTGCAACTACAATTACCTCTCCAATTACGGCTCCAAGACCGCGGACAGCAAAGGGAGCATTGTCTTTTCGAAATTGCCGAGCAAGGGCGGCAACTATTACGTAATGGAAAGCGTGAATGGGGAGAGAACCCGGACATCGGCGGAAACGGCGGTTACCGATGAAAAAAACGCCGATTTGCTTAAAGTCGATTCGACTGGCGGTTACCTCACCTTCGTGAAAGGGACCACCCCGCAGGTGAGGCTGAATCTATACGGCGTTGTGCTGGATAGCGAAATCAAATCGGTCGATGTGTCGTATGCGGGCGTGACTTCAACGGTACCGGTCAACGACAAGAAAAGCTTCGTCCTGCAAAAGAATTTCGACCTGTATTCCCCGCTGGATATTGTCACGGTTACGGCGAAAGGGGCAAATGGGAAAAAGCATGTCATGCATATCAAGCTCGGCTATGATCTGTTCGATGACAAGACCGTGAAAGTGGAACGAAACGGGAAGGAAGTGACACTTCGGGCCCGCAATGGAACCGTCCGGACGTCGGAATTGCTTGTCTACCTGCTGGACGGCAATAAGCTGGTCCCCTTGGACGGAAAAGTAGAGCATGAGACAGAGTTGACCAACTCGATGGTGAACGGCTATCAAGTGAAGTTTAAGACAGAGAAAGCAACGCAGGACATTCGTCTGTTTGTAGCCATTCCGGATTCCGTGATCGAAATCGTGCCGATCATGCCATAGGACGGCGTTTTTCTCGGGACCGTCTCCCGTTCATCAGACGGGGATCCACACCTTGCAAGCGAAAGAGGCCAGTCGTCGGAATTCAACGGGCGACTGGCTGTTTCTCTTCCATACGGGCTTCGATACGGATTTGGCTGCTCATGTCAAATCGAGCGGATCCCCATCCCGCCTCTTTTTCACCAGACGTCCGGCTTCATTGCGGTCAACTACCTGCAGCTTGTTGAGAATGGTCGAGACGTAGTTGGCGACAGTCTTTGTGCTCAACTGAAGGCGGGATGCGATTTTGGCATTGCTGTCCCCCTCCGCGATGCGTTCGAGAATCTCCCGTTCACGCTTCGTCAATTCGGACAGGCTGGCATCCAGCAGTGGCTCTACGGGAGTCGGATTTGAAAAATAATGAATCATCCGCGAAGCGATATTGGAGCCAAAGACGGCCCCGCCGCTTCCTACCAAGCGAATGGATTGGATCAGCTCAGCTTCATCCGCATCCTTCAGAACATACCCGCGTGCTCCTGCTCGCATGGCCGTAAAAACAGATTGGTCGTCCTTGAACATGGTGAGGATGAGGATTTGCATGTGCGGATGCTTTTCCAGGATCAGACGGGTCGCTTCAATGCCGTTGCATCCAGGCATGCGTATGTCCATTAAAATCAGGTCGGGCTGCAGACTGGAAGCGAGAGCAATCGCTTCTTCGCCAGTCGACGCTTCACCCACTACACGCAGATCTTCCGTGGTAAGCAAAAGATTGCGGACCCCACCCCGAAACAGGGGATGGTCGTCCGCGACAAGAATGTCCAACGAGGATCACTCCTTTCTTTTCCGTCTCGATGCTGCAAGGAAGGACGGCGGCGACTTGCCGCACGATCCGAATGCCAACGTCACTTTGGCAGGACTACCGGGAACACCTTTTATCGCGTAACCCATTATAGCAACTTTCTAAAATTTCGAACACTCCACATCGGACCTTCCCGAAAGTTCCCGAGCAGCTTCCCTGAAAAGAAGGCAGCCATTGCTCTGCACGGCGGGAAACTCCACTTGCTACGATTGCTTCAGAAAGAAATCAATCGTACAGATGGAGGGTTTTTTATGGAATGGAGAACGGTTGTGAAATGGTTAGGCATGATTTGTTTGCTGGCAGGGCTCGCCCGGATGGGGATGACCCCGTGCGCCTTGATCTGGGGCTCGGACAGCCCGCAAGAGCTAACCTTTGGTTTTATCGCTTGCGTATTGATGTCCGTGGGAACGATCGGGACGTATCTGGTGCAATCGCGGGAAACAGGCATTGTGGGTTTTGGGGCGACGCTCTTGATCATCATAGGCAATATAATCATCACGAGCATGGTATGGAGCGTATTTGCGCTAGGCAGTCTCGCACCGGAAGATCCAGGTGTTTTTGTCGTGGTTACACGCCTGATTAGTATGGTCGGAACCATGCTTGGCACGCTGCTCTTTGCGATCGTGACGTTTCGGGCGCGGGTATACCCGCGTTGGATCGTCGCCCTGCATGTCCTCATGATGTGCACATTGGTTCTGGACGAATGGTTTGCCTTTTTCTGGGGATTGTCTTATGTCGGGATGGGCTATGTCATCTGGACCGGCAAATTTGCAAACAAAATCACAGCCGCATCGTAAAGAGTGAATCGCACTTCCGGGAATCGTGCGGGAACGTATTCACGGGGTGTATTCAAGCTTTTTCGCCGTTGCTATAATGATGGAATCCACGTATTGCCATACCGCAAAGGGGATATTTCGGATGAATGTTCGCAGGCTTTTGCCGATTCAAATGATGGTAATCCTATTCAACCTTGCAGTGGGTTCCAGTTTTCTCGTCAGCATTCCCCGCTATTATGAACGGTTGGTCGACCCGTGCATTTTGTCCGCCTGCAAGGTGGCGCCTGCTCCGCCAATGCCGCTCGCGGTGCTGCAGCAGGAGCACTTGACTGTCGAAAGCTACGCCCTGGTTTTCACCGTGATCGATGCCTCTTTCACGCTATTGTTTTACCTCGCAGCCCTGATTATTTTGTGGAAATGTTTCCGCGAACCGCTCGGCCTTCTCGCCTCATTGATGCTGGTGTCTTTCGGAACCACATTCCCTTCGCTCGTTTGGGCCGCCTCGGAGCCAACTCCAGCCTTATGGCTGTGGTTCGACCTCGTGGGCATGATCGGGTGGATTACCTTGTTCACATTCTTTCTCCTCTTTCCCGATGGGAAGTTCGTCCCAGCCTGGACATCAAAAGTCTTGCTCCTGATCTGTCTGGTGTACCTGTATAGCGGCCTGTTTCCGAATACCGCCCTCACTTTCACATCATGGCCGAGTCTCGCGAAGGGGGTCTGGCTGCTCGCAATCGTTCTCATGCTGGTAGGTACCCAGATTTACCGGTACCGGAAAGTGTCGCTCCCTTTGCAGCGTCAGCAGACCAAATGGATCGTATTCGGCATGTCGTGCGGGCTGGGCGGCTTCATCGGCATCAGTTTTTTGTTTGAACCCACGCTGTTTCAATGGGGCGCCGTCGCCTATATTTACCTGAACGGGGTCCTGGAGCTGTTTCTCCTGATCATTCCGCTGACCTTGACGTTCGCGATCGTCCGGCTACGCCTGTGGGATATCGATCCGCTGGTCAAACGAACGCTGGTGTATGTCGCTCTGTCCGTTTTTGTGGTCGCGGTCTATATTTTATCCGTCCTGTACCTCAGCCGCTTGTTCCAAACAAAAGACAACGTCGTGATTTCCCTGCTTGCCACGTCCGTGGTCGCCGTGCTGTTCGCTCCGTTGAAGGAACGGCTGCAGCGGCTCGTCAATCGCATAATGAAAGGGAGGCACGATGACCCGTATGCTGTACTTGCGGAGCTCGGGAACCAATTGGTCAAACCGCTCTCCCCTGAAGCCATGCTGGAAGTCGTCGTCACGACCATCAAGGAATCGCTCCGCCTGCCGTATACCGGCATCTCGATTTCCGTCAACGGCCAAAGCACGCTGGTGGCCTCCTCCGGGGAGCGCGCGGAAGAAATGCTGTCGTTTCCCATCATTCATCGGGGCGAGGAGCTGGGGACGCTGCTCGTGGCCAATCGTTCGCCAGGCGAGCCGTTCACGGCAGCTGACTACAGGCTGCTCGATGTTCTGCTCACACAATCGGGGCCGATCATCCAAAACGTGAATATGACCATCGGGATGAAGCTGTTGGCGGACGCCTTGCAGGAATCCCGTGAAAAACTCGTGTTGGCGCGCGAGGAAGAGCGCAGGCACATTCGCCACAACCTGCATGATGACCTCGCACCTCGTTTGGCCGCGCTCGCGCTGAATGCCGCCGCCGCCGAAAAACACGTCGTGCACAACCCCGAGACCGCCAAAGAGTTGATGGTCGAGCTGAGAAACGTCATCCGTTCTACTGTCGACGAGATTCGTTCATTGGTTCACGATCTGCGCCCGCCTACCTTGGACGAATTGGGATTGATCGGGGCTGTACGCGAGCGGATCACAGTGCTCGACAAGTCCACTCGCCATCTCCCCTCCGCAAGCGAGGAGGCAGGGCTGCGAATCGCCTTGCAAGCGCCGGATCGCCTTCCGCCCCTGCCTGCCGCTGTCGAGGTGGCAGCCTATCGCATCGTCACCGAGCTGTTGGTGAATGTGGTACGCCACGCAAATGCCACCGCTTGCACCGTGCGAATCCACATTTCCCCTTCCGGCCAGCTGGTTCTGGAGGTGACGGACAATGGCATTGGCATCCACCCACGGCCCAAGCCATCAGAAAAGGGAGGGCTCGGACTTATGTCCATTCGCGAACGAGCGGCCGAGCTCGGGGGACACTGCTTCTTTGAACACCTGGAGACCGGGGGGACCCGAGTGACAACCACCTTGCCGATCTGAGAGAAAAAAGTCGCAAATGCCTGCAAAGTTTCCCATCCCGCCCTTCAGAAAGGGAGAAAAAAAACCGATATGACAAAAAGGAAAAAATATCGGTGCCGGCGGCGGAGTATCCTTGGCCGGCAGCTGTGGGGGAAGCAAAGTGAAAGCTGCATCACGGATGATCATCGCGTGCGTGTGTCTGTTCTTCATGTTCGTCGCATTGACCGGGTTCTCCTCGCCTGAAGGAGAAAAGCGAAAGGCGACGTGGCTGTGGAACACGTCTCTCATCGCATCTGAGCCCGCACAGATTCTCTCCTTTTTGAAGGAACAGGGGGTAAGCCTGCTCTATTTGCAGATCGACACGAAACAACCACTGTCAACCTATCAGACGTTCATACGGGAAGCCCGGCTGGGGGGCGTGGACGTCCATGCGCTTGGCGGCAGTCCCGCTTGGGGGCTTGCGGACAAGCGGCAGAACGTCTTGGCCCTGGTAAATTGGGTCCATGCCTACAATCAGCTCGCGGCCTCGGACGAAAAGTTCACCGGGATCCATCTCGATATCGAACCATACCTGCTGCCGGAATGGAAAGCCGATCAACCGGCTGTCATTCGGCAATGGATGCAGAATGTAGAGGCCTACACCGACCTGGCGCGGCAAAAACCGGGCCTGGAAATCGGCTGCGACATTCCTTTTTGGCTGGATAAGCTGGCACTGCCGGACTCGCCGAGTACTGCACTCGGCGAATGGCTCATCGGAAAGCACGACCAGGTCGCAATCATGTCCTACCGAGACCGGGCGGAGGGCCCGAACAGCATCACGTCACTCGCTGCGGAAGAGCTGGGCTGGGGAGACGGACTTGGGAAAACCATCTATCTCGGCGTTGAAACCAAGCAGAGCAGCGAAGGGGACTTCGTGTCGTTCTACGAGGAGGGCCTGCAGCAGTTGAACCAGGAGGTGGCCAAGCTCCCGGCATTGGTGGGGAATCATCCATCCTACGGAGGAGTTGCCGTGCACTCGTATGAACATTGGAAGGCATTGAAGGAGTAGCGGCAGATAAAAAGACACAAGCGGACGATGCACGTCCAACGGCGTTTAAGCTGGAGCGGTTCCAGATGTCTTCACGGAAAATTGACCCGGTAGAAATCAAAAAAACTGCACCTTCAAGAGGGGCAGTTTTTTTCTATGATTAGAGATAGGAGAAATGATGAAGAAAAACCGCCCCACATCAAAAGGGGACGTTCGAGATTCGAAAAGAAGCGGGGGAAACCATGAAACAAGCATCTGTCCATTCGGTTTTTCAAGAGACGCTGTCTTTGCCGCAAATCGTCGCGCTCTACATCGGAGCGGTAGTGGGCTCCGGAATTCTGCTCATCCCCGGTCTGGCTGCGGAAATGGCAGGACCTGCCTCGATCGTGGCGTGGGCGGTCATGTCCGTGCTGGTCGTCCCGATGGCCATCACGATGGGGCTTTTATCTGCAAGGCATCCTCATTCGGGCGGCGTTTCCCATTTCGTGCGGCTTGCGTTCGGGGATCGCTTCGGAAACGCGGTCGGCTGGTTTTTTCTGTTGGCGGTACCGATCGGGGGTCCGATCCTGGCCGTGACCGGCGCCAAGTATGTGGCGATTCTGTTGAATTGGGGAGACGTCCAGACCTACGCGGTGGCGGCTCTGATCTTTTTCGTCGTGCTGGGGATGAATGTGTTCGGCTTGCAGCTGGCAGGCAAAGTGCAGACGATCGTCGTATCCCTCATCATCGCCATTCTGTTGCTCGCGATCTGCACAGCTATCCCGCATTACGACCCGGTGCACCTCACCCCGTTTTTGCCACACGGCTGGTACAGCGTGATGCAGTCGGCTGCGCTGCTGTTCTGGTGCTTCATCGGCTGGGAGGCGGTCACGCATTTGTCGCAGGAATTCGTCGATCCGCAGAAAAACGCGATCCGGGGAGTTTTGTGGAGCGCCGGGGCGGTAGCGCTGCTCTACTTCGGCGTAGCCTTTCTGACCGTCGGGACGCACAGCTACGGCAATCAGTTGTCGGCAGCGTCTCTGAGCGTCATGGTAGGGCTGTCCCTAGGGCCGGTCGGCGGCTGGATCGTGGCAGTGACAGCCCTCTTCATCTGTATCGCTTCGGCCAACGCCTACGTCAGCGCCGCTTCCCGAATCGCCTACGCTTTGGCCCAGGAAGGGATCGCACCGAAATGGTTCGGGATCCTGCATCCGAAGTACCGGACACCCGTTGGGGGACTCGCCTTTATCGCACTAGCTTTTGCCATCGTGTTTTACGTGCTCGCCAGTGGGATGATCTCGTTCTCCCAGCTGATCCAACTGCCGAATGCCACTTTTTTTGCCACGTACATCGGCGGTTGCTGTGCCGCAGTTCGCTTGCTGAGGGATTCGCGCCTGGGCAAACTGTGCGCCTGGATATCGCTGGTCGTCTCGTTGGGACTGTATCCGTTTCTCGGTTGGTCCGGCCTGTATCCGGTGGCGATTCTGTTGTTCCTGCGCGTCTGGGAATGGAGCAAGCAGAGGAAACGATCGAAAGGCTGACGGTGAAACCGGACGAAAAAACTTGTGCCCGATGGAAGGGTGCGAGTTTTTTTTATGGCCGTTTATGCGGTTGTTTTTCATTTTATTGCATAAAAATAAACCCGAAAAAAATTCTGATCATGAAAATCCGTGGAACATCATGTGGAGAGAATGCTGGTTTGTTAGGCGTTCATGCACATTTTCCTGCATATTTTTTAATCAGTCTGAAAATAGAAAATGATTGAAATGTTGATAGCGAGTGAGTATGATGTTTTATAGGGTCAATACCCTTAAATAACCCTTATATTAACGATTGTGCATTTGGCTGTTTATTTGGCAGGAATTTGAGGAGGAGTTTCGGCAATGAAGCTATGGGGAGGGCGCTTTCGCAAGGAAGAAAACAAACTCATGGAGGATTTCAACAGTTCCCTGCACGTCGACAGGCGCATGTATCTCGAAGATATTTCCGGCAGCGTGGCCCATGTCAACATGCTGACGCAATGTTCCATTCTGACCCGGGAAGAAGGGGAGAAAATACGCGAGGGACTCTTGTCCATTCTGCAAGACATCGAAAGCGGCGCGCTGGCGTTGGAAGGCGAGTACGAAGACATCCACAGCTTCGTGGAGAGCCATCTGATCCAGCGCATCGGAGACACTGGCAAAAAACTACATACGGCCCGGAGCAGAAACGACCAGGTCGCCGTAGACATCCGCCTGTATGCGAGGCGAAAAGCGAGTGACGTGCTGGCAGCGGTAGAGGAACTGCAGGAGAGCCTGAAAACCAAGGCGGAAGAAAATCCTTCGATCATGCCAGGCTATACCCATCTGCAGCGGGCGCAAGTCGTGACGATGAAGCACCATCTGCTGGCGTATGCGCAAATGCTGGAGCGGGATAAGAAACGGATTCGAAACGCGATGGAAATATTGGATGAAAGCCCGCTTGGCTGCGGCGCGCTGGCCGGCACGACCCATCTGATCGACAGGGAGATCACGGCCCGCGAGCTGAACTTCGCCAAACCGGTAGACAACTTCATCGACGGGGTCAGCGATCGGGATTACTTGCTGGAGCTGATGGCCGATTTCTCGATCATCATGATGCACCTGAGCAGGCTGAGCGAGGAACTGATTTTGTGGAGCAGCCAGGAATTCAAATTCATCGAAATCGACGATGCGTACGCCACAGGGAGCAGCATCATGCCGCAAAAGAAAAACCCGGATGCAGCCGAGCTGATCCGCGGCAAATCGGGACGCGTCTACGGCTCGCTGGTTTCTCTGCTCACGACGATGAAAGGCTTGCCTCTGGCGTACAACAAGGACATGCAGGAGGACAAGGAGGCGTTCTTTAACGCACTGGATACGACGATCGCGTGCCTGCAAATCATGGCCAAGATGATCGCCTCGATGAAAGTGTTGCACAAAAACATGGAGTCCGCCGTGAAAAAGGGCTTCCTGAACGCAACCGAGCTTGCCGATTACCTGGTGAAAAAGGGAGTCGCATTCCGGGACGCCCACAGCATCGTCGGATCCATCGTCATCTACTGCGAGGATCATCACAAGGGAATCGAAGACCTTTCGCTGGAAGAGTTGCAGTCGTTTGAAGAGAAGATCGATCAAGATCTTTATGAGTATATTGACTATCACAATATTTTGAACAAAGGTACGAAAGTCGCTCTAAAGCAGTAGGCAAACAGACAGATCGGAAAACCGGGGAGGGATTTTAATGCGTATCAAGGTGATTAACCCGGACTTCGGCATGTCCGACGAGACCTTGCGAAGCCGCGAGCGGATGCTGCAGGCGGTTGCGAAGCCGGATACGGTCATCTCCATGGACTGCCTGACCGACACGCACGTGGCCATCGACTCCGCACTGGACGTCGTTCTCGCGGGAGCCGAAATTGTGAAGCGTGCGAAGCAAGCCGAACAAGACGGCTATGATGCAGTGGTTCTCTATTGCCTGAGCGACCCGGCGATGGTGGCGTGCCGGGAAGTCGTCCGAATCCCCGTGATCGGAGGAGGTCAAGCGTCCATGCTCGTAGCGGGCATGCTGGGCTATCGCTTTTCCCTGCTGACCACCTCGCACAAGAGGATGCCCGAAAAAGAAGAATCGGTTCGCTATTCGGGAGTGGACCCCAGCAGGCTCGCTTCCGTACGGAGTATCGAGCTTCCAACCGACGACCCGCGCCACGACATTCCGGATACGATTCGACTGCTTGCGGAAGCGGGACGCGACTGTATCGAAAAAGACCGTGCGCACGTGCTTGTTTTGGGCTGCCTCAGCTTTGCGGGGATGGGCCGGGAAGTTTCCGAACTCACGGGCGCGCCCGTCGTCGATCCGGCTTTTGCCGCCATCAACATGGCCGAGCTGCTTCACGCCCAGCGCTTGTCGCACAGCCGCATCGCCTATCCGTCACCGCCGCTCCGGCATCGGAGCTGGAGCAGCGGAGAGCTCTGATCTGGGTTTGGTGCAAGCCTTCTATCAGGTATCTCATTTTTCATTATAAAAAGGGAGTTGTTCATCATGAAAAAGAAAGCATTTGCAGGTGTGTTGTTGACTGCCGTACTGTCTGTAGCCATGCTGGCGGGCTGTGGAAGTTCCCAGCAGGCAAGTCCGCAAGCGGATGGCAAGAAATCGGACAAGGAGCTGGTCGTTGTGACCAATGCGACCTTCCCGCCATTCGAATCCGTAGACACCTCCAGCGGAGAGAAAAAGTACGTCGGTCTGGACATTGACATCGCGAACCAAATTGCCAGCAATCTGGGTGTCACCATGACCATTAATGATATCGCCTTCTCCGGCTTGATCGGCTCCTTGATGGATGGACGTGCCGACGTCGCCGTGTCTGCCATGTCTCCGACAGAGGAACGGAAGAAAAACGTCGACTTCTCCGACTCATACTTCTCCCCGCGCAATGCGATCCTGGCGCCCAAGGGCTCGAACTTCTCCGCTCTGGATCAGCTCGGTGGCAAAAAGATCGCTGTCGTATTCGGCACGACGTATGAAAAAGACGCCAAAGCCATCCAGGGTGCCAATGTCGTCAGTCTGGACAACAGCACGGCCGTCATTCAGGAGCTGAACAACAAGCGTGTAGATGCGGCATTTATCGACGGCTCCCAGGCAGCCGTCTTCCTGAAGAAGTATCCGGAACTGGAAATGCACCTGCTGCCGGCTACCGACGACACCTTCGCGTTCGCATTCCCGAAAGGCTCCAAGTGGGTAGAGCCGTTTAACAAAGAACTGAAGAAAATGAAAGAAAACGGCGAATTGGACAAGCTGATTGAGAAATGGCTCGGTAAAGAATTCAACCAACAATAAAGGAGTCAGCCATGAATCTGCAATTTGAGCAAATTATTCCCAGTATTCCGTTCCTCTTGAACGGAGTACTGGTCACGTTGAAATTTACCGTGCTTTCTGCCATTGCGGGTTTTATTTGGGGGACCATTCTCTCGCTTTTCAAGATCTCCAGAATCAAGCCGCTCGCCTGGTTCGGAATCGCCTACACGTCCGTTTTTCGGGGCACGCCTTTGCTGGTGCAGCTGTTTCTCGTGTACTTCGCGACGCCGCAGTTGACGGGGTACAGCATTCCCGCCCTGGAGGCGGCCGTTCTCACATTTGGCTTGAACTCTGCAGCCTATATCTCCGAAGTCATCCGCGGCGGGATCCTCGCCGTGGATAAAGGGCAACGGGAAGCGGCGATGTCTCTCGGCGTTCCGTACCGCCGAATGATGCTCGACATTATTTTTCCGCAGGCATTGAAACACATTTTGCCTGCGCTTGTGAACGAAAGCATTGGGCTTTTGAAAGATTCGACACTGGTGGCGACCATCGGCGTCATGGATATTTTGAGAGGGGCGCAAGTGATTCAAAACGAGACGTATCTGGCGTTTGAACCGCTGATCCTGGCGGCGGCGATCTACTACGTTCTCGTCATGATCCTGACTTCCATCGCGCGGCAACTGGAAAGGAGAGTGCGCAGAAGTGATTAAAATAGAGGGCCTCTCAAAACGTTTTGGACAACTGGAAGTCCTCCGTGACATTTCCCTTGAAATCGGCAAGGGAGACGTCGTGGCGATTATCGGCCCGTCCGGATCGGGGAAATCGACGCTGCTTCGCTGCATGAACTTGCTGGAAACGCCGACGAGCGGGTCTGTCATGATCAAGGGCCAGGACATCACCAGCCCGAAGACCAACCTGATGGCGGTGCGGCAAAACATCGGGATGGTGTTTCAACACTTCAATCTGTTCCCCCATATGACGGTTATGCAAAATATGACCTACGCGCCGATGAAGGTGAAAGGCATGAGCAAAGAGCAGGCCGAGCAGAAGGGGATCGAACTGCTCACCCGGGTTGGACTGAAAGACAAACAGGATGTGTTCCCGGGAAAACTGTCCGGCGGCCAAAAGCAACGGGTGGCGATCGCCCGCGCTTTGGCGATGGAACCGGAAGTCATGTTGTTTGACGAACCGACCTCGGCGCTGGATCCGGAAATGGTCAAAGAAGTGCTGCAGGTAATTCAAGCGCTGGCCCATACCGGGATCACCATGGCGCTCGTCACGCACGAGATGGCGTTCGCGCGGGAAGTAGCGGACCGCATCTGCTTTTTGGACGGCGGAAGACTGGTGGAGGACGCTTCGCCTTCCGAGTTTTTCCAAAATCCGAAGTCGGAGCGTGCCAAACAGTTCCTGGAAAAAATGATTTAACCAACAAGGAGGTGCCACGAACGTGAGCGAACCGCGTTTGCAATGGCCGAACGGCGCCAGATGTGCTGTCATGTTGAGTTTCGATATGGATGCGGAAACGATTTGGGCAAATGGAAACAAGCATATAGAAGGAGGCTCCCAGTTTATTCGTTCCCTGTCCATCGGGCAGTACGGGCCGCTGCGCTCCGTGCCGCGAATTCTGGAGCTACTGCGCAAATACGACCTTCCCGCTACGTTTTTTGTCCCGGCATGGGTGGCGGAAACATACCCGGAGCCTTTTGTCGCGATTGCGAAGGAGGGTCACGAATTGGGGCATCACGGCTACCTTCACGAAAGGTTTGTCGATCTGTCCTCCGAAGAGCAGCTCGACATCATCCAGCGCAGCCAAGACATCTTCAAACGAATGGTCGGAAAAGAAGCGAGAGGCTTTCGGACGCCTTCGGGTGACTGGGCCAAGCAGACTCCGCAGCTCTTGCACGACGCGGGCTTCCTCTACTCCAGCTCCATGCGCGGGGATGACCGTCCGTATCGCACCGTGCTGAATGGCGAGGAATCCGATTTCATCGAGATTCCGCCAAGATGGGAGCTGGACGATTACGTGCAATTCGGCTACAACCTGTACCCGGCCGAACCTGCCGGCCAAGACCGGATCAGCAGCCATGAGTACGTGCTGGACAACTTCAAGCAGGAATTCGACGGCTACTACCGATACGGCTTGTGCTACGTGCTCATGATGCACCCGCAAATCATCGGGAAGCCGGGCCGGATCCTGATGCTGGAACAATTGATTCAGCACATCAAGTCCCATCCGGACGTATGGTTTGCCACCGGGGAGCAGATCGCCGAATGGTGGAGAGAGAAGTATTAGGAGGAGAAGGAGGGGACAGCATGCCTGACAACCATATCGTTTGGCCCAATCGTGCCAAGTGCGCCGTGACGGTGACCATCAATCTGGATGCGGAATTTTTTTGGCTCAGCATGTTTCCGGATAGCATCCACCGTCCGAAAACCTTGTCGATGGGGCAATACGGTCCGAATCGCGGGCTTCAGAGAGTCTTGAACGCGCTGGACGAATACGGGATCACGGCCACTTTTTTCATCCCTGGCCGAACAGCACAGACCTATCCGGAGCAGGTGCGGGAAATCGTGAAGAGGGGCCATGAAATCGCTCACCACGGCTATACGCATGAAAACTTCGGACATCTTTCCGTGGATCGGCAGCGTGAGGAGATCGTGAGGGGCATGGACGTGCTGGAAGAGATCACAGGCACTCGCCCGGTCGGCTTTCGCGCGCCGGAGGGAGAGATGACCCAAGAGACGCTGGAGCTTTTAGCGGATTTCGGCTTTCTTTATTCGAGCTCTCTGTTCGGAGACGACCGTCCGTATATTCATGCGTTTTCCGGGCAACGGCCGCCACTGGTCGAGCTCCCGCTGCATTGGGAGTTAAACGACTTCCCGTACTTTGCTTTCAACTACACCCCGGCTTTTCCAGCAGGACAGGGCAGGATCGCGAACTACACGCAAGTCCTCAGCGCCTGGAAACGGGAGTTCGACGGTTTTTACGAGTACGGCTTGCATTACGTCACGCAGTTTGACCCGCAGACGATCGGCACTCCGGGACGGATCGGACTGCTGGAGAAGCTGTTCGCCTACATTCGCCAGAGGGACGATGTATGGATTTGTACGGCGCGTCAGATGGCGGAGTTTACCATGCGGGGGCAACAGAAATGACGAACGAGACGACGAGGCTGATCCAAAGCCACAGGTCCATCCGGAAGTATACCAACGAGCCTGTTTCGCGGGAAATTCTCGAAGCATTGTTCGCATCGGCCCAATGGGCGCCTACTTCTCACAACGTGCAGGCTTACAGCATCGTTCATGTAAAGGACAAAGCGATCCAAAAGCGTTTGGCGGAGCTTTGCTCGCAAGCGTTTATCGCTACCAGTCCCGTGTTTTTGGTGTTTTGCGCGGACTTCTATCGGTTGCAGCTGACGTGCGAGATGCACGCCACCTCGTTTACGCTCGGCCAGCCGGAGGATTTGCTGGTAGGCGCAGTAGATACAGCCCTCGCTGCGCAAAACGTGATGATCGCAGCCAGATCGTTCGGTCTGGGCGGAGTCATGATCGGCGGCATACGCGACAATCCCGAAGCGGTCAGCGAACTGCTGGACCTGCCTCGCTACACCATGCCGATCATGGGGATGTGTCTGGGATATCCTGCGGAAGAACCGCTGCAAAAACCGAGATTGCCGCAGCGAGTGGTGGTGCATGAGGATGCTTATCGCACGGAGGACATGCTGTCCGGGCTGGAGGAGTATGAGGCGATCTCCGCAGACTACTACCGCAGGCGCACCAACGGCAAACAGACAGATGGCTGGACGAAGCAAATGGCGGAGTACTTCAATCGAGCCAGACGGGCCAACATCAAAAACTACGTAGAAAACCAAGGGCTTCTAAGGAAATAAGGACTAAAAAGAGTTCTGATAATGGCTGCCATTAGCGGAGCTCTTTTTTTCATCGCCGAGGTAGCTTCTCGGCGGATTCGGGACTTGGCCAAAAAGTTTGAGCAGCCAAAAGTTTTCGCCTAGATATATACGCTCATCCCATAAGTGCGATATTATATACGAATAATGGAAAAATACGAAACGATGAATAAATAGGCACGAAGGGGTTTCGATATGTATCAAATTGGTGTTGTTGGGCCAAAGACTTCGGTAGACAGGATACTGGGGCTGGCAGCGGAATTTGAACCGATCATGCGATTTATTCCTTTGCCGTACCATGAATTTCAGGAGACACGCCGCATCGTGCAAGAGAACGACGACCAGGTCGACATGTGGCTCTTTTCCGGAAAACTGCCTTATTTGATCGCGGAGGATGTCCTGCATACGGACGAAAACCTCGTGCACATCCAGCATACCGAGTCCAGCCTGTACCGCTGCTTTCTGCTAATGGCGTATCATCAGGGGAAATTCATCGAGCGCGTAAGCATCGACGAGCTGTACGAGTCGCAGCTGGAGGTCGCGCTCGGACAGCTGGATTTCGCAGCCAAAGACCTTTATGTGAAGACATACGATATCGATACGAATCCGGATGACCTGCTAGACTTTCACCTGCAGCTGTGGCGCGAGGGCAAGACGGACGCCGCCATCACCTGCTTCGAAGGCGTCTATCTCCAGCTGAAAGAGGCGGGTGTACCGGCCTATTGGTTTACCCCCAGCGAATTGGAGATCAACCAGGCCCTGCGCATCCTGGCGGAAAGGGTTCGGGCTTTTTATTTCAAGGATACACAAATCGCCGTCGAGATCATCGAGATCGACGAATTTGACAAAATCGCGGAGAAGGCAAGAAACCCGTACCGGCTGCAATACCTCGAGCTGCGGCTGAAGGAGGCGCTGATCCGCCTCTGCGAAACGATCGACGGCTCACTCATGGAGCGGGGAAACGGCCGCTACGTGATCTTCAGCTCTCGGGGAGCGATCGAGCGCAGGCTGGACATGCTCAAAAACACGGTCGAGCAGCTCGCGCTGGAGACGGAATCGACGGTCGAAGTCGGAATCGGCTTTGGGGAAACGGTCTTTTCCGCGGAGGTCAATGCGATTTCAGCCATCCAGTACTCGAAAGAAAAAGCCGAATCCGGGATTGTGATCGTTCAGGAAGACGGCACCGTCATCGAATCGGCAGGAAAAGACGAGGAACTTTCCTACTCGGTCCGCATGGATGATCCGGAGTTTCTGGAGCGGCTCAAAAAAGCGAATGTGGGCATCCGGACGTACAACAAGATTGCCGCATTCGTCCGGAAAATGGGCTGGGCCACTTTTTCCACAAAGGAGCTGGCTACTCAGCTCCATCTGGACGAGCGCAATGTCCGGCGCATTATCACGAGCTTGGCGGAGGTAGGGCTGGCGGTCTGCGTCGGGGAGAAGGCGACTTCATCTCGTGGACGGCCCGGGAAAATATACCGTTTGGAGTAGGCAGCGTCAAGCCTGTGCGACTGGCGATCGAAGCGATTTGGTATCGGTTTCGAATCGAAGCGGGTCGCGGGATCGTTGCCGCAATGGCAAAAAAAGCGAAAAAAGATCAGGCATGAAGGCTCGTCTCCGCAGGGGGACGAGCTTTTTTGCTCCCGTCACGGTTTATTCGCGGGCAGCCAGCGAGTCTGGAAAAGCGGATCGTAGCAAGACGCGGCAGAAAGGTTCCTGAATAGATGCAAAAAAAGGGTGGAGAATACCCGTTGACATTGACGGTGCGTAAATGTGTACGATGAATTCGTCAGGAGGGATGACCATGGAATATACAGTGCAAAAGCTGGGGCTCCTGGCGGGCGTCAGCACCCGGACGCTCCGATACTACGACGAAATTGGCATTCTCAAGCCGGCGAGAATCAATTCGTCCGGGTATCGTATCTATGGTCCGGCAGAGGTCGACCGGTTGCAGCAAATCCTTTTTTACCGAGAGCTGGGTGTGAGCTTGGAGGAAATCAAGGAGATCATCACGTCACCCGACTTCGACGCCGACCAGGCACTGCGGGAGCACCGCAAGAGGCTCCTGGAAAAACGGGAACAATTGGACGCGCTGATCGCGAACGTCGATCAGACGCTCGCCCAGAGAGAGGGGAAGAAAACGATGAGCGACAAACAAAAATTTGCTGGCTTCAAACAGAAGCTGATCGATGACAACGAACGACAGTACGGCAGTGAAGTCCGTGCCAAATACGGGGATGAGCAGGTCGACCGATCGAATCAAAAGATCAAAGGAATGACCGAAGAAGAGTACGAGAGACTGTCGAAGCTGGAAGCATCCATTCGCGAAGCGCTTGCCGAAGCGTATGCGACGGGCGATCCGGCATCGGAGCTCGCACAGCAGGCGGTCCGGCTCCATCGGGAGTGGCTGACCTTTTACTGGGACGGCTACACCAAAGAGGCTCACATGGGACTCGCGCAGATGTACGTGGACGACCCTCGGTTTACCGCCTACTATGACCGCGACCAGCCGGGCATCGCTGCTTTTTTGCGGGATGCGGTGATGGTGTACGCCGGTAAGGAGTAAACGCTAGCAAGCAGCTATAGGAGCCCTCTTCGTGGCGAAACGTTTCAAGCTGCCTTCTTCGGAAGGCAGCTTAAAGTCGTTGGGAGCGGGACGTTGTTAGATCATGATCGAGAAATACGTAAACGTAAAAACCAGCCAAGCCAGAAGAATGGAAGCCAACCACAGCTGAGACCTGTAGTCTTCATCCTTGACGATCTTGCGGACGATCCTCGTCAAGGTGACCAAGAGCCAAATCGCCAAAAAAGGGTTCAAATAAACTGCGGACAAGCCTACGATGAAATCCAAAGGATCACCTCAATCTTTTAACCGAACCACAGGAGAAGGGACGGGACCATCCAGAACTGACGATGCCATTGTTTTTCCAGATCCCTCCTCTTCTCCAAAATGACACGATGCACAAGCTTCATGAATCCTTGCCTTCTTGCTCTAATTGTTATACTCTTGGGAAAATTAGGGTTTCCCATAAGGTGACACGAGTTGGTTGGTGCCGCGTCACTCGATACGATCAATCGTGATGATGCTCAATCCAATCCGAAAGTGGAAAAGGGATCCCCGTACTTGACGAGAACATGCCACAGCTGCTTGAGATGCTGCCATGTCAAGACCTGGGTCCCCCAATCTTGCCAGCGGTCCGGGTAGCGGTGCAGATCCGCAGCAGCTCTGCCGATTGCGGCCGCATCCAGTCTGCCGGGAGATGTCGCAAACTGCTGTGTCACTCTTTGGGCGAGAGGAGGCATGGCTGGTCCGCGGAAGTCGTCTGTCACGGCCGTCGCCGACATGTGAAAGCCGGGATGCCAGAGGAGCGGAATGGAATGCCGCTGGCACAGCCTTTGAAGCTGCAGTCCCGTTTCCGTGTGATGAAAGGACGGATCCGCTACGAGCGCTTCGACGTCCGTGGACAGGTCGATGGGACCGTGGATTTGTGCTTCTACATAGTCATCGAGGGCGCGACCGAGAATAGGTGGAGCCGCTTCCTTTTCAGCGTTCGGCAGGCGCTGCAAGCTGCAATCGCTCTACCAAGGAAGGGACATCCATGTTCGGCGTTCCGAGTGCTTCGCCGCTTTGAGCGACGCTGTCGAGCAATGCCTCAAGCACAGGCTCGAAGCAGCCGATCGTGCCGACATGCTCGGGACCGGTATGGCTGTCGCCAAACGTGAATGTACAACGTCCGAGTGTATGCGGCCGCAGCCGAATGTAGCAGGAGCCGAAGCGAGGGGAGGCGCCGTCCGCATAGTCCATAAGATTGAGCGCTCCGTATTTGGGACGTTCCGAGGCTTGTACGCGGGACGACTGGTAGCTGCCCCCGAACAGTTTTTCTTCCCAGCAGTCGCGGTCTCCACCTGGAAAGGCAGTGGGGCTGCCGTTTGAGACAGCGGTTATAAACTGGCTTTGGTAGACGCCATCAGCGAGAAGTCCTTCCACGACGGTGACGCCCGAGGGGAGCAGCCGATCGGGATGGAAGTTGAGCGTGATCCGGGCGTGCCGGGTGACCATGGAGAGCAGATCATCCACGGTAACGAATGTCGCGCCGGCTTTCGCCAGAATATGTTCGGACTTCTTCCGCATTTGCTGTCGGTGCTGCTCTGCTGTTGACTGCACATGGGCCAGTGCCCGGGTCTGGGCAGAGGTCAACACAGATCCTTCCGCAGAACGATTCGTATCACTCATCTGGAGACCTCCTTGTTCATTCAGGAAAATGATCGATAACCATAAGTTCATTTATTGTAGGGCAACGAATGGGCGAACTCAATCCCTTCTTCCATGATTGGAAAAAATACTCTAATGAGGCGGGGATGCAATGATGAGACTGGAAAGCCAGATCGCGGTCATCACCGGCGTCAGCCACGAAAGAGGCATCGGGGCAGCGATCGCACGGACTTTTGCCAAGGAAGGGGCCGATGTCTTTTTCACGCATTGGCAAGCCGGATCGGACTGGGAAAGCCGCTTCCGGCAGGAAATCACGGGGTATGGCGTTCGTTGCGCAGGCATGGAAATCGACTTGTCGGATGCCCGCGCTCCGTTTCGATTGCTGGACGAGGCTGCCGCTCGATTGGGAGTGCCGACGATCCTCGTAAACAACGCGGCCTACTCGACCCGCGACGGTTTTGAAGCCTTGGACGCCGAGACGCTGGACGCGCATTATTTCGTCAATGTCCGGGCCGCCTGCTTGCTCAGCGTCGAATTCGCCCGCCGGCTGCAGCGCAGCGGCAAGACAAACGGGAGAATTATCAATCTGACATCCGGTCAAGCCCAAGGGCCCATGCCGGGGGAGCTGGCTTACGTGGCGAGCAAGGGAGCGATTTCCGCCTTTACCCTCACCTTGTCCGTTGAGCTCGCGCCTCATGGCATCACCGTGAACGCCATCAATCCGGGGCCGACCGATACGGGATGGATGTGGCCCGAACTGGAGAAGGCGCTCCTGCCGAAGTTTTTGCTAGGACGGATAGGACAGCCGGAGGATGCTGCGCGTTTGGCGTTGTTCTTGGCAAGCGACGAAGGGAAGTGGATTACAGGCCAGGTCATCAATTCGGAAGGTGGATTTTACCGATCGTAATCGTCGTGAAAAAGGAGAGGGAAAGCATGGAACGAAAGGTTGTCGGGCAAACCGCCTCGGTGGGCTTTCAAATCGGGGTGAGGAGGACGGTTCCCATATCCCCGGAACAAGCGTGGAACGAGATGATGTCTATCGAGGGCTTGAGCAGATGGCTGGGCACGGTGTCTTCGGTCACGCTGGAGCCCAAGCGCACGTTTCAAACGGAAGAGGGGATCACGGGGGAATTTCGAATTGTGAAGCCGTCTTCGCAAATTCGGCTGACCTGGAAAAAGCCGGAGTGGGAAAAGCCCAGTACGTTGCAAATTCGCTTCTTGAGCAGCGATGGCGTCAAAACGACTGTCAGCTTTCATCAGGAGCATTTGCGTGATCAACCTGTTCGGGAAGAGATGAAGCGGCGCTGGGAGGAAGTCCTGCACATGATGAGAGAAAGGCATGCCTGATGAGTGCATGCCTTTCTCGCCGCTTGGTTCTGACGCGCTTCAGACGAGAGAGTCGGGGGAGCCTGCGAGCTGCCGCCCCAGTGGCGTGGGGATGCCATCCATGCTGGTGCAGTTCTTCTCCCGATGATAGGCAGCCAGTCCGTCTTCTCCTTTGGCGGTCGCCCATTTTTGCAGGGTGTCGCGTTCCCCTGTGTAGGAAAAGTAGGGAACGCTGAAGCCGCAGGACGTCTTCACCGCGTGCAAGGAAACTGCAATGATTTGCCGAGCCCCTGGCAGCAGCTCGAAATGGCCCGCCATATCTTCCCACTCGGATGTGCCCGGCAAAATGACACGGCCTTTGCCGTACAGCCGCAAGATCATGGGCGCCCCTTCAAGAGCCATGAACATGATCGTGATGCGCCCGTTTTCCGCCAGGTGGGCGCTCGTTTCGTTTCCGCTTCCAGTCAGGTCCAGATATGCGACTTCGGTGGGAGATAAAATCCGCAGCACATCATACCCTTTGGGGGACAAATTGACGTGCCCATCCGCATCCAATGGCGCAGACCCAACGAAAAAGATGCGCTGACGTTCGATGAAGGCTTTATGCTCAGGCGAAATTTCCGAAAACAGCTTAGCCATGCCTATCCTCCTGTTCGATAGCGGTGTAAGTGCCCTGCTCTATTCTATAGAAAACATTCGCCAGGGATTTCTCTTCCCCTTTAGGCGTGCGGGAAGAATGTGGCCGAGTGCGAAGAAACACAAAAGCCGGTCCTCCTGCACGGAGTGACCGACTTTGGAAGCATAGAAGCTCAGTCCGACTGCATGTGCCGAAAGAGACGGGCCATAGGCATGGTCGGGGAAATCAGACGAGCTCTTTTCCTTTGGTTTCAGGGAGGAACAGCAGAACGAGGACCGCAGCCAGCCCGAAAGCGACGGAAGTAATGCTGAATGCGACACCGAGTCCCATCGTGGTGGCGAGGACGCCGATCGTGAACGGGGCGGATGCGGCGACGGCCCTGCCGAAGTTGTAGCAGAATCCCTGGCCTGTCGCCCGGATCGCGGTCGGAAAGAGCTCCGCAAGCACGGCCCCGAAACCGCTGAAGTATCCGGATCCGAAAAAGGCTACCAGCGGACCGAGCAAGAGCAGCTTGCCTGGATCATGAGTGAAGCCGTACAGAGGGACGAGGACCGCCGCCAAGGCAAAGAACAGGATAAACGTGATTTTTCGGCCGATTTTGTCCGCCAAAAGGCCGAAGATCACGTACCCGAGCCATGCTCCGACCTGCATGATGACGATCCAGCTCGTCTGCTTCATGAGATCCAGTCCGGCGCCTCCCTTTTCCACAGGGGTAGCCAGGTATGTCGGGATCCAGGTAAAGAGTCCCCAGTACCCAAACTGGGCACAGATACTCAGGACAGAGCCGAGAATGGTCCAGCGCCGAACTTTTTTATCAAACAGCTTGACGAGGCTGCCTTTTTCTTTGGTGTTCGTCTTTTCGGCTTCTTTTTGCTTTTCTACCCAAATGTCGGGCTCGTCCGTTCCGAGGCGTACCCAGATCGCAAACAGAGCGGGAATGATCCCGACAAAGAACACGCCGCGCCAGCCAAACGTCGGAAGGACGAGCCCGGCGATGATGGCAGCGAGCCCGTAGCCGATCGCCCAGGAGCCTTGTACCAAGCCCATGGCTTTGCCGCGGTGCTTGGCCGGCCAGCTTTCGGTGATGAGTGCGGCTCCCGCTACCCATTCGCCGCCCATGCCCAGGCCGACGATCAGACGGGCGACGGCCAGCTGCGTGACGGACTGGGAAAAGCCGCCGAGTGCCGTAAACAAGGAAAAGACTATCATGCTAATCATGAGTGCGGTCGTTCTTCCTTTTTTATCGGCGATCATCCCGAAGATGAGACCGCCGAAGGCCGAGCTCAGAAGGGTGAGAGATGCCAGCAATCCAGCGGTGGACTGCGTCATTTGCAGGTCAGCCATGATGTACACGATAATCATGGCATACAGGGTGACGTCCATCGCATCCAGCATCCAGCCGGTGCTCGCGGCTACCAGCGTCTTCCATTGTTTGGACGTAATTTCTCGGTACCAGGGGACAGAGCGGGATGCCATATCCGCTTGAGGGATTTTTTCCATGTGCGCTACCTCTTTTCCGTGCGATTTTACAGAGACAACAGCTCGGCGGGAACCTCGCAAGCCATTTTCCTGATTTCTTCTTCCGTTAAGCCGTGATCAAACAACAGTTGAACGAACTGCGAGTACCCTTCGGTCGGCGTCGGATGATTGACTTGCCCGAAATCCGTCTGGAGGACACAGCGGTCGAAACCGAGCTTTCGCATTCCGTAGACGAGTTCATCCGGCTGGATCGACTGCCAGTTCGGCATGAGCGTCAGCATCGACTTTTCGACGTACGCTCCCAACTGCACCAGCTCCAGTTGAAGGGAGAGCTCCATCTTGTTGATTTTCAAATCGGGATGGGCGACCAAAATCTTCTCGACACCGCGTTCAGACGCGATCTGGACGAGCGCCTTCGTCTCCCGGGGAGACAGGTGACCCGTAGCGAGAACGGCGCCGGTGCCTTTGATCAAGTCGACGATTTCGTACACGACGGGAAGGACTTGTCCGTCATCGGAAAAGATGGTGATCCCCTTTTGCGGGAGGAGGCGGATGGACGATTTTTGTTCCTTGTAATCACTTTTTCCTCCATAGTAATCCAGGTGATGCTTGGCGGAGCCAGTCGGCATCCAGATGATTTTGGCGCCTTGCTGGATCGCCATGTCTACGGCATACGGATTCAAACCGCCGACGTACTCGTTCAGGACGAGTGAACCGTAGACCTCGATGCCCGGAACGAATTTCGTCACGATCTTTGCTCTCGATACGGTGGATTCCTCGTGTGCTTTGAGGACGATGGCTCTCATACCGGCAGCGCGCGCCTGCTCGGCGAGCTCGAAGTCGTCGACGGACCTGGGAAAAATGCTGGGACTGGAATGAACGTGAATGTCGATGGCACCCTTGATACCTAACATGCGGACTGCTCAACTCCTTGATGGGGGATGTGGGAAACGGAAGGCGAAGAAGGCTACAGCTTTAGTGAGATGACAGCGGGCTCCCCGTTCTGCTCGGAAGGCAGCGTGATCTCCACGGCGGGGGTTGTCAGCGGTTCGAGGTGTACGTCACCCCTCTCTCGGACTATTTTGATGATTCCGTCATGTCCCGTTACGACGATGTCTGCCCATGCCTTGATCGCCTGGATGCTCTTCGTGCTCGCATCGTCGTCCCAGGTCATGGCCGCTTTTTCGCTCAGCAGCTCATACCTGTTTTTGGCTGCGTCAGAAGCCAGCACCCAGTTCTGGCCGTCCTGCCTGAAAAACAGCGAACACAGTCCTGGTGTATGTCCAGGTGTGAGACGCCACGGAATCCCTTGCACCTCGCCTTCGCTGCCGGCGAGCAGCGTCAGCCTCCCCGTACCGTGCAAGGCCTGGTACATTTCAGCGGGAATAGCCAGATCGGCACGGCCGTTTTTTTGGACGTGTGAAACTTCCTCTTCGTGCAGATAAAACTGGGCCCGGCTAAACAGGGGGTAATTGACGGCGTGATCGAAGTGGAAGTGACTGATAAAAACGCTTCCAATTTCGTCTGCGTCAATTCCCAATTTAGCCAGCTTGGATAGCAGCGCGTACCTTTCGTTAAATCCGGCCGTATCGAACAGCATCGGTTTGCCGTGGTCAGGACGAAGGAGGACGCAGCTGCTCCAGCCCAAAAACCCTCTGCTTGATTTGCCCGGGAAGCCTTCAAACAAGATGTCGACTTTCATGGGACCTCCTTTCGATACCGAGAGGAAAACTTCAGTTGTAATACAAAATTGTCATACAAATAATGCGTGTTTACTTGCTGGTCTTTGTGTAAAATGGGGATATAGTGCGCTTTCACTCGTTTAGAATACAAAAGCTTGGAATATTTGTCTACTGTTTATTGCGTGTTTTTCGAAAATTATAATACAAATTTGTTAGCCAGATTCCTATCCCTCTCCTTTTGTCTTTCCATGATCTTGAGCAAAAACGGGATCTATCGTTACAATCAGGAAAGCGCGGCAGTAGAGAAGGGTGCGGGTAAAAGGCGTACTTGGGCCCGGCTGACATTCGACTTACCACAATCGCGGAGGATGGACATGGAGAAGAAAGAGAAGATCTCGCAAAAAATATCACGTGAGCTGTTGGCAATGATTGAGGAAGGCAAGTTTCCGCCGGGCTCGAAGCTGCCCACGGAAATGGAGCTGAGCGCGAGATTCGGCGTGAGCAGGGTACCGATTCGCGAAGCGCTCAGTGTGCTGAAAGCGATGGGGATCATCACGTCGCAGCAAGGCGGCGGCAGCTATGTCGAGGATATTCAGCCGTTCTCATTGATTCAGCATTTGAACATACACGGGGGAAGCGCGGAAGGCATCAAATACTTGTTTGAAATGAGGCAAATCCTGGAGCCGCAAGCCGCCTATCTGGCCGCGCTGAGACGGACTCCCGAAGATCTGGAAAACATGCACAAGGTGCTGAAGCTCCTGGAGGACGACTTATCCTCGGATGACAAGACCGGTGCGGAATCCGACTTCGAATTTCACCGTGCCTTGATCCAGGCCACGCACAATCCCGTCATGATCCAAACGATGGAGAGCCTTTCCTCCCTGTACAAAAGCGCGCTGGCGATCACACTCAAGCAAAACATCGGGCTCAAACGAAAGCGGGAGATCGTGTACAAGGAGCACCAGAACATCGTCCTCGCCATCGAAGCGGAGGAACCGGAGCTGGCCCGTGTCCAGTGCTCCATTCATCTGAAAAATGCAGAGAAGAAGCTGTTCCTGCTGTTCAACGACGATGAAGGAATCGAGTGAACAAAGAAGCAGTCCGAATAACCGCCCGGCATCTGTCGAGGCGGTTTCTTTTGTTGAGGGGCGAAGGATAGCTCCGACGTTGCGGTTTGGGTAGCGAGGGCATCTGCAGGGCATTGCCAAGGTGGATACTTGTAATACAAATCTTGTGATTCCTCTTGCCAAATTGCGGAATGATGCGTATGATTGGGGTGTAAACCAACGGATTTTTAATAGATTAACATTCTTGATTAGGTATAAGAGGATATTATTTGTAAGGCAAATTGTTGTTTTCTATCAAATAAGAACAGCAGGGAAGGAAGGGATGCCAATGAACTGGAAAGCGTTGACGGCCGACCATCTGACGGAAATCAAGTCGATCGTCGCCACTGGCAGAGTGCTGACAGATGAGAGCGATCGATACAGCTATTCGTTCGACGGATCATTCGGCACGTTTTTGCCGGACGTCGTCATCCAGACGAAAAGCGTCCAGGAGCTCGCAGCGCTGGTAAAGCTCGCAAACCGGGAGAAGATTCCGGTTTATCCGCGCGGCCAATCGACCAGCTTGAGCGGCGGTCCACTCCCGGTAAAAGGCGGGATGGTCTTCGATCTGTCCGTCATGAACGACGTCCTGGAAATACACGAGGAGGACCTGGTAGCGGTCGTTTCCCCAGGCGTGCTTACAGCGGAGATCCATAAAGCCGCCGAGCAAAAAGGTCTCATGTACCCGCCGGACCCGAGCAGCTCCCATGTGTCTACCATCGGCGGGAATTTGGCGGAAAATTCGGGCGGTCCCAGGGGGCTCAAATACGGGGTCACGAAAGACTACGTCATCGGCCTGGAGGTCATCACTCCCGAAGGGGAAATCATCCAGACAGGCGGCAGAACAGTCAAGAATGTAACCGGTTACGATCTGACCAAGCTGATCGTCGGGTCGGAGGGCACCCTCGGCATCATCACGAAAGCGGTGCTGCGCCTGATCCCCAAACCGCAGCAAACTGCCACGCTGATGGCGATTTTCGACTCACTCGTGGATGCGGGGAGCGCGATCTCCAAAATTTTGTCCTCGGGAATTCTGCCCTCCAAAATGGAGCTGCTGGATCAGGCTTCGATGACCGCTGTCGAGCAGTACGAGCCGCTCGGCTTGCCGGTGGATGCCGCGGCGCTCATCCTGATCGAGCTGGACGGGCATCCGCTGGCTTTGCGTGAGGAAGCCCAGCAGGCAGCCGAGCTGAGTCGGGCGGTCGGAGCCAGGGAAGTGCGCATCGCCAAAGACAAAAAGGAGGAGGCCGAGCTGTGGCGGGCTCGCAAGCTCGTTTCGCCGGCCATCGTCAGGATCAAGCCGACGAAAATTTCCGAGGACGCTACGGTTCCGCGCAGCAAGATTCCGGAAATGTGCGAGCGGCTGCAGGCCATCCGAGAAAGGTACGGGATTCATCTGGTCGTGTTTGGACATGCGGGGGACGGCAATTTGCATCCGAACATCATCTGCGACAAGTCCGACCCGGATGAAATGAGACGGGTCGAGCAAGCGGTTGCGGAGATTTTCAAAGCGGCGGTCGAGCTTGGGGGCACACTGTCCGGCGAGCACGGCATAGGCACGATGAAGGCTCCCTTCATGGAGATGGAGCTCGGCGCCTGCGGCCTGGATATGATGAAGCGGATCAAACAAGCATGGGACCCCAATCAGATCATGAACCCCGGGAAAATCTTTCCCGAGCCGGGGCAAAAATTGGAGTTGAGTTAGGGTGGAGCCAACGCGCCAAGCACTTAGGGAAGAGCTTCTTTACGACAAAACAAACAAATGCGTCCAATGCGGCTACTGCCTGCCGGTATGTCCTACGTACACGACGTTTGGAAAAGAGACGCACTCGCCGCGCGGCAGGATCAATCTGGTCAAAATGGTCGGGGAGGGTAGGATTTCCGATCTGTCTGTTCTGGAGGAACCCTTCGACTTGTGCCTGGGCTGCAGGGCTTGCGAAACGGCCTGCCCGACCGGCGTGGAATACGGTGCCATCCTGGAAGCGACCCGGGCTGCGATCGTGAGGCGCAAGCGTTTTACCGTACCCGTCCGCCTTCTGCGCAAGGCCATGCTGAAAAAGGTGTTCCCGAGCAGAAAGCTGATGAATCTCGCGGGTCACTCGATGTGGCTGTACGAGAAAAGCGGACTGCAAACAGCGCTGCGCAGGTCGGGAGTGGCCGAAAAGCTGCCTTATAACCTGGGAGCGTTCGAGGCGATCGTGCCAAGAGCCGTATCTCCTGGGGAAAGAGGAAGCGCCGCCGCCCATGTGCGATCCCGAAAGGAAAAGAAGTACACGGTGGCCTTTTTTACGGGATGTATTATGGATGCCATGTTTCACCGCATCAACCGGCTCTCGATCCAGCTGCTGGCCGAAGCGGGGTGCGACGTGCTCGTCGTGCCGAACCAGACGTGCTGCGGCGCTCTGCACGCTCACGCTGGCGAGATGGAGGAAGCAAGGGAGCTCGCCAAGCGGAATATCGAGGCGTTTGAGGCGTCACAGGCGGATTTCGTGGTCAACAATGCGGGCGGATGCGGCGCGATGCTGGTGGAATACGGGCATTTGCTTGCGGAGGACGACGCGTGGAGAGAGCGGGCGGCTGCCTTTTCCGCCAAGTCGAGAGACATCAGTCAAATTCTCGCAGAGTGCGGCGTGCCACAGCTGGCTCCTCGGGCGAATGAACGCGTGACATACCAGCGGTCCTGCCACATGACGAACGTACAGAAGGTGACGAGGGAACCGGTAGAGCTGATCAAGTCTATTCCAGGAATCCAGTACATCGAGATGGAGCAGGCGGAGATGTGCTGCGGTTCGGCCGGCATCTACAACATCGTCCATTACGATGCATCCATGCAGATCTTGGATGAAAAGATGAAGCAGGCGAAGAAGACGGATGCGTCAGTCATCATCACGACGAATCCCGGCTGCCTGCTGCAAATGAAGCTGGGCGTGGAGCGGGAAGGCTTGAGCGGATCCGTGCGCGTCCTGCACCTGGTCGAATACCTGGCGGAGGCGGCGGGGATCACGGCATCCAGCGATAAGTAGACATACAACTATGTGTCCGGGATGAGGAGGAGAATACATGTACGATTTTGCGGTCGTCGGCGGAGGGATCGTCGGTCTTTCTACCGGAATGGCTCTCTATCGACGCTATCCGAATGCGAAAGTCGTCGTCATCGAGAAAGAAGCGGCCCTGGCCGAGCATCAGACGGGCCACAACAGCGGGGTAATCCACTCCGGTATCTATTATAAGCCGGGTAGCTTCAAAGCCCGTTTTGCGCGGCAAGGAAGCAAGTCCATGACGGAATTTTGCCAGATCCACGGGATCGATCACGACATCTGCGGAAAGGTGATTGTCGCCACAAAGCCGGAAGAGCTGCCACTGCTCGAAAACCTGTACACCCGCGGTTTGCAAAACGAGCTCGCCATCCAAAAGATTACCAAGGAAGAACTGAAGCAGATCGAGCCGCACGTAAACGGACTGGCGGCCATCCGCGTGCCAATGGCGGGCATCGTGAACTACAGGCAGGTGAGCGAAAAGTTCGGTGACATCATCCGGGAGCACGGCGGAGAAATCCGCCTGGAAACCAAAGTCATGAACATCCGGGAAGAAGCGGACGTGGTCACCGTCGAGACGAACCGCGGTACGGTCAAGGCACGCTTGGTCATCAACTGTGCGGGCCTGCACAGCGACCGGGTGGCGGCGGCTGCGGGCTATCAAACCGACATGAAAATCGTGCCGTTCCGCGGCGAGTATTTCAAGCTCAAACCGGAAAAGCGGTACCTCGTAAAGAATTTGATTTACCCGGTGCCAAATCCGAAATTTCCGTTTCTTGGCGTCCACTTCACCCGGATGATCAGCGGAGAAGTGGATGCAGGCCCGAATGCAGTGCTCAGCTTCAAGCGGGAAGGCTATCGGAAAACGGACATCAATCTGGCGGATCTCTCGGAAGTGCTGACCTACGGCGGGTTTTGGAAGCTGGCCGGCAAGTTCATGAAGGAGGGGCTGGAAGAGTATTACCGTTCGTTCAGCAAAGCGCGCTTCACGGCCAGCCTCCAGGAGCTGATCCCGGAAATTCAGGAAGACGATCTGATCCCTGCGCCGGCCGGAGTCCGCGCACAAGCGTTGAAGAGCGACGGAAACATGGTCGACGATTTCCATATCATCATGGGAAAGCGCACCGTCCACGTCTGCAATGCTCCGTCTCCGGCAGCCACGGCTTCCATCGAAATCGGGAAGGAAATCGTCAGCCGTATTCCGGAGCAGACGCATCTGCTTGCCGCTGCTTTGTAAAGGGAACGTATGAGAACAGAGTCACCAGGGGCATCCCGCAAGCCGTGAAGATGGCTGGGGCTGCTCTTTTTTCTTTCTGAAAAACAAAGGGGGCGCAGCATGGACAAACGTTGTACGATGTTGGGAGAAGAATACACTTCTGACCGACGCGCTGATCGCGAAGCGGCTGGAGGAGTACGCGGCCAGCCTGGTGGACCGTTTGTCCTGATCCTGAACCGGCGGCCACCAAGACCGCATACTGTGTGCCCGTGAAGGCGTTGGAGCTGTCCCTTGCCTGACTCGCATCCAATCTGGAGCCTTGGTTTGTCCACAAGCTGCCTTGCATGTGGTAAAGTGGAAATATTCAAGCAATACAAAGAGACAAAAAGGGATTCAAAAGGAGGCGCAGTGCGAATGCAGCAGAAGGAACCGCTCCACTTGGGGCAGCGCATTCATCTGATCGACGGTTTTGACATGGGCTGGCCACAGCGGACAGGCACGTATGTCATTGCGGAAGAGGAACTGACTTTGATCGAGACGGGACCGAGCACCTCTGTGCCGTACATACGGGAGGGTCTGGCCAGATTGGGCTACACGCCAGATCAGGTGAAATACGTCATCGTCACACATATTCACCTGGACCACGCGGGGGGAGCCGGCCTGTTTTTGCAGGAATGCCCCAATGCCAAGCTGGTCGTTCACCCGAAAGGCGCGCGCCACCTGATCGACCCGAGCCGGTTGATCGCTGGCGCCCGGGCGGTGTACAAGGAACAATTTGATGCGCTGTTTGACCCGATCGTTCCTGTACCGGAGGAACGGCTGGTTCAAAAAACAGACGGAGATACGCTGCGAATCGGTCCGAACTCCGAGCTGCATTTTATGGATTCGCCCGGCCATGCGAACCACCATTTCAGCATTTACGATCCCGTATCAAACGGCATGTTTACGGGAGATACTGCCGGGGTGCACTACCCCATGCTGCGAAAGGAAGGAATTCATTTCGTTTTGCCCTCCACTTCCCCCAACCAGTTCGATCCTGACCAGATGCTACGCTCCATCGAGCGCTACGAGAAGCGGAATCTGGACAGAATTTACTTTGGTCATTTCGGGATGACGGAGCAGGTGGAGGATGTCTACAGGCACATTCGCGAATGGCTACCTGTATTTGTCGCAACAGGCGAGGAGGTTCTGGCG
Source organism: Brevibacillus brevis (assembly GCF_031583145.1). Taxonomy (NCBI): domain Bacteria; kingdom Bacillati; phylum Bacillota; class Bacilli; order Caryophanales; family Paenibacillaceae; genus Brevibacillus; species Brevibacillus brevis. The sequence goes on along the minus strand of NZ_CP134050.1, from coordinate 3,947,623 downwards.
GAAGGCCTCGGCGATCGCGAACTGGCGCAGAGGCTATTGGTACGCGTCACCGAATATTTACAGTCCCACGGAGTCGCGGACGATCATCCTGTGTATGAGGTCATCCGGCTGGATCTGTCGGTCTGTTCCATGGGGATTGTGGATTACCTGCAGAAAAAATAGGCGTCTTGCATGAACAGGAACAAAATTGCGGGAGAGAACCGGAAGCGCGGCAGCGGCTTTGGTTCTTCTTTTTTTGGGAAAGGAATGCTATCATGATGGGGTATGCAAGCAGATGGACAATTCCATATGAGTTGCAAGCAGGTGCCTCGAGCCTGAAACGGGCCGAGGTGAAAAGGGAAGCCGGTGCGAATCCGGCGCGGTCCCGCCACTGTAAAACGGGTGCTTTGATATGCCTGCCCGTAAGCCAGGAGACCTGCCTGTTTGCCTAGCGTGCCTGTATTCCTTCGCGGAAAGGAGCGGCCGGAATGATTGTCGATTGCAAATGGGCTCCATGATCGGTCAGCCATTTGGGACCTGAAAAGCCGACCCTTCGCTTCTGCCTCCGGAAGCAAGGGTCTTTTCGTGCTGACCGGAAGCCTCTTTCGGCGAATGGAACATACATCTGAGGAAAGGAAGAAGTATAGATGAAGCAATATTGGAAGCTGGCCGTCCCTTTGTTGGCCGCTTTGAGCCTGATCGGCTGCGGCACGCAGAGCCAGCCCGCACAAACTGCGCAGCAGCAGACCGCAGAGCAGCAAGCAGCCGAGGGCAATTCCACACAGACTGCTGCGAGTAAGACCACATACCCTTTGACTGTTACCGATTCCACGGGGAAAGAAGTGACGATTCCCAAGGAGCCGAAGCGCATTGTCTCGACGTCTCCGGCCGAGACCGAAATTCTGTTTGCCTTGGGTCTTGATCAGCAGATTGTCGGCGTGTCCGATTACGACGATTACCCGGAAGCAGCGAAATCGAAGCCCAAGGTAGGGGGAGTGGTGAAGCCAAACGAGGAGGCGATTCTGGCCCAGAGTCCCGATCTGGTCATCGGCGGGATTTCCATGGAAAGGCCTGTGGCTGACAAGCTGAAGACAATGGGGATGCCTGTCTTCGTGACGCATCCGAAAAAGCTGGATGACATCATGTCAGACATTTTGGCGATCGGGACGATTACCAATCGCCAGGAGCAGGCCGAAAAGCTGGTCGCACAGATGAAAGCAGACATCGCACGCGTGACGGATGCCGTCAAAGACGTCAAACCGGAAGAAAGGAAAAAGGTGTACCTCGAGTTTTCGCCGGGCTGGACGGTCGGCAAAGGCGAATTTTTGGATGAGCTGATCACCTTGGCCGGGGCGGCGAACATTGCCTCCGACACAGAAGGCTGGAACCCGATCAGCGAAGAGAAAATCGTCAAGGACGATCCGGATGTGATTCTCTACGCCAACGGCATCACGGACGACAAAACCGGCAAGAAGCTGGAGGACATCATCACGCAGCGAAGCGGCTGGGAAAAAATCAAGGCGATTCGCGACAAACAGATTTTTGGCATGGATCAAAATACATTGTCCCGTCCGGGTCCGCGCATTACCCAAGGGCTGATTGAAGTGGCCAAGGCGATTTACCCCGATCGGGTGAAATAGCATGCGAGGGAGACTGGTTGTGTGGGGAGGAGCGGGCGTATTGTTGCTGCTCGCCTCGATCATCGTCAGCGTTTCTCTGGGAGCGGCCCAACTGCCGCTTTCCCAGGTGTGGATGGTTCTGCTTCACCAGGTGCCAGGCTTTGCGGATCTCCTGTCCGTGACCTGGCCGGAGTCCGCCGAGCAGATCGTCATGAAAGTGAGATTTCCGCGCGTCGTCCTTGCCGTCTTGGTCGGCGCTTGTCTCTCTCTGGCAGGTGCCGGCTTTCAAGGGGTGCTGCGCAACTCTTTGGCGGATCCGTACACGATGGGGGTCGCGTCCGGCTCGGCAGTAGGGGCAGCGTTTCTGATCTTGTTCGGTCTGCAAATCTCTTTTCTCGGCAGCTGGAGTACCCCGGTAGTAGCCTTCCTCACCGGTCTCGTCAGCTTGTGGCTGGTGCTGCGGCTCGCGAATACACAGGGAAAGCTGCAGACGGAGACGCTGCTTTTGTCAGGCGTAGTCGTGCAGGCGTTTCTCGGCTCCTGGGTGTCGTTCATGGTCTCGTTGTCCGATCAGACCGTCAACGAAATCGTGTTTTGGCTGATGGGCAGCCTGTCGTTCCGGGGATGGGCTTATACATACGTCTTGGTTCCTTACCTGATCGCGGGTGCCGCCGTCCTGATCGCTTACTCGCGCGCGCTCAACCTGTTTGCGCTGGGCGAACGGCAGGCCGCGCATTTGGGCGTGCATGTGGATCGGACCAAACTGACCGTCCTGATCGTTTCCACTTTGCTGACGGCGGCAGCGGTGTCCATTTCCGGGATCATCGGTTTTGTGGGTCTGGTCGTGCCCCATCTCGTCCGCATGATGGTAGGGCCGGACTACCGCATTCTGTTGCCGATGTCGGCGATTTTCGGCGGGGTCTACGTGCTGTGGGCGGACACGCTGGCGAGGATGCTGCTGGTTCCCACCGAAATTCCTCTTGGGGTCGTGACGGCTTTCCTTGGCGCTCCCTTTTTCGCATATTTGCTGAAACAGCAAAAACGGACCGGAAGGAGGTAGACGGATGATTCAGGTGACAGGTCTGCAAAAGTCTTATGGTGCGCGTCCGGTGCTCCAAAATGTAGCGTTTTCCGTGGCGGCCGGGGAATTTTTCGGCATCATCGGTCCCAATGGCAGCGGCAAATCGACCTTGCTGAAAATCATCTCCGGCGTGGTTTCCGGCGATGCCGGAGAAATTGCGGTAAACGGCTTGCCGATTCAGAAGTATTCACGAAAAGAGCTCGCGCGCGTGCTTGCCGTATTGGAGCAGGAGGCCTTGCCGCCCGTCGGATTTCGCGTCCGGGAAGTGCTGGAGATGGGGAGGTTTCCTTATCAAAACTGGCTGGGGGAGGAAGCGGAGGATGCGGGACCGCTGATCGACGACATCATCCGGATGCTCGGCTTGTCGGCGTTGGAGGAGCGGACCTTGGATGAGCTGAGCGGCGGCGAAAAGCAGCGGGTCGCACTGGGCAAAGCGCTTGCCCAAAAGCCGAGACTGCTATTGCTGGACGAACCGACGACCTATCTCGATATCGGCTATCAGATCCAGCTCATGGACATCGTGCGCAGCTGGCAAAAAAACACCCAGGTCACGGTAGTGGCAGTATTGCACGATTTGAATCTGGCTTCGCTTTATTGTGACCGCCTTTTGATGCTGCACCAAGGAAAGCAGGTGCGGGTAGGGGAGCCGCGGGATATTGTGCAGAGCGGTCTGATCGAGGAAGTGTACGGAATACGGCCGATTGTGATGGAGCACCCGGTTCAACGCTTGCCGCAGATCATGCTGCAATCCGGGTCGTAAAGGAAGAAGGAGGGAGCGCCGTGGTCGTCATGATCACAGGTGGAGCCAAGAGCGGAAAGAGCGCATTCGCAGAAAAGTACGCGGCACATTGCGGTTCGCGGGGAATATACATCGCCACCTCCCCTGTCTTCGACGAAGAGCTGCAGGAAAGAGTGGCACAGCATCAGCAGCGGCGGAAACAGTCGGCTATCCCGTGGGAGACGGTCGAAGAACAGTACGAGCTGAGTGCGATCCTGGAGCAGCTCGCCGGGAAGAGGGAGCTGTGGGAAAACGATACGGTCGTGCTTGTGGATTGCCTGATCCTGTGGCTGTCCAATTGGCTGCTGCGCATCGAGCCGGATCTAGACGCGGCGACGGAGCTGCTTGAGCCGCTGCTGGCAAAGCTGGAGGCTGCGTTGCGTTCATTCCCTGGCACGTTGATTGTGGTCACGAATGAAGTCGGTTACGGAATCGTGCCGGACTATCCGTTAGGGCGCCTCTTTCGCGATGTGGCTGGCGTCATGAATCAACGGGTCGCAAGCGTCTGCGACCGTGTTTTTCTCGTCACGGCAGGAATTCCGATCGAATTGAAAAGCAGGGAGTTTTTCGTGTAGGACGCGAATCGGGATGGACCTGATTCGCTTTTTTGCCGATTTTGTGTTATAATAGAAAAAAAGCAATGGAAAGGATCAGGATACCATGCGTCCCTATAGGACGATCTGGAAACGGTATGACCTCTCCTACATCTAGCTTCGTAGTAGTCGATCGTCACTTGGACGACCAACCTACTACGGAAGCGGGGTATTTTTATGAGTAGCGACTTGTACCTGCGATATTCCTCCCTGGTCGGTTGGACGTCTGTGCCAAAACCGACAAAACTGCGAGGAATTCATGATGAGGAGAGCGCTGCAGAAAGTTCGACGATACGGTTTGATTTTGTTTGGTGCTTGTTTGCTTGCTTTTACGTATTATCACATCAATTTTCAGAACCACTTGTCTGAAGGCGGATTCGTCGGCCTGGGGCTGCTGGCCAAGTATGCCTTCGACCTGTCGCCCGCGACGATGATGATCTTGCTGGACATCCCGTTGTTTTTGGTAGCCTGGCTGGTGCGAGGACGCCAATTTATCTGGGATACGATTTTCGCGTCCCTTTCGTTTACGGTCTTTTACGATCTGTTTGAGCGGTATTCGCCGATTGTGATGGACCTTAGCGGGATGATGCCTGTCGCCTCTATTCTCTCCGGGATATTGACCGGACTGGGGACGGGACTTGTTCTTCGCTATGGCGCTGCGACAGGGGGAGACGATATTTTGTCCCTGCTGCTCAGCAAGTACACGGGACTGTCGATCGGTACCATTTTCCTTCTGTTGGACGGTATGGTGCTGACGCTGTCATTCTGGTACGTGCCTGTCAAAGAGATGTTTTTTACGATTCTCGCTGTGGTGATTTCCAGCCGCGTCATTACGTGGACCGTCGGTAGGGGAGCAGAAGCTTCCGCCGAGGCAAAAGAAGAAGAAGTCGCCGGACATGGCCATGTATCCATCAATCACAGATAAACGCAATCGAAGACGACATGCACATAGATACGAACCCTGAAAACCTTGCCCACAGCCAGCGGCAAGGTTTTTTGGTTTGCGTTTTGTCGAGCACGAGATACCAGCAGATCGCGATTTCATCGCTTCGTTTGTTCAGGCCTTTATAGTAGGGAGGTATCGAACCTGCCGATGACTCTTCTGCAATCGGCTCGTCGTTGTAGTGTTCTTTATATCAGCAAGTAGATCCGCCTCCATATTTTGAACCTTTTTTTCATAGGACGCGTTTTCCGCACGGGAACCCCTCTTTTATCGAAGAGCAAGATGCCGTACCATTACATGTGAGAGACAATCCAGTCGGGCCAGTCATGTTCAACCGCCAGCAAATTTTCGGCCGGCCCGGAAAATCAAAGCTGCCGATTCTTTCGCGTCAGACTTGTCAGGTAATGTAAAAAGGTTTGGGGGGATGGTTGTGTTGCCGAGCTTTGAAACAGAACGTTTATATCTCAAGCCACGCACGATGGCTGATTTGGAAGCATGTTTGGCAATGGACCGAGATACAGAGGTAACCAAGTTTATTCCGGGGCCGTGGAGCGACCCGGCCAAGCATGAACAGTTTCTTGCCGAGAGGATAAAGAAGTCCTTTGGTCCGGGACTCGGTTATTGGTCGATCTTCCCGAAGGAGCAGCCGTCGCAATTTGTCGGGTGGATCCTGCTCATCCCTTATGATGGTCATGGACGGGAAATTGAAATAGGCTGGCGGTTAAATCGGTTAGCATGGGGGAAAGGCTATGCAACCGAAGCTGCGCGAAGAGTGCTTGAACATGCCTTTGACACGGCTGGGGTGGATCGTGTTGTCGCCGACATTCATCCGGAAAACCAATCGTCCATAAGAGTCGCAGAGAAAATAGGGCTTACGTACGTTGGCGACGGCATGCATGATGGGAATCCTTGCAAATCCTATGCACGAACAAGGAAGGATTATGGCGGCCACGATAGCGTGTAGCATCTTGCAACGAGGATCTCAGCAGCTGTCAGTCTTATCAGACAAAGCAGCTCCAAACATTTCGTCCTGTTTCTTGCCTATGCCTGCCTCCTTCCTAAGGCGCATGGAAAAACAGGCATTTCTTCCTGTTTTTTTGAAAACATCGGGTCCAGAATGCAGGGAGAGTCCCCGTCGGGAGCGAATCTGGCAATAAGGGAGAAAAAATGCCGAAAAGGCTCGTCTCTGTAAAAAAATAGGTCCGAATGTAACATAAATCCCTTCGCACTTACATCCGATACCAGAAAAGAGACGAAAAAGGGAGACAGGGGAACAAAATGCCTACATATTATTACTTCACTTGCCAAAAATGCCGAACCCGGGGGGGAGTTTTCGGCGAGCAGGCCTGGGGCTGGGGAAATTTCGACATGATTGAGTCCTTTAAATACCTGGCGTATCACATACGTACCTGCGGAGAAGATTCCATACGTGTCATTTCCGAAGAAGTGGATGACTACGTAGATCAATTACATACGGAATACAATGACTTTTTAGAGAAAACAAAACATATCTTCCCTCATTCCAACGACTGGGCGTTTTTGGACAAATGGAAGGAGCTATCTGTAGAAGAGCTGAAGGAGAAATGGGTGGAAGAAAACAAAATCGGATATGCGGATGAGCGCGAAAAACTGACCGGAGTCTTGCAGCGAGTCGAGATCATCCAGGGGAAAGAGGGACATCCGTATTTTTACGGTGAGGTGCTCTGCTCAAGCGGACAAACTGCTGCCGTTCTGGGGAGTGCCCGGCATTTGCCACCCGAAAACAAATCCTATATCATCATAGGGGTCAGAAGGAATCATCCGGAGCATGGAGAGGTATTGGAAGTGCACAAAATGATTCCGGAATCCAAGAGCAGCACGGAAGGGGAACAGCTGGGATGAATGTCGATACCGTCGGACAACTGCTGGAAAAGGTACGTGAACAAAATCCGTTGATCCATAATATCACCAATGTCGTGGTGACGAATTTTACGGCAAACGGATTGTTGGCTTTGGGGGCTTCCCCCGTGATGGCTTACGCCCGTGAAGAGGTAGCGGATATGGCGCGGATCGCAGGGGCGCTGGTGCTGAATATGGGGACCTTGGACGAGCGGGTCGTAGAAGCGATGCTCTTGGCCGGCCGATCGGCCAATGAGCACAGTGTACCCGTCCTGTTCGATCCGGTCGGTGCAGGAGCTACTCCGTATCGGACTGATGAGGCCCGGAAGATCGTCAAGGAAGTGAAGGCTTCCATCGTCCGTGGAAATGCGGCGGAAATCGCCAATGTCATTGGAGAGGCATGGCAAATCAAAGGCGTGGACGCCGGAGCCGGAGACGGGGATGTCGCCTCTTTGGCAAAAAAGGCAGCGGCGATGCTAGACACGGTCGTTGCAATTACCGGCAAAGTGGATGTGATCTCGGACGGATCCCGCACCTTTTTGATTCGCGGAGGTCATCCGATATTGACCAAGGTGACAGGTACCGGTTGCTTGCTCACTTCTGTCATGGGAGCGTTTGCAGCGGTAGAAAAGGACATGCTGGCAGCTGGCGCTTCAGCGTTGGTCTGCTACGGGGTTGCAGCAGAAGCGGCCGCTCGGAAAGCAGCAGGCGAAGGCCCGGGAAGCTTCCAGGTCCAGTTCCTGAACGAGCTTGCTGCGCTGACTTCGGAGGATGTGCGGCGCTTCGGCTCGATCGAGAAGGCCGAATAAATCGGCCAAGGTCGATAGCCGTCGGCTCCAGGAGAGGTGCCGGCAGTCGGCATTGCGCGTGGCGGGATGGACAAGCACGCAGCATGATTCATCCCGTCTTCAAAAAAAATTCCTCCACGGGGGAGGAATCGTTCGCGCTTATGCTAGATAGGTTAGGACGTAGCTGTATTTTCTCAATGTATAGGACAGTAGCTTCTTCTGGTGTTCAGAGAGTGCGAGGAAAATAAATTCGACTTGATCATGTTCAAAAGGGCGTAAATAAAATTGGGAAATCCCATGGCATATGATTTCTCTCTTTAACGCCAATGCCATGCTGGCGTCCGTGCGTATGTGCATTTCCACGGTGTGTACCCTCCTTGGCCATTACCTAGAGTACCAAATTTACACTGGGAAATGCAGGCAATTTATGGCGGTATGTTGTCCAAGTTGTTACCGATTTTTGTATGAAAATCGACTAAGCGGACAATTCTGTGAATAGGCAGACTCTAGCGATCCGGGATGCACTTGCAGCGCTCGTAATAGGAGGAAATCATCGCGGCAGCTCTGCCTTTTTCCGAGGAGATCTCGTGTTTTCTGCCGGCGAGGCACCTCAATAATTCACGGTCGCAGCTGCAGGAAAAGTACCCTCGTCTCTCGTAGCACCGGTCGTGCCTTTTGCAGCACCGATCAATGTCGTCGATGGGAGCCCCTGGCCCTGAGCAGCCTGGACCGCACCAATTGCCGTACATACAAGGCATGCTGAACGAACGGCGTCTTTTTCTGGCCACCTGTCATCACCATCCTCAAGGATTTACTGTTAGACTATTGGGGCGGAGGCTGGAGTGCTTTAGGCAAACACGCCCTAATTTGCGGCAAGTGTGAACGGAAAAGCCTGGGGCTGTCAAATGGGGGCGTCAATCCGTGGCCGGAGGGTGCCCAAAAGAATAATAAGACACCCTGCCATTGATTGAAAAATCGGAGTCTGTGAGAAGGGGGAGGGACCCATTCTCATGCTGAAAAAAAGAATGGGGTTCAAGCCTGATTTTACGAGTTTTTAGGGGGTAAAAATCTTTGAAATGGCTCTTGAAAACGATTGGGAGATATGATAGATTATTTCTTGCCGAGCAGGCAAACGAATAGGGATGGATGTCCGAGAGGCCGAAGGAGCACGATTGGAAATCGTGTAGGCGGTGTAGAACCGTCTCGTGGGTTCAAATCCCACTCCATCCGCCATACCTGGCCCGTTGGTGAAGCGGTTTAACACAGCAGCCTTTCACGCTGTCATACAGGGGTTCGAATCCCCTACGGGTCACCATATAGTGCCCTTACAAGTCAGTTGTTGGGGCCCCCGCAAAGTATTCGGAATATGCTTCAGAGCTTAAACGTCACTTTGTGGGGAACTCTGGAGGCTTAGCTCAGCTGGGAGAGCATCTGCCTTACAAGCAGAGGGTCGGCGGTTCGATCCCGTCAGCCTCCACCATATTTCCTTTCTTGCATGCGGTCGTGGCGGAATTGGCAGACGCGCTAGATTCAGGTTCTAGTGGTGGCAACACCGTGGAGGTTCAAGTCCTCTCGACCGCACCAATGTATTCTACAAGGATGCAGCATGCGGACGTAGCTCAATTGGTAGAGCGTCGCCTTGCCAAGGCGAAGGTCGCGGGTTCGAGACCCGTCGTCCGCTCCATGAAGAAAATCAGGTCTCTCACCCGTACCGGGTTCACCCTCGAAGTGAGACCAGGTAGCAACGCTCGGGTACTGCAGATCTGGCTTGCCAAGAAGAAATTCGAGGTGGAAGCGCCAGTGGAAGCGAGACCCGTCGTCCGCTCCATGAAGATTCCCTTTTTGATTATGGCGGTGTAGCTCAGCTGGTTAGAGCGTTCGGTTCATACCCGAAAGGTCGGGGGTTCGATTCCCTCCGCCGCTACCAATTTTACCAACCGATATGGCGGTCGTGGCGAAGGGGTTAACGCACCGGATTGTGGCTCCGGCATTCGTGGGTTCGATTCCCATCGATCGCCCCATTATATACGCAAGGTGTGACCTGCACCGATTTCCGCTACGATGATGAATAGCCTAGCTGGAATGTCTAAACGGCATCCTGGCTAGGCTTTTTTGCGTAAAAGAAAAATTCCCCGGTCCGATTTGCTGTCGTGTCCACCTGACAAGACTTCGAACGGCCGTGAGCAGTGAGCAGGAGGCCCTTGATCCCCCGGTGGAAAGGGCTCCGCCAATAAGCCAGGCGGAGCGGTGTTTTCGGGCTTCCTTCTACGGCTGGCCTTGCAGCATTCTCTTGACCAATTCGCGATTCCGCTGTTGAAAAATTTCGTTGTGAGACGAGACCATGGCGTAGGAGTTCGCTTCGGGCTGGACGTGCTGCTTCGCCTTGTTGACCGCGTTGGCGGCATCCTGGAATGCGCCCTGGATCAAATGGAGCTTCCCGTCGTATTTGATAATATCGCCCGCTGCGTACAAACCCGGGATGGAGGTTTCCCCGTTCGCATTTCCTGCCACGTAATAATCGTCAACCATGGCGATACCCAGTTCGCTGCTTTCCAGCAGGCTTGCATCCCGTTGATAGCCGTGGCTGATGATGACGTCATCGATCGGGAGGATCGTGACTTCCCCTGTCTCGTGATGGGTCAGTTCTACGCTTTCGACGGCTTCGCGGCTGGCCGAAGCGATCAGCTTGGTAATGGACGTGCGGAAAAAGCACGTGGCCGAGCTGTTCAAAAGCTGGGTGACTTGCGCCTCATGCCCCGTCAACGCTTCTTTGCGATGCGTCACGTATACTTTTTTGGCAACGGGTTCGAGCTCGTTCGCCCAGTCGATAGCGGAATTCCCTCCCCCCGAGATGATGACCGTCTTGTCCTTGAAGGAGTGGATGGACTTCACCGTATAGTGCAGATTGGACACTTCAAATTTCTCCGCACCTTCCAGCTCCAGCTTTTGCGGCGTTAAAATCCCGCCGCCGACCGCGATAATAACCGTTTTGGAGTAATGCAAGCGGCCGGATGCGGCGCGCAGCACGAATATACCGTCTTCGCCGCGAGCGATCGAAACGACTTTCTCGTTCAGGACGACCTCGGGCTGAAAGGTCAGGCCCTGCTCGATCAACTGGCGCATCAGCTTGGCGCCGGTGATCGGGGTTTGGCCTCCGACATCCCAAATCATCTTCTCCGGATAGACGTGCAATTTTCCCCCGAGCTCGGATTGATACTCGATCAGCTTCGTTTTCATTTCTCGCAGACCGCTATAAAAACTGGAGTAAAGCCCGGCTGGGCCACCTCCGATGATGGTGACATCAAACAAATCGCGTGGCTCCATATTCATTCACTCCTGGAGGAAGTCATGTAATTGATTCTCATTATCACCAGATTATAAAGTGTTTTTTTGCCAATGACAACCGAAATTCGTTATTGACAAAAAAATGGGGAACTCGATATAGTAGTATACGAAATTGATAATCATTATCAAACCTTCTCTCACCACTTGCATCGACTTTGTCTATGGAGGGAAATTATGGCGCGACTGTATACAGAAGATTTGCATATCGGGTACGGCGAGCGGCTCATCGTCAAAGCGCTGACCGTACAAATTCCCGACAGGAAAATTACGACGATCATCGGTTCGAACGGCTGCGGGAAATCGACGCTCCTCAAGGCAATGACCCGAATCATTTCCCTTCAATCGGGAGCTGTCGTACTGGATGGGGAGAGCATTGCCAAAGAAAATACGAAAGTGCTCGCGCGTAAAATGGCCATTCTCCCGCAGACACCCGAAAGCGCGAGCGGACTTACCGTGGGCGAACTCGTATCGTATGGCCGCTTCCCTTACCAGAGCGGACTTGGGCGGCTTTCCAAAAAAGATTACGAGGCGATCGACTGGGCGCTCGAGGTTACCGGGACGAAAGAGTTCAAATACCGCCCTGTCGACGCACTGTCCGGGGGGCAGCGCCAGCGAGTCTGGATCGCCATGGCACTTGCGCAGGAAACAGAAATCATTTTCTTGGATGAGCCGACGACCTATTTGGACATGGCCCACCAGCTGGAGGTATTGGAGCTGTTGCAAAAGCTCAACGTCGAGCAAGGGCGCACCATCGTCATGGTCCTCCACGATCTGAACCAGGCGGCCCGATTCGCCGACTACATGATCGCATTGAAAAACGGCGAAGTGGTCAAAGCGGGGGATTGCGAGGAAGTGATGAAGCCGGACGTGCTTCGGCAAGTATTCCAGATCGACGCGCAAATCGGCCGCGATCCCCGTACGAACAAACCTATGTGCCTTACCTACGACTTGGCAAAAGGAGAATCAGCATGAAAAAAATATGGATTCCATTCATTCTCATCTTCGTCCTGTTCCTCAGCGCTTGCGGGAGCCAGCCCTCTGCAGGCGGCGGCACCTCCCCGACGAACAGCGGGAAATCCACCGGCAACACGTCGGCATTCACTCCCGAGACGAAAGGCGGGATGGTCACGTACCAGGCGGAAACAGGGCCGATTGAAGTGCCGGCTGAACCGAAACGGGTGGTCGTGCTCTCATCCTTTACAGGCAACGTCTTGGCGCTGCATGTGAATTTGGTCGGTGTGGACTCCTGGTCGAAAATGAACCCGCGCTTTCAGACAGAGCTGAAAGATGTGGCGGAAGTGTCGGACGAGAACATCGAAAAAATCATTGAGCTGGACCCGGACCTGATCATCGGCCTTTCGAACATGAAGAACTACGACAAGATCAGCAAAATCGCTCCGACCGTGACCTATACATACGGGAAAGTCGATTACCTGACTCAGCACATCGAGATTGCCAAGCTGCTCGGCAAAGAACAGGAAGCCCGCGCCTGGGTGGCAGATTTTAAAAAGCGTGCCCAAGAGGCCGGGAAAGAAATCAAGGCGAAAATCGGAGAAAATGCGACGGTGTCGGTCATCGAAAACTTCGACAAACAGCTGTACGTCTACGGCGACAACTGGGGAAGAGGCACGGAGATCCTCTATCAGGAAATGAAGCTGAACATGCCCGACAAGGTAAAGGAAACGGCATTGAAGCAAGGGTATTACGCGCTTTCTCTCGAAGTGTTGCCCGAATTTGCGGGTGATTACGTGATCCTCAGCAAAAACAAGGACACGGACAACTCCTACCAGGAAACCGAGATGTACAAGAACATACCGGCTGTCAAAAACAATCATGTGTTCGAAACGGATGCCAAAGCGTTTTACTTTAACGACCCGATCACGCTGGAACTCCAGTTAGCCTTTTTCAAGGAGCATTTCCTTGGTAAGAAATAAACGAGGGGAAGCGGGGTTCCCTGAATCGAGATTCCTTCTCCAAGTACTCTAGCAAGGAAAGATGAGAGACGACATGACACAAAAAAATCGGCATTTTTCATTATGGGGATGGAAGCTGGCGGCAGCGTTCCTGGTCTTTCTCGCGATGTTCGTCATCGCGATGCTTTTCGGGGCTGCCGACACCTCCCTGATGGATGTGTGGCTGGCGCTGACCTCCCAAACCGCGAGCGAAAAGCTGTCGCTGCTGCGGGAAATACGGCTCCCCCGAGAGGTCGCGGCCATGTTCGTGGGTGCAGCGCTGGCTGTCTCCGGGGCGATTATGCAAGGCATGACGCGAAATCCGCTTGCCGATCCCGGTTTGCTCGGCTTGACGGCAGGAGCGAATGCGGCGCTGGCTGTTACGCTGGCTTTGATTCCGACGGCCAATTACATGGGGATCACGGTAGCTTGCTTTCTGGGAGCGGCCGTTGGGTCTCTCCTGGTATTCGGCATCGGTTCACTGAAGAAGGGAGGATTCTCTCCGCTGAGACTGGTGTTGGCCGGTTCGGCAGTGTCTGCGTTCTTGTATGCGATCGCAGAAGGGATAGGACTTACCTTCAAAATTTCGAAAGACGTGTCCATGTGGACGGCCGGCGGTGTGGTCGGGACTACCTGGAGCCAGTTGCAAATCATCGTCCCGTTTATTGTGCTTGGGATCGTACTGGCGCTGATTTTGTCCCGCCAACTGACGATCCTCAGCCTGAGCGAGGAGGTGGCAGTGGGACTGGGGCAAAGAACTTACTGGATCAAAAGCATCCTGTTTCTCGTCATGATCCTCCTGGCGGGAGCGTCGGTCGCTCTCGTCGGCAACATGGCTTTTATCGGACTGATGGTGCCGCACGTGGTACGGGCGCTGGTCGGAACAGATTACCGCTCGATTATTCCGATGTCCGCCGTGATTGGCGCCGCTTTCATGCTTTTCGCCGATACCCTCGGACGCACCATCAACGCGCCGTACGAGACGCCGGTAGCCGCCATCGTAGCGATGATGGGACTTCCCTTCTTCCTGTTGATCGTACGCAAAAAGGGGAGGGCATTCTTATGATTCACCCAGCCGCAATTCGAAAGCAGCGGTTGATCCTCTGTCTCTTGGTGGCGATGACAGCCGCTGTCGTCGTCATCGGCATGGGGTTGGGCTACGCGTCGCTGTCGTACGACCGATTGCTCCCCACCCTGCTCGGGCAAGGGACCTTCAAGGAAGAGTTTGTCTTGTTTTCCGTCCGCTTGCCGCGGCTCCTCATCACGTGGCTGGCAGGCATGGCGCTTGCCTTGTCCGGTGCGATTCTTCAAGGGATCACGCGAAATGATCTCGCGGAGCCAGGCGTGATCGGCATCAATTCCGGGGCAGGGGTGGCCATCGCTTTGTTCTTCTTGTTTGTCCCGATCGAGCCTGGCTCCTTCGTATACGGGCTTCCAGTAGTCGCCTTTTTGGGCGCCATGCTTACAGCGTTCTTCATTTATGCGTTTTCCTACAAAAAGGACACGGGACTTCAGCCGGTGAGGCTTGTTCTGGTTGGGATCGGCTTCTCGATGGCGCTCTCTGGGGTCATGATCGTCCTCATCTCGTCTGCCGAACGGCAGAAGGTGGATTTTATCGCCAAGTGGCTGGCGGGAAACATCTGGGGGACGGACTGGCCGTTTATTTGGGCAATTCTTCCGTGGATGGCCCTTCTGATTCCGTTTGCGCTGTTCAAAGCAAACCGGTTGAATTTGCTCGCACTGAACGAGCCGGTGGCCATCGGGGTCGGGCTGGCGATCGAAAAAGAGCGGCTGGTTTTGCTGCTGACGGCTGTCGCTCTGGCTGCCGCTGCCGTTTCTGTCACGGGAGGCATCGCTTTTATCGGTTTGCTGGCCCCTCATCTGGCCAAGGTGCTGGTCGGCCCGCGACATCAGTTGAATCTTCCCGTATCGATTGTCCTCGGAGGTTTCCTGCTGCTCGTCGCTGATACGGTCGGCCGAAACCTGGTGGATCCGGACGGAATACCGGCAGGGATCATGGCTGCGTTGATTGGCGCACCGTACTTCTTGTATTTGCTCTGGAAGAAATAATAACGAAGAGCAGGGGCCGATGGGCTGCCTGCTCTTTTTGTCTGGAGGATGGAGAAAGCAAAAAGGCGTGCCGGTACCGTTTTACCGTGCACGCCTTTCGGGATGAAAGCGCGGGCAATGGAATTACGCGCTTTTTTTGTGGATGGCATGGGAAGGAGCGATGAGCTGCTTCCATTTGATTTGCGGCACACCGATCGCAGCGAGTATCATCAGCACGCCGCCCCATTGGGGAAGCGAGACTTGCTCGTGCAAAAGAAAGCTGGACAGCAAGACGACGGCGGGCAGCTCGGCTGCGCTGAGAATCGTGGCGAGTCCGTTGCCGATGCGCGGGACGCCGACGGCCAGACAGAAGATCGGAATGACCGACCCGAACAGCGCCACGAGCAGGCCAAGCGGCAGCAGCCCTTCCCACAAGCGGCCGTTGATGAGATAGGCCGGGGGATAAACCAGCGAAAGCATCACGGCTGCCAAGCTGATGGAAAGCGCACTCCGCAAGTAAGGATTCAGGTCCGGCAAGATCCGGCCGCTGAAAAAGATGACAAACGCGAAGGTCGTGCCCGCCAAAAGTCCGCAAGCCATACCGGAGAGATTGATGTTCTGCATGCCTGTCTCTCCGATGCCGCTGGCGAGGATGGTGCCGATCCCCAGCATCACGATCGAAATCCACTTTTCGGCGGTCGGCCATTTGCGCTGGGCGATCGATTCCAGGAGGACGCCAATCCATGTGAATTGAAAGAAAAAGACGATAGCGAGCGAAGCGGACATGCGGCTGACGGCCTGATGGTAGAAAAAGCTGGACGAAGCCATCATCAGGCTGACCGGGATGAGAGTCAGGACATAGCGGAAGCGGAATTTTTGCTTGGAGAAAAATACCGCGACGATCGTCATGATCAGTCCGCCGAATATCAGTTGGCTGCTGCTCATCTCATAAGGCGTGAAGCCCATCTGAAAGGAAAGCTTCATAAAAAAAGACAGGACACCGTAGCTGCATGCACCTGCTAACACCAATAAGACCGATTTCCAGTAAGACATGGGTGAAATTCCTTTCCGAAACAGTGAACTTAAATATATTGGCTATTGTACTACATGTGTTTTATTGGTACAATGAAATTTTGTAAATCGCTTTATTGTGCTGCTGTGGTAGAAAACTGCATTGCTACTAGGCTGCTACGCTGCCATTGCAGTGAGGTAAAAGGTTCACGCCAATGGTATGCACGCAGTTAATACATGGCGGAACGTTGGCATTTCCGTTACACTACTACCATAAGACAGGAACGTTTGGAGGCAAAACACAGATGAAACAAGGGGTCTTGTACGGGATTGTCGCGTATTTGGCTTGGGGATTGCTTCCGGTGTACTGGAAGCTATTTCAGATGATGGGGGCGTGGGAAATTCTCGCTCACCGCATCGTCTGGTCGCTCTTATTTGTCCTGATGATCCTTGCTTGTACCAGACGATTGGGTCACATGCTGGCCGCCGCGCCCGGCATCAAATTGAAAGGAGCGCTGCTGCTCTGCTCGCTTTTGATCAGCGCGAACTGGCTGCTCTATATCTGGGCGGTCAACCACGACCAGGTAATGGAGACGAGCCTTGGCTATTATATGAACCCGCTGATCAGCGTGCTTTTGGGCGTGGTTTTTTTAAAGGAAAAGATGCGGCTTGGACAGTGGGTTGCCTTGCTGATGGCTGGAGCCGGGGTTATTTACATCACGGTCCAGTACGGCCGCGTTCCTTGGATCGCCTTGTCTCTGGCCTTGTCCTTTGCCTTTTACGGCCTGGCCAAAAAGCTGGTGAATCTGGAGGCGATGATCGGACTTGCGTGGGAGACGGTGTTTGTGGCGCCGATTGCGCTGGCGTACTTGCTCTTCCTGCAAACGACGGGGACAGAAACGGCATTTGCCCTGGAGTGGTGGAAGATCGTCCTGCTGATGCTGGCAGGCGTCGGGACGGCGATGCCCTTGTACTGGTTCGCTCAGGCAACCAGACGTCTGCCCTTGTCCACCCTCGGCTTCATTCAGTATTTGTCCCCGACCATCCAACTGCTGAGCGCGGTCTTTTTGTTCGGAGAGCCGTTTACGCTGACGCATCTGGTCAGTTTTTCCCTGATTTGGGGAGCGCTGATCGTCTTTACGGTCAGTTCGATGAGAAAGAAATCGGCACCTGTGGCGGTCAAGTCCGAAGTGGCGATCAAGAAGCAGGCTTGATCGGCAAAAAGAAAACTCCTGACGAGGCTTCGTCAGGAGTTTTTGCTTTTCTGTCGTTGGTGGCGCTTATGCTTGCATGGCGCGGCGATAGGCACCATGGTTGGTCGGTCCTACGTATTGGTTCAGGGCAAAAGAGTGGCGGATTGCTTCCGTGATGAAATCCTTCGCAACGGCAACGGCATCGCGTACGGAATTTCCTTTTGCCAGTTCGGCACAGATCGCAGCGGAGTATGTGCAGCCCGCGCCGTGCGTAAAGGTGGTTTCGAAACGCTCGGACTCCAGTACGTCAAACGACTGTCCATCGTAGAACACGTCTACGGCAGCATGACCGTGCTGCAGCTTGCTTCCGCCTTTGACGACGACGTATGCCGTTCCGAAATCGTGGATGCGTTTCGCCGCCTCTTTCATGTCGTCCACGCTTTTCAGTGCGCCGAGCTCGCTCAAAATGCCGGCCTCGAACAGGTTCGGAGTAGCGACTGTCGCGCGAGGCAGCAGCACTTCGCGCAAGCTGACCGCGATCTCCGGATGGAGCGCTTCGTCAGCGCCTTTGCAGATCATGACAGGGTCGACGACAACGTTTTTCAGCTGGAACTGCTCGATTTTGCGGGCCGCCAGTTCGACCAGCTCCGTCGTGCCCAGCATGCCTGTCTTGGTCGCGTCTACGCCGATGCCTGCCAGTACGGTTTCCAGTTGTTTCTCCAGAACGGCCACGTCGATAGGGAACACCTCGTGGAACCAGCTATTGTGCGGATCTTGCGCAACGATAACGGTGAGGGCGGTCATGCCGAATACGCCGAGCTCCTGGAAGGTTTTGAGGTCTGCTTGAAGACCTGCGCCGCCGCTCGTATCGGAGCCGGCAATCGTGAGTGCTTTGCGAATGGTCATCTTGATTATCTCCCTTTGTTGTCGGATCGGAAAGATTCAGTACCCGATAGGACGCTAATTTTCGAACTGTACTGCACTGTAATGCACTACCTCTATTGAAAAGGAAAAATACGGCGCTGTCAATAATATCCCCGCAAATTAGAAAACCACTAGGGTGAGACAGAAGGGGGGAGGGAAGGAATGAGCGAAGCAAAATAGCAAAAAAACCGCCTCCCGGTGAAGGGGAAAGCGGTTGTCAGCAGCTGCGCATTTACAGGGAAGCGGCGTGATGAAAGGAGAAGCGGATAGGCGTAGACATGGACTTGGAGCGCGTGGATGCGAGCTGTTTGGCCTTTTTGGCGGCTTCAAACATGCTGGGTGCCTTGATGATTTCAACCCATTTTTTGCTGGCTGTTTCAAATAAAAAACGGTAGATGGTCATCTTTGATCTGCCCTCTCGTGTTTTCTTCACACCGCTATTGTATCAACGAAAAGGAAAGAAAAGGTTACGGCAATGTTACATTTTTTTGAAGAACATGTTGCATCTGTGTGAACGAAAAAACCTTTTCCAATTGAGTTACATTTTTGCGCCTGGTACGTCTATAAAGTGAGAAGTACCCAAAATTTTCATATTTGAACGGTGATGAGGTGCAAACAAAAGATGACGAATGCAGCAGGAGAGTTGACTGTGAAGGGGGTCAATCACAGCTACGGTACCGGGAAAATCAAGGTGCCCGTACTGTTTGACATCAATCTGCACATCGGGCAGGGAGAGTTTGTCGCGTTGTGCGGCTCATCAGGGTCGGGTAAATCGACCTTGCTGAATCTGCTGGCGGGCTTGACGAAACCGGACGAAGGCAGCGTGATCGTCAGCGGCGAAGAAATTTCGCGATACAACGAAAATGAACTGTGCCTGTTTCGCCGCAAGAGCATGGGCTTTATTTTTCAATCGTACAATTTGCTCCCCAACTTGACGGCGCTGGAAAATGTAGAGCTGCCTCTGATCTTTGCGGGAGAGGGGGTTCGCAAACGGCGCGAGAAGGCGAAGGCGATTCTCGAGAGGGTCGGACTGGAAGGAAGGCTCGATCACAAGCCGAACGAGCTGAGCGGCGGGCAGCAGCAGCGCGTCAGTATTGCCCGGGCCCTCGTAAACCAGCCGGGGATCATTCTGGCGGATGAACCGACGGGGAATCTGGACAGCAAGACAGAACAGGAAATTCTTGCCCTCATGAGAGAGATGAACAAAGAAAACGGGACTACGTTCATTATCGTTACCCATGAACAAGAAGTGGCGGAACATTCGGACCGGGTCATCTATTTGCAGGACGGACGAGTCGTACAAAAAAGGACAAGACCAGCGTAGCAGCGGGTATGAGGTGAACGTTAGTGAAAGTATTGGATTCATTTCGAATAGTATGGCGCAACTTGTGGCGCATGAAATTGCGAACGGCCCTCACCTCGGTAGGGGTCATGATCGGGACGGCGGCGATCGTCGCCATGATCGCGCTGAGTCTCGGGCTCAAGGAGAATGCGGTCAAGAGCCTGGAGAATTTCGGGAACCTGACGGAGATGGACGTAGAGCCGATGTATTACATTCCCGAGGAGGATCGGGTCATTCCCGACGACGAGCGGAAAAAGCTGAACATGGAAGCGGTCCAGGAGCTGAAAGCGATCCCGGGCATCGCTGCGGTCATGCCGGTTAAACGGCTGAACGAGCAGGCCAAGCTGAAGGTCGGCAGACGAGAAGGATACGTCGAGCTGATCGGTGTGGATGTCAATGAATCGGCCGCCTACCGCAAGAACGATATCGAGAAAGGAGTATATTTGTCCGGCTCCCCGCAAGAGGTCGTCGTCGCGTACGACGTAGCCCGGGAGATGCGCGACGTGGAAAAGGAGCAGCGGGAGGCCCGCCGACGCAACGCCGATGCCGCAAACAAGGGACCGCGTGCGTTTGCCCCCCCTGACATGGAGGGAGGAGGAGCGCCTGCGACGCTGAATCTGGTCGACAAGGCCGCCACGATCATCCTGACACGCGAGTATCGAGTCGACGACGAGCCGAAGTACGAGAAAAAGGAAATGCGGGTGAGGGTGGTCGGCCAGCTGCAAAAATCGGACAACCACCGCTATTCTACCGCGGTGTACGTGCCAATCAGTGTGATCAAGGAGTTGAACGACTGGGTCAACCGCGGCCGCGGTGACGAAACCCAAGGCTCGGGTAGACGGACCCGCGAGCAGGCCAAACAGGATCACTTCGAGTTCGACCAGTTGACAGTGAAGGTCGAGTCGCGGGAAAAAGTGGAGGGCGTGGTCCTAGCCTTGAAGGAAAAGGGCTATGAGGTGTGGTCGCCTGCCCGCGAGCTGGAGACCATCAACAAGTTTTTCTTTGTGATCCAGATCGTACTGGGCGGAATCGCAGCCATCTCGCTCTTGGTCGCGACCATCGGGATCGTCAACACGATGATCATGTCGATTTTGGAGAGGACAAAGGAAATCGGCATTATGAAAGTAATTGGCGCAACCGTGCTCAACATCCGCTGGCTGTTTTTGATGGAGTCGGGCTTTATCGGTCTGATCGGCGGATTGACCGGACTCGGACTTGCCTGGGGCGCCGTGGAGCTAGTCAATTACTTCGGTGCGGCAGGCGGCCTCATGGATAGCCTGAACATGGGCTACAGAGGCGGAGGCCCCGAACAGGGAGAGGCGAAGCTGGCAGTCATCCCGGTATGGCTGGCACTCTTTGCCATCGGTTTCTCTTTCATCATCGGCCTGTTGGCAGGCATTTTCCCTGCGTTTCGGGCTTCGCGCCTGAGTGCCTTGCAGGCGATCCGATCTGAATAACGAAATGTGAGGAACGAGACATGAACAAGAAAAAGTGGATCATACTGGCAGCAGTCGTAATCGTGTTGGGCGGAGGTGGATACTACGGCTACACCTCCCTGAAAGCGAAGGACGCGGCTACCGCCGAAACGCCTCCGGAGCAGCCGTCGTTTCCAACGGCAAACGTCGACGTGGGGACGGTGAAAAAGACGATTTTTGCTTCCGGGACAGTGGAGGCCAAAGCCCGCGAGGAAGTGAAGCCGGAGCTTAGCGGCAAAGTGGAGCGGCTGCTGGTCAAAGAAGGGCAGACCGTGAAAAAAGGAGATGTGCTGTTTACCGTAGACAGTACGGACGCCCAGCTGGAAATGCAGAAGCAGGAGCTCGGCATCCTGCGAGCGCAAAAGGAACTGGCGGAACTGAAAGACAAGAAAGACCGGATCAAGGCGGACAAAGAAGGAAAGATCAAGGAAGTGCTGGTGAAGGAAGGGGATGTAGTCACCCCGGACACCGTCGTCGCGAAACTGACCAATACCGATTATTTGAAAATTACCGGGAAATTCAGCGCCTACGAAGCGGAACAATTCCGCATCGGCCAAAAGGTGAAGGTGTTCATCACGGCTTCTCTCTATTATATTGAGGGGACGGTCACCCACATCGACCTCGTCGGACAAAAGGAAAAAGGGGTCGGCGGTGTTCACAACGTCGAGGTGCTCGTCAAAAAGCCGGGGGCTCTGTACGTCGGAGACATGGGGGAAGTCCAGTACACGGATCCCAAGGGTGTGCTGTACGCCAGCCAGATCCCGACACCATTCGAACTCCCAGACGAGATGGAGCTGCTCGCAGGCACTCACGGGAAGATCGGAAAAGTGGAAGTCGAGAAAGATGATGAGGTCAAGGTCGGACAGGAGCTGTTCAAGATGGATATGACGTCGTCCGACCTGGAGCTGAGGGAAAAAGAGCTGGCTTTGAAAGAATCGCTGCTGACCATGGAGCAAAAGAAAAGGGAGATCGCAAAAAAGCAAGTGGAGGCGCCGATCAGCGGCGTCATCACAAAGCTGAACGTGAAAGAAGGAGAGACCCCCGGCTCGGGCGAACCGGCAGTCGTCATCATGGATACGTCCGCGGTGTACTTCATGGCGGCGGTGGACGAAATTGACATCCCTTCGATCAAGCTGGGTCAGGCGGTCGACGTATATGTGACTGCCTTTGGCAATCGTCCGTTCAAAGGAAAAGTCATCGATATCCCAAAAGAAGGGACCAAGGAAGACAAGTCAGTGCGTTTTGCCGTCAAGGTAGAGCTGAGCGAGACATCCGAGATGAAGCATGGCATGACAGGAGACTGCGACATTTACGTGCAGCAGAAAGAAAACGTCAAGCGGCTCCCGCTAAACGCCGTGGAGGTCATGGAAGAAGGAAAGGGCACCGTCATGGTCAAGGATCCGCAATCGGGTGAGCCGACTCCCAAAGAAGTGAAGATCGGCGTGGAAGGCACGGACTTTATCGAAATTACCGATGGTCTAAGCGAAGGCGATGAAGTACTGATGACCAACGCATAAGTAAAGGTATCTGAAACCCTGCAAGCGCACTTCGATTGAAAAAGTCCCCGGTTTGGCAGCACGGCCGAACCGGGGATTTATTATGAGCGATTCGAGCTTTCGGCCCATTCAAGTTGAAGCGTTTGGACTATCCGGGTCGTCAAACTTTGCAGAGGATGACCGATGGCCCTACCCGTTTCCGCTGTGAACCGGCGGGCGACGGGGACCATGGAGAGCTGGGCTACTGACAGAGAAGCTTGACCGGTGGCCGAGAGAAGCTCGTCGAGTGCACGGCGCACAGCTTCCAGATACGCTTCCTGCTTGTTTTCCATGAGCAAAGCGAACGCTCCCGTAAGCTGCCGGACTTCGATTTGAGGGCGCAGCCCATTAGCGGCAGCATAAGCTTGCAGGCGCTGCATGGTCGGGGTCACCGTCGCGGGATTGGCGAACAGCAAGGTTTGCGGGCCTTCGCGTTCGGCTATGTCTGCCAGAAAAGGGCCGTCGATGGTGAAGACTGGCGTACGTAGCCGCGCTTCGTCCTCAGCCTTCAGGGCGGCAGCGTACTGCGTACAAGTGATGACGATCGCGTCCGGGTTGGCTGCCTCCATCCAAAGCAGTTGGCTGATCAAGCGGTCATGGGACTGTTCGGTTGTGGGCGAGCATACCCCTGTGTGTTGCAAGAGCGACCCCGGATCCACGTAATGCACGAGCTCCGCGTTCCAGGGGGCAACCGCCTCGTCCAACAGCGGGATGTTCGAATGGTTCGCGTGCAGGCAAGCGATTCGCTTCATGACGCTGCCCCTTGATCGCCAGTCGCCGACTCTTTCCGGGCGATCACGCGAATTCGTTTGTAGTCGATGATCCACTGACCCCCCGAGTAAAGGGTAGGGCGCAGCCATTCGGTAGCAGCCCTGCAAGCCTCATCTATTTCGTTTTCGGTCAGACCGGCAAAAAAGGGGCTGCAAAACGAGTCCAGCCAATGTCTGAGACCTCGGTCGTTGTCTGGCATGACGGTGGGGCGATCGAAATGAGAGGCCAAAACAACGCGAAAGCCTTGTCTCTCCAACAGAGAGGTGTACTCCCCTACACTGGGAAAGTACCACGGGTGTCTGTCGTCAGCCGAGATTCCGATCTTGCCGAGGGCGAAGCGCAGTGCCTGGATCACTTGCTCGCAGTTGCCTTTCCCTCCGAATTCAGCCACGAACCGCCCGCCAGGAGCAAGTGCCAGCCAAACGGACTTCGCTACTTCCTCGGGACCCTTCATCCAGTGCAGGGCAGCGTTTGAGAAGATGGCGTCATATGGCTGATCCGTGCGATACGTGTGGGCGTCCGCTACCTCAAAGGACAAGTGCGGGTATTTGCTGCGGGCGGTTGCGATCATTTCGGGGGAAAAATCGCTTCCTGTCACGACGGCTCCGGTCTCAGCCAACTGAGCAGTCAGATCACCCGTGCCACAGCCAAGGTCCAGAATGCGTTCGCCTGCTACCGGTGCAAGCCAGTCGATCAATCCTTTTCCATACTGAGAGACAAAGTTCATTTTTTCATCGTAGTGGCCTGCGTTCCATTGCATGGTGTGACTCATGTCAACCCCTCCTTACCCTTGTTTTACCAGCCAGGAGAATATTAGTCAAATCTATATAAATTATTATTTTGATAGGTTTATCCTATGAGTCTTTGCATAGCGTTCTTTTCTTCAGATCGGAAACATTTTCCTGACTGGAAACAAAAGGAGAAGCGCTGATTTTGTCGAATTAGGATTCAGACGAACGATGCAGATAGAGAAAGTGAGAGGACATCAAGTGAAAAAATGGGTTGTATCAGCGCTTTTGGTGTGTCTGGCAACTGGAAGCCTGTTGTCAGGCATTTCCGTCTCGCCAGCACTGGGGGCGTCTACAACGATGAAGCGGAACAGTCAGGTGTCGAAACCCGTACAGAAGCCGATTCACGATCGTATCGTATTTAATGACTACCAGGTTGCAGGCTTGTCTACGGGCGGGTGGAACTGGGTGAAAAACGACGAGTTTATTCTCCCGCCGGATACTCCGCTGGATGTTGACCTCACGCAAACAACGTATGGAAGCGGCACAAACGTGAATCGCTACGAAGTGTTTCTCGACGGTACGGAGCTGACTGCCTTTCGAGGGGAGAAGCATGCCAACCAGTCCACGTTGAAATGGGAAGTCCCGAGGTTTACCATTCCTTCCTCCAAGCTCACTGCCGGCATACATACCTTGACCTTTGTCGTGAAGGACGGAAACGCTCAAAGCAGTACAGTTAGCGTGCGGTTCCGAGTGGAAGCCCAAAACTACCCGTTCATTTATGAAGGAGAAAAACCGACGGGAGAGACGGTGCCATCGGGAGGGACCGCTGCGATCTTCGGGCTGTTTGGCTCCAAAAGCTTTACAAGTGCAGTTCAAGGTACGTGGAAGCTGACAAACAAAACGACCGGGACGGAGATGAGGTCGGTCGCGGGTACGCTATTCTCGACGGGAACCTTGCAAAAGGGAGAGTACGAGCTCCTGTTTCTTCCGGATGACGGGAGCCTTACCCCATGGTCAGTCGCCATCCAGGTAGGACTGGCCGAGCTGTACCTGGGCAAAGACGAGAACGGGCAGAAGCTTTCGCAGAATCAACTAATTACCGCCCCAGAGGCTCCCGGATCGGTACAGCTTTACTCGCCATTCCCCGGGCGCTGGTGGGTGAACGGCACCGGGCAAACGCTGACCGATTCGCAATCTATAGAGGTCGCCATACCGGAAATGCTCGCCGGCATGAAGATCAATGTAACGTTTCAGCCTAATCAGGACCAGGAATCTTCCTATGACTGGATGAGTACGGAGTCTACCGTACAGATCCAGATTCCCGGTACGCCGGAGGCATGCGGGCCTGCATCGGCTACGGCGACCATGGATGTCTTGATGCAAAACAACGAGAAATCGTCGTTGCTCGTGGAGCGGCAAGACCTGTATTCGTCCGATGTGACCGTCAGGCTGTACCAAAATCCGATCCATCTGATCTGGCTGACGACAGCTGCGGATCACGTCAAGTACGGGAGTGAGGCGGATGACGAGGAAGGGCCCGGGGTATGGGCGGTGGACAACATTATAGTGGACAGCGCCAAGCTGAACTGGGATCATACGGCCCTCAAGCTGTCCAGCCTCAATCCAGGGCGCTACAAGATCAATTATTACAGCAAACGGGAACCGAGCAAGTCGTGGTGCGGGTACATCCAAGTGATCGAAGATGTGCCGCCGATTTCGTCAGCGCCAGTATGTGATCCGGGAGAGGCAGGAGTCGCTCCCGTACCGACAAAGATGCGTTTCGTAAGCAAATCGGGCAAAGAGTATCGCGACGGCGATCGGATCGTGGTAGAGGGAGAAAGCGACTTGAGCGATTTGTCAGAGCTGGAGCTGATGTCTACCCATGTGGAAAGCAAGGGGACGAAGCGAATCACCCTCAATAAATCCAGCAAGACGGACCGGCGATACGTGCATATTCCCAATTTGGTCTGGGAAGACGGCAAAACACCCATGGGCGCTGCGCAGGGCCAAGGAACGATGGAATCGAGCAATGAAGTGGAAATCAGCTACAATGACGACGTGCTCACCAAGCTGAAGCCGAGGATTCTCCGCACGGATGGGGAAAAGGAAGCAAACGAGGGCGTCGATTCGCTCGACCTGAAGCAGATCATCGATTTTCACGACCGCAAACCAGGCGTGTATACGATCAAGGTGACAAATACGCTTGGATATCAGTCGTGCAAGGTCATATCTTATTTGAAATCCTACAAGAAAGACACGGATTTTATCGAACAGGAGCAGACTTTAACGCTCACGATTGACGTACAATAAAGAATAGGACGAACCCTCTGCGATGCAGGGGGTTTTGCTGTAGGAGGAGAAGCGCATGACAGAAGAACAGAGAGCTGTTCTGGAGAAGTTCGGTTTTCGGATCGAAGCCCAAGAAGTGAAACATTCCAAACTCGGAATCGTAAGAGGAATAGAGGAGTTTGCCGGGATGAAGTCGGCAGAAGAGCTGCAGCAATACGTGAAGCATTTGCTCCGCAACCAATGTCTGTGGAAGCGGGAACACGGCGGTCGCTCTTGAAAGGAGATAGAGGATGGAAACGAGAGAGTCCTTGTATCAGGCGTTGAGAGAAGTGGAAGCCTGGGAGGCACAGCAAAAAGACTTGTGGTTTTGGGAAAAGCTGGGCAGGCTGCCCTTTGTGTTGCTGGATCGGATCACGCCAAAGGTGGTGAGGGAGAAGCTCGGGGCGGCTGTTGATGAAATGGCGGCCTTCCTGGAAACGGGAGGGAAGTACCTGGCGAAAGACGAAGCGGTGTACGCCAAGTTCCGCAGTCGGATGGGGCTCGCGCAGGGGCCGGATGCGGATGAGATGGCGAGAACGCCACTGGCGCTGATGGATGCGGTCGCGAGTGACTTGAAGGAGTCCAGAGCTACGTTCGCTACGGTACAGGGGGCCACAACCGGTATTGGCGGCATTTTCACCCTCGCGCTGGACATCCCTCTGTTGGTGGGAACCTCGCTGAAAGTTTTGCAAGAAATGGCGCTCTGCTACGGGTATCGCCCCGAGGAGAAAAGAGAGCGGTTATTCGTGATCAAGTGCCTGCAATTTGCTTCTTCTGACATCGTCGGAAAAAAAGCCATCCTCGAGGAGCTGGCTCAGTTTGACAATCCCGCTGCGGAGAAGGATGTCATGGCACAGCTCCAAGGCTGGCGAGAAGTCGTATTGACCTATACGGAAAACTTCGGGTGGAAAAAACTGTTCCAGATGGTTCCCATCGCCGGGATCTTGTTTGGCGCCTACATCAACCGCTCGTCCGTGCAGGATGTCGCGGAGGCAGGCATGATGCTGTACCGAAAACGGCGCATTCTGGAGCGGCTGCGGGAGACTAACGCGGGAGTCGAATCTATTTCTCCCACTCCTCGACCGTGATGGCGTACATGTTGTGGTCTTCCCATTTGCCGTTGATTTGCAAGTAACGTAGCGAGAGGCCTTCATATCGGAATCCGTTTTTTTCGAGGACGCGGATAGAGCCGAGGTTTCGGGGCATCACGCCGGCCTGTACCCGATGGAGCTGTCCGTCGGTAAAGGCGTACCGAAGAGCCAGTCCGACAGCAGCAGTCGTATACCCTTTGCCGTTGAGCTCCTTGTCGAGGAAGTATCCCAAGGTAGCGTTTTGCCAAGCTCCCCGCGCTACATTGGACAGGGATACCCGGCCGATCATCTGGTCATTATCCCGCAAGAAAACACCGAACGCAAAGGCAGTTTGCTTGGCAAAATCGCTTATGGCCTGGGCGATCAGTTCCTGCTGCCCCTCCAATGTAAGGTAGGAAGCAGGGCGAATCGGTTCAAAAAGTTGGAAAAATTCGTGATTTCGCCGTCGCAGCTCCAGAAGCTCGGCGGCGTCTTCCCATGTGAGAGGGCGCAAGTAAATGCTGTCTGTATGCAGTTTCATCTTGAGTACCTCCTAGGAAAAAAGTGCTGGATGGACAGTGTATCATAAAGGCGCCCTCTTTGAGAAGCATGAGAATGAAAGGGGTTTCAGGCGGTTTCTGTGCTGAACAGCTCCACGAAAGAAACGCCAAACGCCTTGCATGATTCCTTTTCCTGTGCGGTAGGGGCCAGCTCGATTTTCAAGCCGGGAAGAGGCGTGACTGCCCCGCGATCCCGTGCCTTTTGCAGCAGTATGTCGACAGCGGCGCCTACATGATCGTAGTTCGAGTCGCATGAGCCAAAAGCCGCCACCCTCTTGCCCGCCAGGCTGATTTCATCCATTTCGCCGTAAAAGTCCATGCACTCGTCAGGCAGTTCGCCATCCCCCCATGTGTAGGCACCAAGTAAGATACCGTCGTACGCCGTCAGCTCCTTAGCGGAAGCATCCATTACTTCTTTGATGGCGAGCGTAGCCCCCGTCGAGCGGATTCCTTCCGCGATCGCCCCGGCTATTTCTTCCGTATTTCCTGTCATGCTTGCGTACACCATCAGAATCGTTGGCATAGTAAACCTCCATAAAGATAATGAGTATCATTCTCATAACAAAAATAATGAAAATGATTCTCTTTGTCAATTATCAACTTTCTTTTCACAAAGCTGTTGCCACACGTAGGTGATTTTGGTAGAGTTAAATAAACTTAAGATAGTAAAGTCTAAATAGAGGTGCGCTACAGAAGAGTACATCTTTTCGCGGTCTGCCGGGGGGCAGGAAAAGATAGAAAGGCTAAGGCGCCGAAGCTGTTGCCGTTCCCCTGGATGGCAAGGGTTGGGGTGCTCGTGAACAATGATCATCCTGTCATGAGAAGAATCTCTCATGGAGCGCTATTTACGATTTGCTGGCGAGGGAATCGAAAGCAATGAGATAGCGTAATGCACTCATTGCTTTTTTTCACGTATAGGAATTCGTACGCCTTTGGTGTAAGGGTTCCGGTGCGCGAGGGCGAAGTACCTCAACTTCCTGGTCGGTGTTTGCAGCGTGATCCACCGCGCGTGAACCCGGTCGAGCCGAATCGGCTTAAAACAAGCAAGTTTCTATTAAAAGGAGGATGTACCCATGAACATGATGGATGCAAATGAAATTATCTCGTTTATTCAAAAAAGCGAAAAGAAAACCCCTGTAAAACTGTATGTCAAAGGGAATCTCGAAGGCATCAACTTCGGAGAGGGCTCCAAAGCTTTCCTGAGCGGCAATACAGGCGTCGTGTTCGGCGAGTGGAAAGAAATCGAGCCGGTTTTGGCGCAAAACGCAGACAAAATTGAAGACTACGTCGTGGAAAGCGATCGACGCAACTCTGCGATTCCGCTGCTGGACACCAAAGGGATCCAGGCTCGAATCGAGCCGGGTGCCATCATTCGTGACCAGGTGACCATCGGCAACAACGCCGTCATCATGATGGGCGCAAGCATCAACATCGGTGCCGTCATTGGGGAAGGCACCATGATCGACATGAACGCGGTAGTAGGGGGCCGTGGAACCATAGGGAAAAACTGCCACATCGGTGCAGGCGCTGTCATCGCAGGCGTGATCGAACCGCCATCTGCTCAACCGGTCGTCGTGGAAGACGATGTCTTGATCGGTGCCAACGCTGTTATTCTGGAAGGCATCCGCGTAGGAAAAGGAGCCGTTGTAGCTGCAGGCGCGATCGTGATTGAGGATGTGCCTCCGTACACGGTAGTAGCTGGCACACCTGCCCGCGTCATCAAGCAAATCGACGAAAAAACCCGTTCGAAGACGGAAATCAAGCAGGAGCTGCGTCAGCTGTAAGGGGTGAATGACATGGATTGGCGTTCGCTCGATGAACAGTACATTATCTCTACGTACAAAAGGCTACCGATTGCTATCGCAAAAGGCGAGGGCAACTACCTGTACGACACGGAGGGCAAAGGGTACCTGGACCTGTTTACGGGTCTAGCCGTAAACGTGCTGGGGCACTCGCATCCGCGCATCCTGAAGGCGTTGCATGAGCAGGGCGACCTGTTTTTGCACATCTCCAACGTCTTTCTCAATCAGCCTGCCATTCGCCTGGCGCAGCGGCTGGTAGAACAGACAATCGCCGGGAAAGTCTTTTTCACCAACTCCGGAGCGGAGGCGACGGAAGCGGCGATCAAGCTGATTCACAAATGGACGAAAGCGGAAGGAGCCGGTCGGGAAGGGATCGTGGTCTTGCGCAACAGCTTCCACGGCCGCACGCTCGGAGCGGTCCGCCTGACCAGACAGGCTCACGTCTATCAGGACTTTCCGCAGCCGGTATTCTCGGTCTATGAGCTGGACGCCGAAGATACGGAAGGGCTGCGTGAGATTTGCCGAACGGCGAAGCCTGCCGCCATCCTGATGGAGCCAGTACTCGGCTCCGGAGGCGTGGTTCCGCTCTCGGAGCCGTTTCTCCGCGACGTGGAAGCGATTTGCCGAGAAGAAGGCATGCTGTTTGCCATGGATGAAATCCAGACGGGGATGGGGCGCACCGGAAAGCTGTTCGCCTACCAGCATGCAGGCGTGACGCCGGATCTGATCCTCTTTGCCAAAGGCGTGGGCGGAGGCTTGCCGCTCGGCGGGGTAATCGCTGGCGAAAAACTGATGGATCTGTTCAAGCCAGGCGACCACGGGACGACTTTCGCCCCTTCGCCGCTCTCGGCCGCCCTTGGGAATGCCGTGTTGGATGAGCTCCTGGACCCCGGCTTCGAAGCTCATGTGAACGAAGTGATCCAATACCTTTGGGATGGACTTGCGGCCTTGCGCGAGCGGTTGCCGCAGCATTTGCAGGCCCTGCGCGGAAAAGGAATGATGGTCGGCATACCGTTGAGCGTATCTCCTGAAGAAGCGAGCCGTCTGCAGCGCGATCTGCAGGAAGAAGGGATTCTCGTCGACGTGACGCAAAAGACCATCGTGCGACTTCTGCCGCCGCTGACGCTGACGAAAGCGGACGTAGACCGTTTCCTGGCTGTTTTTGCCAAGCGGCTGACTGCAGCCAGTTCCGCCAAGGAGGCGTAAAATCATGAGCGTATCTCCGTTTGTACAGATCCGCCGAGACCTGCATCAAATACCGGAACCAGGCTTTCAGGAAGTGAAAACGCAACAGTACTTGCTACGCTACCTGGAAGGACTCTCTGAGGAGCGCCTGCAGATCAAGAAGTGGCGCACCGGCATTCTCGTGAGGATCCCAGGCACCGATCCCAAGCGCACGATCGGGTGGCGAACGGACATGGACGGGCTGCCGATCACAGAGGAGACGGCGTATCCGTTTCGCTCACTCCACGAAGGATTCATGCACGCCTGCGGCCACGACGTGCACATGGCGATCGCCCTCGGACTGGTGACGCATTTTGCAGAGCATCCGATCGCAGACAATCTGCTGTTTTTGTTTCAGCCGGCGGAAGAAGGGCCAGGCGGCGCTTTGCCGATGATGCGCAGCGAGGAATTCGCCGAGTGGCGCCCGGACTGCATCTTCGCGCTCCATATTGCCCCGGAGTATCCGGTTGGGCACATCGCGACGAAGCCGGGCATCCTGTTTGCCAACACTTCCGAGCTGTTTGTGGATCTGGTGGGGAAAGGGGGACACGCTGCATTTCCCCACAAGTCCAACGACATGGTGGTCGCAGCGAGCCATCTGGTGACACAGCTGCAGTCGATCGTCGCCCGCAATATTGATCCGCTGGATTCCGCCGTGATCACGGTCGGCAAGATCGAGGGCGGCACGAAGCAAAATATTATCGCGGAGAGAGCGCGGCTCGAAGGCACGATCCGCACGTTCTCGATGGAATCGATGGCGCGCGTGAAAAGCCGGATCGAGGCCTTGGTGAAAGGGATCGAAGCTGGCTTCGAATGCACCGCCGCCATTGACTACGGCTGCGGGTACTGCCAAGTGTACAACGAGGAAGCCTTGACCGAAGAGTTCATGGCCTGGATGAGCGAGGAATGCCGGGACGTGACCCTCATTCGCTGCCAGGAAGCGATGACCGGAGAAGACTTCGGGTACTTTTTAACGGAAATTCCGGGCTTCCTGTTCTGGCTCGGGGTCGACACGCCGTACGGATTGCACCATTCCAAGATCGAGCCGAGCGAGGACGCGATCGAGGTCGCGATTCGGGTCGTTTCCCGCTATTTCACGTGGCTTTCAAGCCGATAACCGATGCTTGCTTCACGGAGCAGTCTTTCGCAGACTGCTCCTTTGTTTTGCTTAAAAAGAGTCGCAAGGATGAAATTCGCTGTCTCATTTCGAGTCTTTTTTCGCAGAAGACAAGGCTGTGAATAAGTCTTTCTTCCTGAATGCTGGCGCTGTGGATACTGTGGATATTGTTGAAAAAAGTTGGGTTTCGACCACAACTATTTGCGTGTTCGGGCGTATAAACTAGTAAGCACAAATTCGGAATAACAAGCGCTGCCGCGCAAGCATACAGGAGGAACAAGACATGAAAAAAGCAATGTTGTCAGCCTTGTTGGCATTGACTGTCGTTGCCGGTGTAGGGAGCACGGCTTTGGGTGAGGGATCGATGCGGGTTTTTCTTGGTGGTGAACGGATCGTGAGCAGCATGGGATCATCCAATGCCAATTCAGTGGAGGATCTCGTGAACCGCATGGGCGGTTTTACCGAATACGACCAGAACTCCGGCAAATTGGAAATTGTCAAGCCGAATGTGAATATCCTGGTTTTGGAAGGCATCCAGCAGACGCGCAACAAGACCGTGGTCTTTAGCAATCCGATCAAAGGGTACAGCGACAAAAACGTGCCACGGACGTTCAATGTCTTTGTCGAAGTGGACGAAGCGCCGGTCGCCAAAGACCTTCGCATGCAGCTGGTGTTGATTGCGCCGGACGGGAAAGAAGTGGAGAAGGGGAAAGAATGGAAGTTCTCCACGCAAAACGCCAACAGCTTCTATTTCTCTGAGCCGTTCGTATCAACCAAGCTGGAGAGCTATGGCACCTACAAGGTTCAGGTGCAAATGAAATCGGAGAAATTCAAGTCGTACGTAACCGTCGGGGAGAACAGCTTTACAGTTGGACGATAAAATATAGCTTGTTTGCGTTCCCACGTGGCTTGTTCGCATGGTATAATAGGTGGAAAAGCCGATATACATGGTGAAAGCGAGTACATGAAAGAAAGGAACGATGGGAGCGAATGGAGACAAATCCCCCGCGATCATCCACAGACGTAGAAGGCCCGAGTATACGCATTGCCTGGAAGGATGAGCATTCGATCCAGGCAGAGTGGAGCATGACAAAGGAGTTCGAGCAGGAAGTGGAAAAGAAGTTTGCGATTCCGTTCGCCGAGCTGCCGTTTGTGCTACGCCTTTTCGATGTGACTGACCGCAAAGAGATCCGCGATGATGGCACTGACCTGTACACCGATTTTGATATCAACCACCGCTCCTCCGAGTGGATACTTTACGGGGTTACGCAAGGATTGGAATATTGCGTCGATCTCGGCATTCGGATGGTGGATGGAAGGTTTTATTCGCTATCGAGATCTCAAATGATTTGATCAACGTGCTCATGAATAAGGGAGACCCTCTGAATCAGAGGGTCTTTTGTTGTTGATAAAAGTCCTATCTCGTATAAGGGCAGCCGCGGCTCGGCCAAAAAGCATGGCGCAGCCAGGTGCTCAAATGGTCAGGGCATTTGGCGCTGCTTGTCGAGCAGTCGCAGGGCGACAGCCAGAACTGCCCAGACCGGCATCGGTTCGTCTGGCTTGGATAGCCATTCGGGGGAAGTCAGCAATCCTTCCTTGAGCGCTCGCTTCACGAGGTCGATTTTCCATTCCGGATAGGGAGAAGGGTCTTGAGGCGAGAATTGATCGTACTTGCTCAGGTTGTAAGTCTGGATGAGGGTGGTCAGCTTTTCGGCATATTGCGGGTCAGTGGCATAGCCCGCTTTCTCTAGAGCTTGGGCGGCTTCCTGGGGCGAAGCCGCGGTCACTACCTTTTTGTAGAGCGGCTGGAGCAAAAAGTCGGCGTGGTCATCGATGGACTGCTGGTAGTTGTAATAGGCTTTGAACTGGGAGTTCCGCGTCACGACTTGCCCATTTTCCACTTCCTTGCTGGCGATCGTGACCGAGCCGGCCGGTCCGGTTCCCTTGATGCCGAACAAGTTGTACGAGGAGCGTCCCGTCACGGGATCGGCCGGGACTTTGTTTCCCCAGCCTGATTCCAGGATCGCCTGGGCAATTGTGATCGACGGGAAAATTCGATGTGTCAAAAACGTCTGTCTGGCGGAGCCAGCCACCAGATCGATAAATGCCTGCGTTTCCATCGGGTCACCTCTTTTGCAGCTTTGGCTTTTTTATACGTATGGAAAAGTTCAGGCAAAGGCAATGGGCAAACCATAAAAAAACAGCCGCACATGGACGGCTGTGTCATTGATCGAATCCCATTTCTTACGGTTTGCGGGGTTGAAAATACTGAATCCGGTTGTTGAACAAGTGCAGTTCGGCTTTGTAGTCGCGGGCCAGATAGCGGCAGTACTCGTTCGCCTTGTTTTTATCGCCGTGGGTGGCGGATTCCGGCAGGGAAATTTGAATGTAGTGCTTTTCTTGGCCGTTGACTTCGGTGGAGCCCACTCCGACGACAATCGCTTTGTACATATTCGGATCTTTTCCTTTGAGCAGGAACCAGGAGCCTTTGCCTTCTTCCCGCTCCTCCAAGGTATAGGGAAAGGCGGCGTCGGCATAGGACCAACCGAGCTGCTGCCCCGTCTTTCCGGTCATGTCGATATATCGGGCAAACTTTGCTTTTACGTCTTCGATGTCTGCATGTGTGGCTGTGGAACCTTCTACGAAATAAATGTAGGCCGATTGAAGTTTCACGATTGCACTCACTCCTAGCACCGAGAATGTCTGCGTTTAGTGTAGCATTGCTTCCACTCTTTGACAATGCGGCAATTCCGAGCGGAAAATAATTGCGCGTCTTTTCTGAAAAGTGTAAAATATAATTACTATTCATATAGTCGCTGATGGAAAGAACAAGAATCACATGGAGGAATTGACCCTATGCAGGAGGTCTCAATTAGAAACGTATTCGAAGCGCTGAACACGATGCGCGCCATTGACGTGGTGAACAAGGAGGACTGGGAGAGGGCAGCGAAGGAAGCCGAGCTGGATTCCTCCGTTCAACTGAACATTCTCTGGATCATTTATTGCTACGAAGGCGTGCGGGTCACACAAATTGCCGACTGGACCTTCTGGCATCCCTCATCGATCGTGATTCATATCAAGAAGCTGATGGAAAAAGGTATGGTGACCATCGAAAAGTCGGAGCTGGACGGACGTGTCGTGCATGTCTATCCGACGGAAAAAGGACGACAAGTCATCGAGGCCAGCCGGCGAAGCGTACCTTCTATTTTTCGTTTGACGTATGCGTTGGAGAAAATGGAGGAACGATACAGTACAGCGGTAGTCGAACTGTTTTTTGAATGCCTTTCCTTTGTCGCGCAATCGTTGCACGGGGTGGAAAAGGTACGCTGGATTCAAGAGGGCGAAGATCGTGTTCCAAACTCCCGGCACTTGATCAGTTAAGTACCGGGAGTAGCAAAAAGTCGGGTTTTCACGTATACTAGGAAATACTCCGAATATTTACGCAACAACATTCGGGGACAAACTTACGATGAGGAGGGATTGCTGATGGAGCACTACGACCACTTATACGAGGAGTCGGAGAATGCCAATGTACGTTTTCTCGGATTTGTCTCGGAGGGAACTCGCCACGATTTTGGGATCGTCTTTACGCACAAGTTTTACGGGAAGCCTCTGGTGATCTGTATGCAGACTGGGCAATCGACCCTTCTCAGTTCAGAGGACGCTGTGAACCCCGGATATCTGCAAAAGATCTTCCGGCTGGGTTCAGAAAGCGAAGCGGAAGCCCTCGCCCATTTTTTACAAGACTACTTGCCAACGATGCCATACGAAGAAAATCAGTATTAGCAGGCGAGCAGAAGTTTACCTTCTGCTCGTTTTATTTCGCAATCAGATTTGACAACTTGGCGGAGCGGTCAAGCGTACAAATAAGGGGGAGAAGACGTGCACAAACATTGCTGGCTGGCTCCAGACCAGAGGGGGACAGTCGTGCTCGTACACGGAACGGGAGAGCATTATGGCCGTTACGAGCATGTGGCTGCCTATTTGAACGAACGAGGCTGGAGCGTATTTACAGGGGATCTGCCGGGATGGGGAAGGTCCGCTGGAAGGAGGGGGCATATCGATGACTTCAAGCGGTATGTCGAAGCGGTTGGCGTCTGGATGCGGGATGCACAGGATGCGGCAGAGGAAGAGCAGCCGCTGTACATAATGGGGCATAGTCTTGGAGGCTTGGTGGCGACAAGGTTTGTCCAAAGCTGCGATCGCCCAGGCGAAATCACGGGCCTGATCCTGACCTCGCCCTGCCTGGAGCTGAAGCTGTCCGTTCCGGCATGGAAGGCGCAGCTCGCGCAGTGGCTGGACCGCGTCTGGCCGACTCTGGCGATGCCAAACGGAATATCTCCCGACCAGGTGTCGAGGGATCCGGCGGTACAGGCCGCGTATCGCAGTGACCCACTCAATTATGCGAAGGTAAGTGTCAGATGGTATCAGGAGCTGCAACGGGCGATGAGACTCGCTTGGAAGGAGCGGGAGCGCATCGCCGTCCCCGTCTTGGTCATGCAAGCCGGAGACGATACCCTGGTCAATGCCGATGCTGTGGAGCGATTCGTCGCAGGGATCCCGTCACACACCGAGTTTCAGCGTTGGGAAGGACTGCGCCACGAAGTTTTGAATGAACCGGAAAAAGAACAGATACTGGAGCGCATGGCAGCATGGATGGATCGATCCGCAAAGCAAATGTGACATACTAATTAAAACAAAATGAGTGTAATTACCGTATTGACTCCTAATGTTGTGTCATATTAAGATAGATTCAGCATCATATTTACGCAGATATGACCAATCACTCACACTGCTTCCGGGCAATGTGACAGCGGAGGGGAACATACATGGGAACAATCATCTGTCAAACCTGCGGGACGATCATTGAACATTTCGAATCCAATTCGGTGAAAACGCTTTACGCTGTTTGCAGCTGCGACTGCCAGGCGGGTCAAAAGCAGGAAAAAGAATAATCGAAACCTTAGTCAGGCCGCGTTGCGAGGCCTGTTTTTTTTGACAACCTTTTCAACATGGGGGATAATAGGTAAGAGTGAAAATTGTGGCAAGAGGAGGAATTGTTCCATGAAGCTAAAACCGAGGCAGGGATGGTTGGCCGCAGCGCTGTTGGTCACTTCCCTGTGGAGCGGGACACCGGCATTTGCGTCCGGCATCGGCGACGAAGTGAAGATAGATGTGGGCTCACCTGAAATCGCCAAGACCGGTTTCGACATTTCTGAGGACTACGCTGTGTGGATGGTTGAAGGGGAAAAGACCATCACGCTTTATGATCTGGATAACCATTCGGAAAAGAAGATCGGCAGCGAAGAGTCTACAAAGACAAGTCCACGTGTTGACGGCAAATACGTCGTTTGGATCGACTCCCGTGATGGAGGATCCGATGTGTACATGTACGATATTTCCGATGAAAAGGAAACACGCCTCACAAGCGGATCGGCAAAGGTGACGCACCTGGAGATATCCGGCAAGAATATTGTCTGGGACGACCAGAGCAACGGCGGTTCGGACGTTTACATGTACAACATTACTTCCGGTGAATCCGAACAAATTTCCACAAGCGGCAAAGCAAGCAATCCTACTATCGGGGATACATACATTGCATGGCAAGACGTGCGCTCCGGCAATGCAGACATCTACTACTACGACATGAAAGCCGGTCAGGAAAAAGCAGCGGTGACTTCTCGCGGCGACCAAGTGAATCCGTCCGTGTACGGGAATCAGATCGTATATGAAGACCAGAGCGGCACCTACAGCCAAATCGCCTTGTACACGATCGGCAACAGCAAAATCAAGAAGCTGACAGACTACTCCGGTGACAAAACCTCTCCGCATCTTTACAAGAATACCTACTTGTTCGTGGACGATGGTCATGCAACCTACGGAACCACGTCGAAGACGACGACGAAAGACATTGCGAGCTTTATTTACGACAAACTGCCTCCGCGGGTTTACGGAGACTACGTCCTGTATGCAAAGGCGGATAACAACAAGAAGCTCCGCCTGAATTTGTACGATCTCGATGAAAAAGAAGCGCTGCAGATTGGCGACGTAGGAGGAGAACCGAGCCAACCGGATGGAAGCGACCGATATGTCGTCTATATTTCGGAGAATCGCAAAAACTCCTCCGTTATTCTGTATGACGTGGAAAAGGGTACAACCAAAGCTATAACGACTGTGGATGCAGACCCGATTCGTCCTCTTGTCAGCAATCGCTACGTCGTCTGGTATGATGAGTCCGAGGATGCACTCTTTTCCTACGACATTAAAAAAGGTGTCACGAATCAAGTCACGGACGAAGATGACGACCAAGAGCCGGATAAAAAACTGTACGAGATCGACGGTGACATGCTTCTGTGGGTAAACATGCAAAGCAGACCTGACATCATGCTGACTGATCTTTCTACAAACAAGAGCAAGGAAGTCAGCACGCTGCGGAAAGATCCGCTCAGTGTAGACATTTACGGGAATTATGCGACGTGGGTGCTTGAGCAAAGCTCCAATAAAGCAAGCATCGTCCTGTACGATATCGACGACGATGACGAAACCGAGATTCGCAAAAACGTGCAAGTGAAAACTGCCAAACTCGGAGAAGATTTCGTCGTATGGAGCGAATATACCGATTCTAAAAAGCCGAGCTGGGATTTGTACTACTACGACCTCGACCGAGAAAAGACGACTTCTCTGCTGCGTTATGCAGACCGTGACCAAATTAACCCGCAAGTATCCCGCAACATGGTATTGTATGAGGACAACCGACTTTCGCCAAAACAGAAAGATTTTTACTTTGAGTTGTACGATGCCGAGGAAGGTTCTTACAGCGACTATTCCTGGAGCAGCAAAGCAGAGGTAGAAGAAGCCCGCATTGGAGGGAATCGCCTCGTTTGGATTGACACGCGTGATGGAGACCCATACGTCTATACGCTTTCGTTTGCTCGGCCACAGGATGATGACGACGACGAGTCTGATTCTGATGAGGATGAAGAAACGGACAACTAACAACCTCACAACCATTTCAAAAACCCAGGCAGCTCGTGAGCCCCACTTGCTGTCTGGGTTTTTCGTGTAAATGGCTATGCTCCCGGCTAGGATCGCGCCAGCAAATGCGGCCGCGACAGCCACAGCCCAAGCAGAAAAAGCGCAAAGGCCACGAATGCGGGGAACAGGTGAAGAAAGTCCGTGTAGCCGACGGAAAAATGAACGCCGATGCCTGCCGCAAAGCCTGGCAGCCCGGAGAGGCAGAGAGTCCGCCAGATCCAACGCTCTCCCCTTCGGAACCCCCAAAGGCTAAGCAGAAGGACGGCCATACCGTCGGAGACGAGCGCCCCGCCAAACCCTGCCCGATCGTGGGCGATGAGCGGGATCAACCGTTCATTGTAGGCTTGCAGCATTTCCGGTGAAGCGCACAGAAACAACAGATCAGAGGGAACGAACACACCGGTCACACCGATAAGTGAAATGATCACGCCTGCAGCGGTCAGCCCGAATCCAATCACGACAAACGACAGTTGTCCCCAGAGGGCACGCCTCCATTGAGTGTCATTGGACAGCTGCACCGGGAGAGTGGGGAGATGAATGCCGGCAGGGGCACGCAAGGCAAGGAGAAAGGCGGGAAACAGGATGATGGCCAGGATGGCGTGCAAGGCATCAAAATAGCCGTATCCAATAAACAGAAAAAAGCTGGAAAAACCGACAGCTCCGGAAACAAGAAGGATTTGCCTGGCTGCGTGATGGCCGTGCCGAAGGCCATGCCGAGCCAGCCCGCAATAGATGACACCGATGGAAATCATCGTCCCTGCGAGGCTGATGCGGTCGTGCGACATAAAGGGAAGCAGTCGGCTGTTCAGGAGCACCAGCTCAGCTGCCCCCATTCCGAGGAAGCTCTCGTCGTAGGGGAGCACGACGCTTGTGGCGGCGATGAACCAGGCCAACGCGCCGCCTACGATCATCCCGATTCCCAAGAGCATGCCCCATACCCATGGCGGGACGAAGGACTTGCCGGAAGAAGGCAGTGTTTCGGTCGACGCGATCGGATTCGCCTCTGGCTGTGACCGAGTTTGCCAGATCGCTTCGTTGATCCGCTTGGGAAGTCCAGGCCCTGAGTAGACGAGACCGCTATGCAGCGAAATGAGATCGGCGCCCGCCGAAAGCATGTGCAGCGCGTCAGCTGGCTCGTGAATGCCCCCGGAGCCAATGATGATCGATTCCGGCCAGCTCTGCCGGAGCCATTGTACGAACGCCCGGCTTGACGCGAAAACGGATGGACCGGTCAGCCGCGCATCGGTGCAGCCAACAATGAGGGACTCGACTTGGATGCCGCCCGCTACCAGCACGCCCGCAAAGCCTTCCTCCCACGCAGGCTGGAATAGCTCTGCGGCGTAAGGCTTATTGCTGTCAGGGGGCAGAAGGAGGAAGAGCGGCAGATCCGTCACTTTCCGCAGCTCGCGCACAAAAGCTCGCCATTGTGTATGGCTGCGAGTAAGTTCCACCGGAAACCAGCGTGTATCCACAGAAAAAAAGGAGCAGCTCTCGCCGAGTTGCTTTGCAAGGAAAAGCACTTCCGCTGTCGCCTCCGAAATCGTTGCGCCGGGTTTGCTTGCCAGCCTCGCCCCGACAGGAACGCCGAGCGTCGGCGCTGATCGCAATCGTTCGCGGTAAACATGCACGCCCGGATTCTCCAAGCTTTTCTCTCCAGGGTAAAGGATAGATCGGCTGTCTGCCTGACGTAGGAGCTCGTGATGGGAGGAAAAGGGCTCTGCGGTAATCGGGCCAAACTCGATATATCCGACTCCAAAGCGGCTAAGCGCCTGAAGGCCGGTGCCGTACGGATCCAGACCAGCCCCTATTCCTACCGGAGAGGAAAACGAGATGCCGGCCCATGTTCTTGATAGTTCCTGGGGAGGCTTCATATGGCCCATCAGCTCAATGAGCGAGGGTCCGCCTGGGCATTTTGCCAACGTACCGATTGCCCGCAAGGTAAGGTCGCGCGCCCTCTCCGGGGAGAGAAGAAAGAGGAGGGGACGAAAGATTGGATGGTAGGACCAGTCTGGCACGACGGTTCACTCCTCTGCGTGTACTCACGACCATTTTATCAAAAAGTTCAGCCATCTTCCGGCTCGCTGAAAAGAAAAAAGCTGTTGCCCGCTATGAGCAACAGCTTTCCAATCAAAAGCCTGGCGATTCTCCCGAAAAGCAGCCCGAATGTGGTCCCTTTCTTAACCGGAGATTGCCGTCTGACGCTTCACGACTTTAATCGTCTTGAGTGTTTCATCCTCAGGTCCTTGGACAGGCAAGCCGACCCGAATGTTTTCCAAGATGTAGGCGATATTCTCTTCGGTAATCACTTCTCCCGGAAGGAAAATCGGAATCCCAGGCGGGTAGACCATGATGAATTCGGTGGTGACTCGCCCTGCCGCTTCTGCCAGCGGAACAATTTCCGTCTCCGCATAAAACGCGTCGCGCGGTGTAGTGGACAGCAGCGGAATATTCGGCAGCGAGATCGTCGGCTTTTCCTCTGCTTGCACATGGGCGAACTCGACGGACAAGTCGCGCAGCGCGTTCACCAGCGTCTGGATGGATTCTTCCGTATCGCCGGCTGTCACGAAGCACAAGATGTTGTACAAGTCGCTCATTTCGACTTCGATGTTGTACTTGTTGCGCAGCCAGTTCTCCACTTCCCAGCCGGTGATCCCCAGATCGCGGACGTGGATGAGCAGCTTGGTCGGATCCATGGCGAAGGTGGCCGGTTTGCCGAGAATCTCCTTGCCGACGCAGTAGATGCGGGGGATCTCGTTAATCAGGTTCCGGGCTTTTTCGGCGAGCTGCATCGCTTGCTCTGCCAAAAGGTGCCCGTTCAACGCCAGGTGCTGGCGCGCCATATCAAGCGATGCCAGGAAAATATAGGAGGTGGATGTCGTCGTCAGCATGCTCATCACGGTTTTGACGCGGTCGACATCGACGAGTCCTTCTCTTACATTCAAAATCGAGGTTTGCGTCAACGAGCCGCCAAGCTTGTGCACGCTAGTGGCAGCCATGTCCGCACCTGCCTGCATCGCAGAGATCGGCAAGTCTTCATGGAAATGGATGTGCACGCCATGTGCTTCGTCTACGAGTACCGGGATCTCATAATTATGCGCGGTCCGTACGATTTCCCGCAAATCACCGGCAATCCCGAAGTAAGTTGGGTTGATGACGAGCAGGGCGGCTGCATCCGGATGGGTTTCCAGCGCTTTTTGCACGGCTTTCACGGTGATTCCGTG
The DNA here is from genome assembly GCF_031583145.1 of Brevibacillus brevis. Classification (NCBI taxonomy): domain Bacteria; kingdom Bacillati; phylum Bacillota; class Bacilli; order Caryophanales; family Paenibacillaceae; genus Brevibacillus; species Brevibacillus brevis. The sequence goes on along the minus strand of NZ_CP134050.1, from coordinate 3,905,279 downwards.
AGAAATGCCCAAGCGCTCGTCCATCGCAGGGTGAATAAAAATAGGAACAGCGCCTGCGAAAATGATGGCGGACATGACGGATTTATGCACGTTCCGCGGGACGATGATTTTGTCGCCAGGCTTGCACGTAGCCATAATCATGGCCATGATGGCACCGCTCGTCCCTTGCACGGAAAAGAAGGTATGGTCAGCCCCGAACGCTTCGGCGGCAAGATCCTGCGCTTCCTTGATCATCGCCTTCGGGTGATGCAAATCATCCAGGGGCGCGATGTTGATGAGGTCAATCGAGAGAGCGTTCTCCCCGATAAACTCGCGAAATGCCGGATGCATGCCCATACCCTTTTTATGGCCCGGAATGTGAAATTGAATCGGGTTCCGGTTGGCGTGCTCCAACAACCCGCTGAACAAAGGAGTTTTCATTTGTCTCACTACGATCGCCTCACTTTACGAATCAAGAATCTGTAGGGGTAAAAACAAACAAATTGAGTATAGCAAAAAAGGGGGGGAAAGCAAGCGAATTTTTATTCATATTCCTGGCCCAAAGCAGGAGTTTCCTTGTGTTTTCCAGAAGTCTTACGAAAACGGGGTGATGAGATGAAAACGAGAGTAACCGAATTGCTTCAGATTGACTATCCGGTCATTCAAGGCGGATTGGCCTATTTAGCATACGCAAATCTGGCGGCAGCGGTGTCAAATGCGGGCGGATTGGGCCAAATTACGGCGATGTCGCTGCCGTCCCCTGAGGCTCTGCGCGAGGAAATCCGCAAGGTCCGGACGATGACAGAGCGCCCCTTTGGCGTAAACTTCGCCATCGGCCAGTACAACCACTCGTACGAGCCATTTGTGGATGTGGCCGTTGAAGAAGGCGTCAAAGTCATTTCGGTCACGGGAGGCAATCCGGAGCCGCTCATCCGCAGGCTGGATGGCCACGATGTGAAAAAGCTCGTGCTCGTCGCATCGGTGCGGCAGGCCCAAAAGGCTGAATCCATCGGCGCCGACGCCGTCATGGCGGTCGGTCAGGAAGGCGGAGGCCATCTGGGGCGCGATGATATCGGGACGTTTGTCCTGATTCCCCGCGTAGTGGATTCGGTGTCGATTCCGGTGCTGGCGAGCGGAGGAATCGGCGACGGCCGGGGGATTCTTGCCGCACTTGCTCTAGGAGCCGATGGAGTGGAGATGGGCACCCGGTTTATCGCCACACAAGAATGTGTCCATGCACATGCGGCTTACAAGGAAGCCCTGCTCAAAGGAACGGAACACGATACTGCCGTCATCAAACGAACGTTGGGGGCTCCGGCCCGTGTCGTCCGTACGCCCGGATCCGATCGCATCCTGGAGATGGAAAAGGAAGGCGCTGGATACGAGCAGTTGAAACCGTTGATCAGCGGCCAAAATAACCGCACCTTTATTTATGACGGGAATGAACAGCAAGGCTTCGGCTGGGCCGGGCAAGTCATTGGCCTGATCCACGACGTGCCGACTGTCCAGGATTTGTTTGACCGGATGTTCGGCGATCTCGGCAGCTCGCTGGCAAAACTGCAAGGGTACCAGACACGAAAGGGCTGATCTCATCCTAGTGTTCCCGGGCAGTCGCAAAAAACAAAAGAACAGGCACACGCTTTAGACGAGAAAGCGGACCTGTTCTTTTGCATATATAACTATACAAACATATCGGGAGGCGGTTTATGAGCCAGAATGACCCAGATTGTACAGCTTGGTCAGGACCCCGAACGTCTTGTCCAGCCGGCCGAGCAGCGCATCTTTGTCAGCCAGCACGGGATCGTTGCGATCGATGGTAATGCCGCACAGCAGCTCTGCCTTTTTTACTTGGGCGAGCCTGTCCACCAGTTTTTTGACGCCTTCTTTGCCGAGCAGCGCCTGTGGAGTGCTGTCTGGCTCAGTATGATCGGGAGACCAGCGGAAATCATCCGGGACGATTGCAAGGATGTCATCCAGATGCTCACCCAGTGCACGGCTGATTTCACCTTTTGCCGGTGCTTCGTATATAACGGCATACCAGACGAACAGATGAGTGCCCCACAAGCCGACTTGAAAGTGCGGATGCTTTTTATAGCCGCGCTTGTCTGCCGCCCAGGCAACCCAGGTATCAGCCGGAGGGTTCACCGTTCGCCTCGCGTGTTTTGCCACATGAAAAAACATTTCGGAGCCGGTCGCCACGGAGATGGCGGGGGCAAAATGCTGGCCGAGCGACTCCAGCTTGGGCCGGACGATCGTCTTGATCGCTTCCATTCGCTGATCGAGACCTTCTATGCGGAAAACATCAAAATCTTCTTGCTGAAATCCAGTAAATGTATCCACTTTGCGAACACCTCATTCGTACTCTTCACCCTGCAAACCACAAGAAAAGGGCGAACGTCCCTGTCAAGGGAGCTTGGAATCCTCCATATGATATCATACCACGTAGGAAAAAAATACATGCCGGGATACGAATAGCAAAACCGCTGCCTGAATAATATGATATACCACTCACTCCCTTACAGCGCAGTTTTTATCTGAGTATTCTGTTAATGGGAGGGGCCTTGATGAATCTCGGCATCGAGTTGGAGTATTTCAATCTGGCTGTCTGGTTTAATCGCAAAACGTTGCACGCGATGGTGCAGGCCCTGGTGGAAACAGGGGTGAGCGTCACGTGGAAAGAGTCTCCCGAGCAGTTTCACCTCCTCGTGAACACCACAGGCGGAAAAGCCGACTGGAAGTTGCAGCGGGTCAGCAGCTCTTACAAGCTGCAGCTCACGGGCGTACCCATATCCGACTCGCGGGTGGCACAGGTTTTGTACCACTTTGTCGAGGAAGCGAAGGGGCACGCCATCATCCGGACGCGTCTTGCAGATAGTGTCCAAATGACGTACATCCGGTACGGCGAAACCGTCAGAACAGTGGAAATAAAAGGAGCTGAGAAAAAAGTGATCTACGAAAAATCTTGCAATGTGACGATGGATCAGGTCATTGCCGCGTTGAAACGACGTGATTCCGAAGAACGCATTCCCGTATTGCGCCTGGAGCTGGACTACGAACTCGCGACTTTGTACGACGCCATGAAGGCGGAAGACAAGGGACAAATGAAGGAGTCCAAGGAACGCTTGAAACAGCTCCGCAGGGAAATGCTGCTCTTGGAAGCGTAAGGTAGACTGGAGGTACCCCAAAGGACGATGAGTTTGACACATAGGCATAGGGAATGAAAAAAGCGGCATCTCGCAAAAACGAGGGTGTCGCTTTTTTTGGTTTCGTCCTGCTCTAAAAAGAGCTTGCATGGCATCTCCTGTCTGTTCCATGGCAGATCGAGGGAGAAACGCGCTTACAAATCGCGAATTTCGGCAGACTATGTTTGAATGACGGGCGAAGCGGAGTTACAATAGAAAAGGATTTTGGCACCCTATGCACCAGAAAGGAAGAAAACGTTTCATGGAACCATTCCTATCACAACTCCCGAATGCGGGAATCCTGCTCCTGGCTGTCCTCGTATTGAATGTCGTGTTGCTTTTCATCTGCATCATGCAATCGCTCAGAGTCAGCCGGATGCGCAAATCAATCAACAGGTTAATGACCGGAGCAGGTGGAGCGAATCTGGAAGAAGGGATGCATCGATTGCTGGATCAGGTGGATGAAGTCAAAAAGATGCACAGCGACCAGCAGTTCATGATCAATCGTCTATCCCAGCGTATAGCTTCCCAGTGTGGGAATGTGGCTATCATCCGCTACAACGCGTTTGGGGACGTCGGATCTGATCTCAGCTTTTCACTGGCGATTGTAGATGAAGCCCAGAATGGCGTCGTCATCACGAGCATCTTCGGGCGTGAAGAATCCCGCGTGTACGCAAAACCGTTGGAAGCCGGCCAATCCCCGTACCACTTGTCCGAAGAAGAGCAGGCCGCCATCAAGAAGGCCATGAACCCTCCGGTAGGCGCATAAACCATTTCGCATTTCACAGAAATGGTAAGCATATGGATGAATCAGAGAGTTCTTTTCGTTTTTCGGCGGCTGAACGCACAAATTCAGCTTTTTTGCGAAAATTCATCACCTTTTCACTCAAGACTTTTCAGGTCGCCTGTTGTATAATGGGAGATGTCAAGGTTGGTTTTTTTCGTAAATACAAAAAGTAGGTGATCCGCCTTCATTACCCAAATCGATTTTCGATTCGCGGGGCAAGGCCAGGTTCTACAGCGTTCCTTCGTTGACACTTAGCGTAACTCCTTCTATTCGGATGATTGTTAGGTCGAAATTGGCCCATGCAAACCAAAAGAATTGAGGAGATATTATGGCACAGCGTTTAGCGACTAACTACGCCAAGGCCTATTTTACCGTGAGTGAAGAAGAGCTGAACCAATTCGTCTCGCTCTTCACCAATGAACACATTTCAGTCGATGTCAAAGTTTGTGACAATGGTGATCGTGACGTGATTCTGACAGACAAAAGCGGCGAAATTCAACTGAGTTTTCTGCGGTCTGGAAATCGCTATTCGTGCGACAGTTCGTATCTCATCCAGGATCGACAATTGGCGAATGCCATGCGAAAAGCGATGAAAACGTTCCGAGGCTACGGAATTGTCCACCGGATTTACGATGGCTTCACGGTCGTATACCATTATGATCAGGGATCGGTCGTGAGCATTCACGAAATGTCCGGCGACGAGGAAACGTCCATCTTTGAAAACAACTCAGCGAACGTGGCCGGCGAACTGGAGTCCTTGTTCCAGCAAGACGGCGGCGAGCGGGAGATTGAGTCCCTATATCAAGAGACGGACCGATGGCTGGATCTGCGAAATTGGGCAAGAAGCAATGCCCCTGGAAAACTCTCTGCAATTGATAGCCGATTAGCCGCTTTATCGAAACGTCTGTTTGAACTGGAAGTGTAAAAGTAAATGGGTGCCCAGGCGCCCGTTTTTTTATTTGCGGGAACCAGAAAACGCGCAAAAGCTTGGCAGAGCCCGGTTTTCTAATTTCCTATATTTTTTACGAAAAGGGTATTGTCAAAGTAGGCAGAAGCATGGTATTGTTGTTTTCGTTGGAAACAGGATTAGGAACCAGGATTCACTTTAAAGGGTGGATAACAAGAGGGAAACCGCCCCCGTTAGTGAATGACGCAGGTCCTAGCGATGTTTAACATTACACTTGCTAGGAAGGGGGAACCGAAAGATGGAATACTCGACTTTCGGAAGACACGTTGCTGTTGACACATGGGGAGTTCAGTTTGACTTGTTGAACGACGCAGAATTTTTGAAAAAAGAAATGATTGAAGCTGCTGAGGCTTGCGGTGCTACGGTACTGAGCGTGCAAGCAAAGCAATTTTCTCCTCAAGGTGCTACCGTTCTGGTTCTTCTCTCGGAAAGCCACCTGTCCATTCATACGTATCCTGAGCGTGGATTCGCTGCTCTGGATTGCTACACGTGCGGTGAGACGGTTGATCCGCAAGTCGCTATCGATTACTTGGTATCCGTGCTGAAGCCGGAAAAAACCTACGCGAAGAAACTCGTTCGCGGTACTGGTGAACTGCAAGTAGTTGAGCCTGAAATCAAGGCAGCGCAACTGGTTAACAAGTAATAACGAGGAAGTATTCAAGAGGTGCGGAGTGGTTCCGCACCTCTTTTACGTGAGAGATTATCGAAACGGGGCTGTGACGGTGCGGCCCATGTCTTTGAGCAAAATGCCAAAGTCTGTCACGGCATTGGCAGTATCTTGGGCGATGGTGGTTCCCGAATGGTGGCCGTCGCGTGTCCGATACGATGCTTCGTTATAGATGGAGGAGTTTAACTGGCGGATCCGCGCAAACATGGCGGGATCGCCCGTGACCCGAATGTTCATGGCGGGAGAAACGGCCCTGGCTGCCGAATGAACTTGCTGTTCCACGATGGATTTTTGAGCTGGCGCAAGATTGTCCCGGATGCGAATGCCAATCACGGCATCGTTACCGTGTACGACCACTGTCGCCCGATCTACTCCTGGGACGTCATCGGCTACGCGCGTAAGCCGCTCCGCGAGGTTTTGGTTGAAACCTGTCGCCGTAAATCCGTTTCGGTAATGATAGGCGTGCGTCCCTGGCGAAAAGGCATTGGTACCTTGCGTATGCGCATAGGTTCCCCGCGTATACGCGTTGGGGTCATGAGCCATACTGTTTCGCATATCGGACGTCGCATTTGGCACAGCAGCATTTTGCGTGTGTGGAGTGTTTTGCGGCCCTGCACTGGAGCTGGCGCAACCAGCCAGCGATGACAGCGCCATTACGCCTGCGAGGGCAATCGGCCATTTTGATTTCATGGGGAACACACCTCCTTTTTGTTAGTATGACGTTCCTGGCGTCACGTAATCAGGAAGGGATTCCCGTAAAAAACTCCCCATTGTGCCGCGTTTCACGAACTGTTAATATGGAAGATACGCATAACAGAGGAGGTTCACATGAAGCGTCTTGATATACGCAACATCGCCATTATTGCCCACGTTGACCACGGAAAAACGACGCTGGTTGACAAACTGCTCATTCAATCGGGCACATTCCGCAGCAATCAGCAGGTAGAGGAGAGAATGATGGACTCCAACGACCTGGAGCGGGAGCGCGGAATCACCATTCTGGCAAAAACCACATCGGTCAAATACAACGAATACACCATCAACATTTTGGATACGCCTGGCCACGCCGACTTTGGCGGTGAGGTGGAGCGGATCATGAGCATGGTGGATGGCGTGCTGTTGATCGTCGACGCCTTTGAGGGATGCATGCCGCAGACGCGCTTTGTCCTCAAGAAAGCATTGGAAGCAAAAGTGACCCCGATCGTCGTCGTCAACAAGGTCGATCGTGAAAATGCCCGTCCGCAAGAAGTGATCAACGAGGTGTACGATCTCTTCATCGATCTGGACGCAACAGAGGATCAGCTGGACTTCCCGATTGTGTACGCATCCGGTTTGCAAGGGATTGCGGGTCTGGAGCCAGACAAGCTCGAAGGCGATCTGCGCCCGCTGTTTGACGCGATCATCGAGCATATGCCTGCTCCTGATGCCGATGAAAACGCCCCGCTGCAAATGCAGGTGACCATGCTTGACTACAACGACTTCCTCGGCCGTATCGGGATCGGACGCATTTACCGCGGCACCATGAACGTAAACGACATGGTATCCGTAACGACACGGGAAGGCGTCGTGAAAAAAATGCGCATCCAGAAGCTGTTCGGCTTCTCCGGCTTGCAGCGCGTCGAGCAAAAATCGGCGAAAGCGGGAGATATCGTCGCGATCGCAGGTCTGGATGACATCAACGTAGGGGAGACCGTCTGCGATGTGGATCATCCGGATCCGTTGCCATTCCTGAAAATCGACGAGCCGACCCTGCAAATGACGTTCCTCGTGAACAACAGCCCGTTTGCAGGCCGCGAAGGTAAGCACGTGACGTCCCGCAAGCTGCGCGACAGGTTGATGGCAGAGCTGGAAACGGACGTGTCCCTGCGCGTAGAAGAAACCGATTCGCCCGATGCGTTCATCGTTTCCGGACGCGGCGAGCTGCACTTGTCGATTCTGGTGGAAAATATGCGCCGGGAAGGCTTCGAGCTGGCGGTGTCCAAGCCGGAAGTGATCGTCCGTATGATCGACGGGCAAAAAATGGAGCCGGCCGAGCTGTTGGTCATTGATGTGCCGGAAGAATATACGGGCGCGGTCATGGAAACGTTGGGGCAGCGCAAAGCGGAAATGGTCAACATGGTCAACAACGGGTTTGGGCAAGTGCGCCTGGAATTCATCATTCCTTCCCGCGGATTGATCGGCTACCGCACCGAGTTTTTGACCATTACGCGCGGCTACGGCATCCTGAACCATTCCTTCGACAGCTACCGTCCGCTCGTAGTGGGAGCGGTTGGAGGACGCCACGCCGGCGTGCTCATCTCCCACGAGACCGGTACGGCTACGACGTACGGCCTGATGTCCGTCGAAGACCGCGGCATCATGTTCATCACGCCGGGTACAGAAGTGTACGAAGGCATGATCGTTGGCGAGCACAACCGCGACAACGACTTGACGGTAAACGTATGTAAAGAGAAGCATGCGACCAACGTTCGTTCGGCGACAAAGGACGAGACAGTCAAAATGAAAACGCCGCGTACGTTGACCCTGGAAGAGGCTTTGGAGTATTTGAACGACGACGAGCTTTGCGAAGTCACTCCTCAGTCCGTACGACTGCGCAAAAAGCATCTGAACAAATCGGACCGCGAGCGCTATGAAAAACAAAAACGCTGGGAAGCCCAGCCCCAAGCGTAAGGAAAGAAACAAAGCAAGCCGTTTCACCGATGAGGTGAGACGGCTTTTTTTGTAGGGCAACCGCGGCTCCGCCAACAAGCATGGCGTAGCCGGGCTTTCTCATGGCAGCCTGCCAAGTTTCCGCGCCCAACGGCTATTTGCAGCTGTGAGGAGGCTTGTGCGGCGGCGGAGGAGGCGTCGGGATCGGCAGTTGCTGGTCTTGCAGCACTTTCAACCCCAAGCGAAGTACGATTTTCTCACGCACGACCGTGAAGGAATGTTCAAATCCATTGACGCTTCTTACGTTTTGGCCCAGATCTAGCTCGGTGAACTCGGAAAAGAGCAGTTGGCAATACGGCCGCTCATTATAGACTTGCCGATTCCCGTGGAGAGCGGCAGTCAGCAGCGGGCCATGTCCGGAATGATCGAGTAGCTGTCCGGACGACGTGAAATCGGGCGCAAGCTGAAGCGACGGTCCCCCTGTGGGAAAGGTCAGATCGGTGCAAAAATCAAACGGAATCAATGCAGTCGTATGGCGGATATCGCCGCAGACAGCAGTAGCGGAATAATGATCGACTGTGGCGTACTCGATGGTTTTGCGAATGAGGCCACTGACGAACAATTTCGCCATCTTCGGGTTGAACGTGGGCACCAGCTCGCACTGTTCCAAAATCACCGATTTCCACGTCCGCTTGATTTCCACAGCAGGCTTCTCCAGATGAACGTCCGCTTCCACGCAGATAATAACGGATGGCTCTGCCAAGGTCACCGGCACTTTGATCGTTTTGGGGGAAAGGACTTCGCTGCTGGCTGTTCCGAACGAGCGGACATTTTCCACGAAGCAGGACGGTTCTTGCGGCGGCTTCTGCTGATGCTCGTGCTCGTGATGAGAACCATGTTTGTGGTTGTCGTCGTCGTCATCATCGTCATTGTGAGACCTGTGTTTATGTTTACGACTGTCTTTGTCCTACTCTTTTTCTTTGTTTTCCCTATGGTCTTTGTTTCCCATACATTCTCCTCCTGTTTCCCTTTACATCCTGACATGATAGGATATGGCTTGCCCGATTCAGCGGAAGCGGCGATTGACAAGCGTAAACAGCCCTTTTTCACGAAGAGAAAGGGCAAGAGATCAGGCGATGAGCAGAGCATGATCGAATTAGGATCGAGCTGTCCAGAGAGGTGCCCCGGACTCGGGTCCCGACAGGGGAAGGAATTGTTTGCGAAACCACCACACACGTCCGCATATAAGGATGAGCCCTTCTTGCTCCCGGTTGGAGGAGCAGGCAGCGAGCGGGTTGGACAGCCAGGTCATTTTCCAGTCTCCCGCTTCTGCCCATCTTTCTTCTGGATAGGGGGGAAGCGAGAGGGGAGGGACGTTTTTTTGAGGGGAAGCGGTAGCTGCTGGACGAAGCACGGTCGCAGAGAAAGGCAGCAGCACCGTCTCATGTCGCACGACAGCATCGCCTAGGGCGGTTCCCGTCCCCGTTACGATCATCTCGCCTTCTATCCAGAGCGTTGATCCTGATTGATCATAGCGAAGTTCGGTGGCAGACATCCGCACTTCGATGTCCACCCTGGCCCAAGGGCGACTCCATTTGATTCGAACCCGCTGCTCCCATTGAACCTCCCACACCTCCTCTACAACCGTCACTCGCACCAGCAGTCGATTGGGGCTAGAAGCATAAGCGATATGCGGGTATATCATCGCGTCGTTTTTGGTATAGGCGGCAGGGGCTTCGGAAGTTGGCAGGAGATACTCCGGTGAAGCGGAAGTATGCTTCTGAACAGGGGGAGGAAATTCTTCTGCGTTCATGAGAGGACTGTGGTCGAAGAGAGGGGGAGTCGGATCTTGACGCTCTCCCTCGTGGCGCGATTCGCCAGCCGCGGCCGCAGACAAAACGAACGACTCTTCGGTTTCCCCGCCCGCTACATGGGCATGATCTGTCTGTTTGGGGGCAGCAGGCTTTGTGGAAAGTGGTCTCATTGCTGTTTGGCGCTTGCGGCCATTTCGATTGAAGGGGACTCCTGTTACTCTTTTCAAGCTCTGGATGGGCGTTTTTTTGCCATTGCCGATGCTGGGATTCCCTGTAGGGGAACGCATGGATTTGCCTGGCTTCCCTCCGGGTCTGTCTACTTTCGCAGCGGTTACCGCGTTATCCAAAAGAGGGCGGATATGGCCATGTGGTCGGGTCGCCCCTCCTGTTTTTCGGGACGAGGGGGAGCTGCTTCGTCTGTTTAGTTCCGGTCGTTTGGCTGTCACGGTCAACACCTCCCTGCTTTTCGTCGACAGATATCCTATTATCCATACGCAAAAGCCGCTGTCCCTGTATAGTCGCCTGCCGTACCACATCAACAAATGACGCGGATTTGGGATTCCGCGTGGATAAAAAAACCACCCCGTCAGCAATTGCGGGGTGGCATCAGGAGATCAGGTATTCAGCAAGGCTTCGATGTCAGCGGCCAACTCTTCCGGCTGTGTTCGCGGATCGATCCGCTTGTAGACCTGGCCGTTTTTGTCCACCAAAAATTTGGCGAAATTCCATTCGATATCTTCGCCATTTCCGGTAGGCGCATGTCCCTTCAAGTACTGGTAAAGCGGATGGGTAGCGGGACCGTTGACATCGATTTTGGCGAACAGCGGGAAGGTAACGCCATAATTCCGGTCGCAGAACTCGGCAATCTGTTCCTCGCTACCCGGCTCCTGACCTGCGAACTGGTTGCACGGGAAGCCCAGGACGACCAGTCCTTTTTCCCGGTAACGTTCGTACAGCTCCTGCAATCCTTTGTACTGCGGTGTGAGTCCGCATTTGCTGGCAGTATTGACGATCAGGAGCACATGCCCTTTGTACTCGGCCAACGTCTGTTCCGTGCCCGAGATCGTTTTCACAGCGATATCGTAAATGCTCATTGGAGATTCCCACCTTTTTGGCATTCTTTGGCTTTATCATAGCACGTCCATTGCGATCCATGCCAGCAATTGGCGCTCTGCGACGCTCCGAGAAGATCGCATTTCCATTTTTGACAGGGATTACGCCACCTGATAAAGTAAAATGGATAGGGAATGGAAGAAGGGTGGACAACCCGTCCATTCGCAGAAACTGTGGAAAAATAAAAAAGAATGCGCCGGGGAGAGCTCCACGGCTAGCACGGGAAGCCGTGCGAAACAGGAGGAATCTTACATAATGGATTGGATTCAACTCGCTTCTACCTATACTCCCGCCAATCCGGACCAACTGTCCGCTTTTGACAGCTTCCGGATGTGGGCCGATCTCAATCGGGCCTGGATCTTATTCGTTCAACTGATCATCGTGTACTATCTCGGCTTCGCGACGCGGATCCGCATGCCCATCCTCAAAACGATCTTATTGTACGTTCTTTTGTTTGCCGGGGCATTGATATTCGCCATCCTGGATGTGCAGCTCCCTGTCAAGAGCGCAATGCTGGTGGCCATTCTGATTTTGGTCATCGTCAAGCTGAGAGTGAAGCCGGAGCAAAACCAAAGAAAGTGAGGGTTCCTGCATGAAACGAGAAGACGCCCTCTTCAACTGGCTGCAGATTCAGGTGGTGGCGGATGCGCGGCCGGACGACCGTTCCGCATGGGACACAGCCGCCTTCTTTACCGAGCTGCTTCGGGAAGACCACCAAGTGACCGGACTCACCTACCGCTTGGAAGGTCCTTGGTATGTGGTGGAAGGCCGGGTAGAAGAAGCTTCGTGGGAAGGCCGTTATCCGGCGGAAGCCGTAGAATCTCTTCTGCATGCCATCGAGAGTGAGCCCAAGTACAATTGTTAACAGAGAAATAGCTCCTTTTGTGCCACCGGAATCTGGTCAAGACCCCATTTAGTGGACAGTAAGAAAAAACCCGACCGTTAGACCGACAGCTGACGTCTGAATTCAACAGGCGTCAGCCTTTTTAATTTTCGTTGTGGTCGACTTTGGTTGTAGAATTGAATATATTCCTCAATTCGCCTTTGTGCCTCATCCACACTTCGGATATCATAAGGGTAGAGCCCTTCCGTTTTGAGATGCGAGAAGAAGCTCTCCATCGAGGCATTATCATAACAGTTGCCTCTCCGAGACATGCTGATTTGGGCGCCAACCTTCGGCAACATGTCGTGGTAAGCGTAGGACGTGTACTGGAATCCCTGATCGCTGTGAACGATCAGTCCAGTCACGTCTTTCGTCTTTTTAAAGGCTTTCTCAAAGGTCCGTAGGACCAACTGATTGTCGTTGCGAACTCCAATGTGGTAAGCCACAATCTCATTATTAAACAAATCCTTAATAGCAGACAGGTAGAGCCACGTATCCGCGACACGATACTGTGTGACATCGGTTACCCATTTTCGATTAGGTGCATCCGCTTTGAAATTCCGCTGCATCACATTCTCAGCGACTCGTCCACCTTCGGTTGAAGCATAGTGACCTCGATATTTGCGGCGTATTCGAGAACGGAGCTTCATTTCTTGCATCAGACGTAGTACCTTCTTATGGTTGACCCATACCCCGTGATCTCGTAAGAGAAACAGCTGGGTTTGTCGATACCCATATTTACCATCATACTTCTTATAAACTACTTTGATGAGGTCTTTCACGGGCTTGTCCCGGTCCGCTTGTTGCCGTTTCAAGTATGCATAGTATCCACTTCTTGAGACTCCAAACAGGTTGCAAAGTTCACTAGTCGTATACTCACCAGCTACTTGCTTGATCGCCTCATACTTATGGGCTGCACCTCCCGCATCCAGATTTTCAAACACTTTTTTAGCATCGAGTTCTCTCGTTTTAGCTTTTTAACATATCGATCTTGGTCAACATATTCTTCACGTCTACCTCGTTGATCCATCAACCCAAATTCGCCTAACTGTTTATATTTTTTCATCCATACTTTAAGCCGGTGGCGGTCCGGAATCCCCAGATGCTCCATGATTCGACGGTATGTCCATCCTTCTTCGATATGCAGTCGTATGGCTTCCACCTTTAATTCGTGAGAATAACTTCTAAACGTTTGCCCCTTTTTCACCATAAAAAATGCACCCCTTAAATTTCATCGGATTTACCAGGGGTTTAATCCAATGTCCATTCTAAGGGGTGCACTTCAATCCGGAAAGTGGTTCGAAAGGGGCTTTTTTTTCTGGGCCGAAAGATGCGGTTTTGCCCGCTCTGCAACCTCACAGACAGGAAGTACGTCTGTAACTGTGCTCCTGACAAGCAGGGGATCATTGGCAATCGCAGAGGGGGAACACAACTTGAAGAAAATCATGAAAAAGCCAGTTTTGGCGGTAGTAGCGGCAGCCGGAATCATCGGGGGCATCACGCCGATCCTGGCAAACGCCAGTTCGTTCGGATCGCCGAGCGCGACCAAAGTAGTCATGAACGAGGAAGGCAAAGAAGTCACCCGCTACAACCTGAAAGAATTGGCGAAAAACGATCCGCAGACGCTGAACATGCTGCTCAAGACGCAAGCCGAGCACCTGTACATCATCGTGGATGAATTGAAGCTGAATACCAAACTGCAGACATACATGGAAGAAAACAAAGAAGAGTGGGAACGGGTTTACAACGACTATTACAGCGATATTTGGCTGGAGGTCCGTTATGCAAAAGACCAAAGCCAGGACGAAATCGTCAGCGTCAGCGCCCAGACCCAAAACGGAAAAGTGTACGTCAAAGGGATTGTGGCCAAGGACGTGACCAAAGTCGTCGTGAAGAAGCCGAACGGAGATGACATCGAAGTCGTTCCGACGAGCGAGCATTCCTTTACCGTGACATTTGCAGCTGCGAATCCTGCTGTGGAGCAGTACGCCGAGGTGCAGGCATTCGCAGGCAGCACTCTGGTGGATAGCGAGAAAGTCAAGATCGTGCCGCAAGCGGAGGAAGCTGCTGACCTGATCATCCACCAAATGGCTGTGCTCGACGCGAAAAAAGGAGAGCTGCAAGTCAAGGGCATCGTCAAGCTGGATGCGGACAAAGTGACCGTCTCCTACGATGGCGTCAAAAGCGATGCCAAAGTGAAGAAGCTGTGGGACGGCGTAGGCAGCTTCAGCATTACCCTGAAGAACGTCAAAGCCACGTCCGGCAAAGTCCTTATCGAAGTGTACACCGATGGTCAAAAGCGCGACTCCGAATCCGCCGAGGTGGAAGTAGTGAACGCTCCGGCGCAGCAGCCAGTCAAAACGTACAGCATTTCAGATACGGCTGTCCTCGATGCCAAAGGCAAAAACGTGAAGGTAAAAGGAAATGTAGTCGGCTGGGAGAAAAAGGCGGATGTGAAATTGTACATCTTCGGGCCAGACGGGAAAAAGCATGAAGTGAAACCGAACGATAAAGGGGAGTATACGGCCAACCTGCCTCTGAAAAACAAATCCTGGAGCGAAGGCTCGGTTCACCTTGAGCTATACGTATCCGGCAAGCTGGTAAAACAGGCCGACATCACTCACGTCGAAAAAACGGTCGTAGAGACCGGGAAGAAAGAAAAAGAGGAAAAGCATCCGAAAGGCAAGGCTTACGGCTATTGGGCAAAGCACGGTCAGTCCAATGATCAAGACGATGATGACGATGATGACGACGATAATGAAGACGACGATCGAGACTAATCTTTTTACGGTCGGTAGGACTGTACGTACTGAATGAGTTCGCGAATATAATCTCCGATGATGGGAATCGAGATAAATTCCTTCAAAATGGAGCCTAAAATTGCCAGAACGATGGCGGTTCCGATCGTCAGCCCCAGACCCCGGGCAAGCCCTGCAAGGAAATTGATCCAAAGCAGCTTGCGCGGGGCTGTATAGTTTTGGATGACATCCGCCAAGCGGATGTCTTCGAGAAACAGGGCGATTTTGTCCATGCGCTCATTGAGTTTGCGCACTTCCTGCAGCTCCTGCAAGAGCTCATCTATTTTTGCCAGTACACGGTCTGTAGGCGACATTGGCGAACCTCCTTTTTCCGGTCGCGAATTCCTCCCTCCAGTTTAGGGAAAAAGAATGGGAGAAGCAAGGCGGGCAGGAAACGTTTGCCTATCATTTGGCAGGCGGGTACAATAGACGTACATCCGTAACAAGGAGGCATCGTAATGGCTGAAACCGTTTCCCGATCACTGTCGGAAGAATTGTTTGGGCTCTTGCAAAAGGAGCGTTTCGTTACGCTGGGTACGATTGATCACGAGACGGGGGCCCCTTCACTCAGTTCATTGTCATGGACACTGGCGAATACCGTCCAGTCCATTCGATTTGCGGTGGATAACCGCTCACGCATTCTGGCGAATATCGCAAAAGAGCCACAGGTCGTTCTGCATTTGATCGGCGCTGGATCCTCTTTCGCCATCAACGGTCGTGCGGAAGTAAAAACCGAACGGTTGGAGGGAGTCCCTCTCAAGCTGGCCATGGTAGAAATCGCGATCGACGCGGTACGAGACATCATGTTTTACGGCTCCCGCATTTCCGTTGAGCCGCAGTATGAAAAAACGTACGACAAAAACGCGGCGGCGAAGTTGGACGCCCAAGTCATGGAAGCGTTGAAAAACGCGTAAGGAATGCCAGGGCAGTGTGAAAATATCCTATTGACAAAAATCCGATCCATCCGGTAGTATTAATGTCAATCAAATGAATAGCAATCTTCTTATCCAGAGAGGCGGAGGGACTGGCCCGATGATGCCCGGCAACCGATCACCTGTACGAAAGGTACAGGGAGATAATGGTGCTAATTCCTGCAGAGTTATCAAACTCTGAAAGATGAGAAGGACTTGCTTACGGCGACGTAAACAAAGGCCTTCTTTCAGAGGAAAGGGGGCTTTTTTTCATGCCCCTCGCAACATTATTGGAGGGAGAGAACGAGATGTATTTGGAGACGAAATTGGTTCAGGCAGGCGTAGGGAAAGATGAAAAGACAGGGGCAGTCAATTTTCCCGTCTATTACTCGACGGCTTATCGTCATCCTACGCTTGGGGAGAGTACGGGATTCGATTACACGCGGACTGCGAATCCGACCCGCGCGGTTCTGGAGGAGACGATGGCAAGTGCGGAGTCCGGCGACGGGGGCTTTGCCTGCGCTTCCGGCATGGCAGCCATCCATACGGTGATGGGGCTGTTTTCCCAGGGGGATCACCTCATTGTGTCTCTCGATTTGTACGGAGGGACGTACCGCCTGTTCGAACAGATCCTGTCCCGCTACGGACTGACATTCTCCTATGTGGATTTGCGCGACCTGGATGCGCTGCGCCACGCGGTACGTCCGGAGACAAAGGCGGTATTCGTGGAGACGCCGACCAATCCGCTGATGCAAATAACCGACATCGGGGAAGTAGCGAAGCTGGCGAAAGATCACGGGCTGCTCACTATCGTAGACAACACGTTCTTGACTCCTTACTGTCAACGCCCGCTGGAGCTTGGAGCCGATATCGTCCTGCACAGCGCTACAAAATATTTGGGAGGTCACAACGACGTCCTGGCCGGTTTCATTGTGACAAAGGGGCAGGAATTGACGGAAAAAATCCGGTTTTTGCACAATTCCATCGGAGCTGTTTTGGGGCCGCAGGACTGTTGGCTTTTGCTTCGCGGCTTGAAGACCTTGGCGCTGCGCATGGAACGCCATGAAGCAAACGCATTTGCCGTAGCAGCGAAGCTGAGCGAGCATCCGGCCGTAGCGGAAGTGTTTTACCCGGGACTCGCAGACCATCCGGGACACGGCGTGCAAAAAAAGCAGGCAAGCGGATTCAGCGGCATGGTGTCCTTCCGCGTCAAGTCGGCGGACCAGGTCAAGCCGTTTTTGAAAAGCCTGCAGATCGTTTCATTCGCGGAGAGCTTGGGCGGAGTGGAGTCGTTGTGTACATACCCGGCGACGCAGACTCATGCGGACATCCCGCTAGAGATCCGGGAGTACGTGGGGGTTTGCGACCGACTGCTGCGGCTGTCAGTTGGAATCGAGCATCCGGCCGATCTGATCGCAGATTTGTGCGAGGCGTTGGATGCCAGCCTGGCAGTGGGAGGGAGCGTACGATGAATTTCGCCACCAAAGTGCTGCATGGCACCTCGTGTTTCGATCCGGTCACAGGAGCGTCGTCGGTTCCCATTTATCAAGCCTCTACCTTCCATCAGGCTGATTTGGATCGTCCGGGCACATTCGATTACGCCCGTTCCGGCAATCCTACCCGACAGGCGCTGGAGGAAGCGATCGCTTGCTTGGAAGGCGGCGAGCGCGGCTTCGCCTTCGCCTCGGGCATGGCGGCTATATCCAGCGTATTCATGCTGTTTTCGGCGGGCGACCACGTGGTTGTGGCCGAAGATGTGTACGGAGGAACGTTTCGCTTCCTGACGAGGGTGCTCTCGCGGATGGGGATCACCGTTACATTTGTCGACGCTTCTCGAACGGAGGAGGTCCGGGCTGCAATCACGCCGGCGACCAAAGGAATTTACCTGGAGACGCCGTCCAACCCTACCTTGAAAGTCACGGATCTGGCGGCTGTGAGCCGGATCGCGAAGGAGCATGGCCTCCTCGTCATCGTGGACAACACGTTTTTGACGCCGTATTACCAGCGGCCTTTGGAGCTGGGAGCAGATATCGTCATCCATAGCGCGACGAAGTTCATCGGCGGCCACAGCGATGTCGTGGCAGGCCTGGCAGTTACTCGCGATGCCGCATTGGGAGAGCAGCTCTACTTTATCCAAAACGGAATGGGAGCCATTCTGGGGGTTCAGGACTGCTGGCTGGTGATGCGCGGTCTCAAGACTTTGAAAGCACGGCTCGATGTCAGCACGCAGACCGCTGGCAAAATCGCCCATTGGCTGTCTGCCCATCCCGCCGTGACCCGCGTCTATTACACCGGGCTAGCGGGTCACCCGGGCCGACACATTCAAGAAGTGCAGGCGAGCGGACACGGGGCCGTCCTGTCCTTTGATGTCGGCAGCAGGGAGCGGGCCAAAGCGCTGTTTGACCGTGTAAAGCTCCCAATCGTGGCGGTCAGCCTCGGAGCGGTGGAAACCATCCTTTCCTACCCTGCCGCGATGTCCCATGCCGCCATGCCGGCAGCGGAACGGCAAGCGCGCGGTATCACCGACGGCTTGGTTCGACTCTCGGCCGGTCTGGAGGAGGCGGATGATTTGATTGCCGACCTCCAGCAAGCCTTGGATCAGCTTCCTCCTCTGGAGCATGAGCATGCGATCCCTACGACAAAAGAGGCATTCACCCGGGCTTAAGGACGCCTGGGCGGATGCCTCTTTCTTTTGATATCGATTACGGCGCAGTGTTTCGATTGTAGTTGGTGGTGTCGTTTGGATGCTGGCGAGGATTGCCGGTTCTGTTGATACGCTGCTCATTTGTGCGAGCAGGGGCCTCTTGCCGTTGCCGTACGTCGCGAGGCAGCTGCGGCATGATTCGTCCCACGATATCGGCGAGCTCTTCGGCGAATCCGGAGACGGGACGGCCTCTGCGGATGTCGTCGGCCATTTCCCGCAATCGCTGTACGATAGCAGGATCTGCTGTGACGACGGCAGTGGCGCCTTGTGGATCCTCCTTCAACGCTTCCGCCACGGAATATTTGATGACGCCTACTTCAGGTCGGTCCAATGCGGGATCGACAGCGATACCGACGACGGCGTATTTGCCGATCACCACGGCAGTTGCGCTTCTGACCTTTTTGACGCGGGTGGCCAGCTGTACCAGACGGTCAGCGGTCGCCTGCGAAGATTGGTTGTAGGTTGGCTGAGGAGCGGTTTGCTGGACACGTTGCGTTTGATGAGCTTGCGTATTCGGCTGAGGCGCCTGATTGGCCTGCTGTCTGTTTCCTGACATGCAGGCAGTCAGCAACAAGCTAATGCCGAGGCATCCGATGACGGTCCGTTTCACAGGCATTCTCCCTTTCAGTATTGCCTTTAAGTGAGGGCAGGTTACGAGTATTTTGTTCCTGCTTGCCTGTTTTCATTCTGACCATTGTCCGTCTATCTGTGTCCCGCCCGACATAAACTTTAGTACATCAAGTTGCCAGAGCAGAGCATCCCTCCAAAAATTGCATAGGGTATATAAGATGGGTAATAGGAGGCGAGATTTTGAAGAAAATCTACGTACTGGACACCAACGTACTCCTGCAAGATCCACGGGCGATGTTTTCTTTCGCCGATAATGAAATCGTCATACCCGCAGTGGTGTTGGAAGAAATTGATTCCAAAAAGCGGTACATGGATGAAATTGGTCGCAACGCAAGGTACGTGTCGCGACTGTTGGACAGCTTCCGGGAGCTGGGACACCTGCACACAGGAATCACGCTCGAGACTGGCGGGCTGTTCCGGGTGGAGCTGAATCATTCCTCGCTTCATCAATTGCAAAAGCAGTTTACGGAAATGACTAATGACAACCGCATTTTGGCGGTCGCGCTTAATTTGCAGGAAGAAGAAAACTTGTCGGAGCATCCTCGCCCGGTGATTTTGGTCAGCAAGGATGCCTTGATGAGGGTAAAAGCAGATGCGCTCAACCTGACCGCGGAGGATTTTCTCTCCGATCGAGTGGTGGGGGAATACTCCAGCATCTACGCAGGGTATCAGAAGATGATGGTCGCGTCAGACGTGATCAAGACGTACTACGCGGCAAGAAAGCTGCATTTGGCCTCCTGTTTTCCCAAATACCGATTTTATCCCCATCAATTTCTCGTTTTGAAGGACGAGATCAATCCGTCCATATCGGCGATCGGAAAAGTCGATCAAGAAGGAAAGACGCTGGAAATGCTCGTGTCAGACGAGGATCCGATCTGGGGGATTCGCGCCCGCAATGTGCAGCAGCGAATGGCGACAGAACTGCTGCTTCGTGACGACATTCCGCTGGTCACCATGACCGGCAAGGCCGGAACGGGAAAAACCTTGCTGGCGTTGGCCGCAGGACTATTGCAGATTGAGGATCAGCAAAAATACAAAAAGCTGCTGGTAGCAAGACCCATTGTCCCACTTGGAAAAGACATCGGCTATTTGCCCGGCGAAAAGGAAGAAAAACTGAGGCCGTGGATGCAGCCGATTTACGATAATTTGGAGTATTTGTTCAACACGAAACGTCCTGGGGATCTGGATAAAATTTTGGCGGGAATGGGAAGTCTGCAGGTAGAGGCGTTGACTTACATTCGCGGGAGATCGATTCCGGGCCAGTTCATCATCATTGATGAAGCCCAAAATCTGACCAAGCATGAGGTCAAGACCATACTGACCCGCGTGGGGGACGGCTCCAAAATCGTGCTGATGGGAGATCCCGAGCAGATCGACCATCCGTACCTGGACGAAAGCAACAACGGGCTCACTTATGTCGTAGAGCTGTTCAAGGATCAAAAGCTGGCCGGCCACATCAAGCTGGAAAAAGGGGAGCGCAGCATTCTGGCTCAGCTGGCTGCCGATTTGCTGTAGGCGTGAATAATTCGCTGCAAACGGCTCATACTAGGATTGTCGAGCCCGAAGATTCATGTTTAACCGGCGCATAGCCTTTCAGGAGGCGAAGAGCAGTGGATAATCATGATCAAGCAGTCGACGAAAGTCGGACAGGTGGAACCACGATTCTTTAGGTAACTTTCAGACTCTACTTGGAGGTTGAAGTGCCAAAGAGAATAATCGGTAAAACCCCATAAGCATCGGGCTCGACAAAGGACCGCTCCCTTTTTGGGAGCGGTTTTCGCTATAAGGGCAACCGCGGCTACTCCAAAAGGCATGGCATAGCCAGGTTATCCAATGTCCTGGCCACTGGTTTGCCGCATGAAAAAAAGCCCGGATGAGGGCCGGGCTGCTAAAAGCTGTCGCAAAAAAAGCTGTGGAGAGTTCTACTGCTTTGCAGCAGCGATGGCTTTTTTCAAGGCCGAGTAAGCGTTGGCGTGCATGCCTTCATGGAACAAGGTGAAAGTGAACATTTCCCCCACTGTACTCATTGTTCCTTTGTTTCCGAGCTTGAATGGCTCAGGGAGCTTTTGGTCCAAACGGTCGGCAAACGTTTCCTTGATGCGCGTTCTTTGTTCTTCCAGCTGCGCGGCGAGAGTTTCCAAAGAGGGAACGTCGCCTTCCCAGCCCGACGGATTGGTCCCTGGCGAAAAGAGGGCAGGGTAAGATGCAGGCAAGTGCGGACAGCTCGGCCCGTACATAAAGAAGTCCTGAACGACGAGGATATGCCCCAGGTTCCAGCGGATGTTGTTGCGGAGTCCGTCCGGGATGATATCTGCCTCTTCTTCTGACGTGTTTTTCAGGGCTCCCAGTGTGAGGTTGCGTATGAAGTCGTAGGAATCCCAGATATAAGAGCTGTTGGACATGCAAAAAACCCCTTTCCTTATTTTGGCGGTACGAGTATCATGTTACCACCAAAAAGCGGCGGAGGGAAACGCTTTCTACGACGATTTTTTGCAAGTTGTCCGCTTTTCCCCATACATATAGTACAGGGGAGGGGGTCACATGGTCAGTGTCGATTCGTCCATCGCGTTTCTCATTTATGTCACCGCCGTATCCAGCGCGGCGGCGGGCGTTACGGAAGCGTGCAAGTCGGTCATTCCGTTCCTCGCGACAGATTACGAGCCCAAGGAAGACTGCTGGGAGGATGTGAACCACGCCGCTCGGCTGACTCACTACAAACGCTTTTTCAACCTGCTCATATCCGTCGTTTCCGCCGGCGTCATTTTCGGATTGATAGGGCTGGACCCCGCTTTGATCCTCACCGGGGCAGAAGTGGTTTACGTGGATGATTCCTGGGAGGTGGGGACGTGGCTGTGGGGCATCGTCGCCGTGTTTGGATCGCCGTTTTTCGCTTCTGTGCTGAAGATTATGGAAAGCTTCAAGCAAAACGCGAGCCACAACCAGCCGCCAAACCGGCCTCGTCGCAAGGTGACGGGACCGCGGGAATAGCGGTTCTTGCCCGCGTGCCGGCAGGTAAGGTAAGATAGCGGTGTACAAAACCGGCAGAAAAGGTGGGCGTCATGGATCGCATCAGATATTTCCGAATGTTGGCTGTTTTTTTGCTGGCGGCACTCATGCTGGCGGCTTGTTCTTCCACAGACTTTGATCCCGAAAATCAACAGGAATACGGCGCGGGAGGCGTTTATTTGGGGCAAAACATCAAAGAAGCCATCGGCGTGCTCAAACCGGCCAAAGCCGATTTCATGGATATGGTTTCGCGGCAGACGTATACAATCGATCAAATGGCTGCCGGAGAAGGTGAGGCAGTCATGGGCATGCTGCTCGTCGACCACAGCCAGCTGATCGTAAAAGTAAAAAACGGGCTGATTCAGTCGATCATGCTTGGCGCAGTGGCGCAGGAAGACGCCCAGAAGTTCAAAACCATTCGAGGCCTCGGGATGTACGACAGCGCTGACCAGTTGCAAAAGCTGTACGGAAAAGGAACGGGAGAGAAAGAAGTCGTGTACCAGGGAAGCAAGTACCAGGCGAGCTTTGGCCTTGCGGATCAAAAGGTGGCCTGGATGCGCTTCGATATGCGGTGATGACGCAAAAAGGGAAGTGAGCCTGAGCCAGGCATCACTTCCCTTTTCCGTCACAGCCAGTTTACAGAGAGCCGATAAGCCCGTGCGATTCCCTCCACCAATTCGGCTAGCGAGTGATCCACGATCCAGACGGAGGTGTCCTGCACATCGCCTGGAATGAAGCCGACTGCGTGCTCCTTGAGCTGCTCTTCGGCAGCCCAGCGATCCCTGTCATTTCCCTCGCCCAATGCCAGGGCAAATAACGCAACGCGGTCCGCATACAAATAATGATTGCCGCTCTCGCTGATAAAACCCGTGTCGTCAAGAGAAACGACCTGTGCTTGCGGCGGCAGCAGCAGCAGAGGGAACACCTCTCCGAGCATGTGGGACTTGGTCAGCACAGCCTCCAGTTTGTCGCGCTCCTCCTCACCTTCGACGATAAAAAGCAGCTTGTCGCGGTCAAAGACATTGACATGGTCTCCGATTTTATGTATGACTTGAGCATAGAAGCCCGGCAGTTTGCCTGTCGGCACTTGCATTTCTACGCCGTACATCGGGCGCATTTTTCCTCACCTCGCATCATCCGTTGTTTCTTTATCGTAACAAAAAAAGGAGGAGGTTCCTATGAGCGAACCACAATTTTCGATCCAATCCTTTGCGCTTGGAGATTTCCAGACCAATGCGTACGTGTTGACCCATTCGGGTACGGGGGAGACCATCGTCATCGACCCTGGCATGAATCCCGGCCCGCTGCTGGGGGCCATTCAGGGGAAGAAGGTCGTGGCGGTGCTGCTGACGCATGCCCATCTGGACCACATCGGCGGCCTGAATGATGTGCGCGCCTTGACAAAAGCCCCTGTCTATATCCATCCGCTGGAACAGGAGTGGCTGACCAACCCGGATTTGAACGGCTCGAGCCGTTGGAACCTGCCAGTTCCGATCGTATGCGAGCGGGCTGAATTTGAGCTGGCTGACGGACAAACACTTGAGATCGCCGGACTTGCCATTCAGGTTCTCCATACACCTGGACATTCGCCGGGGAGCTGCTCGTTCGTCATCGGCAAGCATTGCTTCGGCGGGGATGTGCTTTTCGCGCAGAGCATCGGGCGTACGGATCTGCCGGGCGGAGACTTTGAGACATTGATGACCAGCATTCAGGACAAACTGTTCGAGCTGGATGACGATACGATCGTGTATCCGGGGCATGGTCCCAAAACCACGATCGATACGGAAAAAACGTACAATCCGTTTGTGAACGGTCTCCGTTAAGGCAAAGGCAAAAGGCCGTTTTCAGGCAGTAGAGAGGATTTTTCGGCCAAGCGGCGAAATGGGAAGGGTCAATAGGAAAAAGGAGACAGATTTCTATGAAGGAAAATTGGTGCCGTTGGGCCGTCATCCTCGCTTTTTGCACGGCGAGCGTCGCGGGCTGTGTCCCGCCGCAGGCAGCGAAGCAGGAGAAGCCCTCCACCGCTCCTGCCGAAACGGCGCCCCCGCCCCTTCCCGCTACGCCTTCGGAGGAGAAGCCAGACCAGACACAGGATGCTACTTCTATGCAGCCCGCCTCTTCGCCAAACGAGGCGCCCTCGCGTTTTCCTGAACAGCGCCTGACGCTCATGGCTGTCGGGGATATTATGGTTCATCAGGAGCAGCTGGATGCAGCATGGGACCCAAAGACCAAAACGTATGACTTTCATCCGTTTTTTACCAATGTCGTCCCATTGTTTCGGAAAGCGGACCTGGTCATCGGCAATCTGGAGACGACGATGAGCGGCAGCGCCACCGGCTATTCCGGTTATCCGATGTTCAATACGCCGGCATCACTCGGACATACGCTCAAAGATGTGGGCTTCACCGCGGTTTCGACGGCGAACAATCACTCGCTGGACCGCAGGGAGGCGGGTGTGCTGCAGACGATCAAACATCTCGACGAGGCAGGGATCCTGCACACGGGGACCTTCGCCAGTCCGGAAGAGCGGGATGAACCGCTGCTACTGAAAAAGGACGGCTTCACACTTGCGCTGCTGTCGTATACGTACGGCACGAACGGCATTTCCATCCCGCCAGGCAAGCCGTATTTGATCAATTTGATCAATCCCGAGCTGATCAAAAAAGACATTGCCCGGGCGCGGGAACAAGGGGCCGACCTCGTCGCAGTCGCCCTGCACTTCGGCGTCGAGTACCAGCGGATGCCCAACGAAGCGCAAAAGAAAACGGCCGAGCTCTGCCTCCAGTACGGGGCCGATCTGATACTGGGAGCCCACCCGCACGTCGTACAGCCGTACGAATGGAAGACGGTGACGTTGGAAGACGGCCGGGAGCATAAAGGTTTGATCGCTTACTCGCTAGGCAATTTCATTTCGGCACAACGCTGGGATTACAAGGACGTCGGAGCGATTCTCAAGCTGACGCTGCATAAAGATGGGCAGGGGAGTGCGAGCATCGAAAGCGCAGAGATGATTCCGACCTACGTGCATTTCTACCGGAAGTCCGGAAAGCGCCATTATGTCATTTATCCCGTTCCGCAAACATTGGCAAACTTGCAAAAGGGCGAAAAATACCCGACCCTCACCAAGGATGCGATCGCGTATATGAAGCGTCTGGAAGGGGAGATGGCCGTACATGTCAGCACGGTCGTATCCAAGAAAAAAGCCAGCTGAAGAGCTGGCCTTATTTCTTTCCAAATCCGAACGGGAGGTTCAGCTTTAGCTGCAGCTTGAGTTCCTCGTTCATCATTGAGATTCCTTCCACCTGAATGTTCGGCGAGATCAATTCGGGATAAAAGCCGAGATCGTACATCTTTTCCATATCTGCTACCGTCGACTGCGGCAGGGCGAACCCGTCAAAATATAGCTCCTTGATGTGAAACTTGAGCTGAACCGGGGAGACCAGCTCATACGCCCCGACCAGGCGAAGCTGCATATGGTCGTAGGAGCCTTCGACGGTTAGCTGGTTATCTTCAAACGTAAAGTGCGATTGCTTGAACAATGCGTCTTTGCTCATGAGAAACTGGTTGAACTCGTCCTGCCTGATGGTCAGTGTATGCGAAAAAAGGCCATTGGACTGAATCCGGTCCGGTGTGGCGAGCTCGGGCACTTGCACCATCACGTCGGCGAGCAGCCCGAAAAACGTCTGAAAGGCGGGCAATCCGCGCTTCTGCCAGTCTGCGACAAGATGGTCCATCAGTGCTTCGACGGCAGTGGGGTCGTCCAGCTTTTGTACGTTCTTCTCTTTTTCCGCCTGCACCGCAAGCATTTCGGACAACTGCGCCTCGTATTTCTTACGCAGCTCCCCCAATTTGGCGAGCCGTTCCCGCTCGTCCTGCTGCAGGGTGAAGAGCTTGGCCCGTTCGGCCTGGAACGACTCCAGCCGCTGCATGTCGCGGTCGTATACGATTTGGATAAAGTCGAACATCGATAAAAACTCGTTGAAATTTTCCGCATTGAAGAGGAGAGTCAGAAGATTGGCGCGCTCACCGGTATAGTAGGCTCTCGCCACTTCTCCCGCATGGCGCTGCATGGCTTCGATCACCAGCTTTTGCCGCTGCAAGTCCAGTTCGATCTGGGCGATATCACCTTGGGTCCGCTTTTCTTCCTGCTTGAGCAGGGTAAGTGTACGCTCCAATTCTTTTTGAGTAAAATGCTGTTGCAAGATTAGTTGCTCCAAAGAAACAGGCTTCTCCTCCTGGGCAAAAACCGTGAGCGGACATGCCAATAGGAACAGGATGAGCAGAAATTTACGCATGATTTCACCTTTTGTATCGTGATGGGAAGCGGTGTGCCGGATGTCGCACCTATTCTCTCCACATTGTATGACTTCTTTTCGTATTATAGCCTTATCAGGATGAATTTGGATAGCAGGAGAAGAGCCCAATGAATCTCTATACTGTCATACGCGAAGAAATAGCAAGCCGTCCGGAGCGGGCCATCCCCTTTTCCCGTTACATGGAGCTGGCACTGTACCACCCTGTCTACGGCTACTACATGTCTGACAAACCGAAAGTAGGCAAATCCGGAGATTTTTACACAAGTGCCTCGGTACACCCTGTATTTGGGGAAACGCTGGCCGATGCCGCCGCAGAAATGTGGCGGGCTGGCGGGCTGCTGCCTGCACCGGTGCTGGTCGAGATCGGCGGAGGGACGGGCGCCCTTTGCCGTCACATACTCGATCGGCTGCAAATGGCGGAACCGGATCTATACCGTTCGCTTACCGTCATGCTGATCGAGGCGAGTCCGTATCATCGCCGGCTGCAGGAAGAAGCTTTACAGGCTCACGACGTCCCAAAGCTTTGGTTTGCCTCGCTGGCGGAAGCGGCAGAGCACCAGCGTATCGACGGCGTCATCCTTTCCAATGAGTGGCTGGATGCGTTTCCTGTGCATGTGGTGGAACGATCAGGGGCAGGGTGGCGGGAAATCTGGGTAACGGAAAAGGGAGACGGATTCGCAGAGCAGAGGGGAGAAGTGACGCCCCGTTTGGCGGAATATCTCCAAGCTTTGAAAAGGGATGTTCCAAACGGGATGCGGCTGGAGGTCAACCTGGAGCTGGAGCAGGCTGCCACGGACGTCTCGCGGCTCTTGAACAGAGGCTACGTCGTGACGATTGACTACGGGGATACGGAGGAAGAACTCTATCATCCCAGCCGAAAAAACGGGACGCTGATGTGCTATTACCGGCATCAGGCGCACGAAGATCCATTCGCGCACCCGGGGGAGGAAGACATCACGGCACACGTCAACTTTTCAGCATGGAAAAGATACGGGGAGAGGCAGGGGCTGAGGGAGGTCGCCTACATGCGGCAGGACAAGTTTTTGATGAACTGCGGCCTTTTGCAAAAAGCCGTCGCCCACAACGATCGGGATCCGTTCACCAGTATCGCCATGAAGCGAAATCGGGCGATTTTGCAGCTGATCGATCCGGCTGGGCTGGGAGGGCGTTTCCGGGTCATGGTTCAGGCCAAGGAAGTCGATGCCAAGGCAGGTTTGCGCTTTTTGGAAAACGGGTTTCCCTCGTAGGTGCGGACAGGCACGAAACAAAAAAGATGCTCATAAGCGAGCATCTTTTTTCATTACAGCATCATTTGCAGCATAGCGTGTTCTCCGCCGCCGACCGGCATGATGAAGAACGTGTAGTAAGTGAAGCCAACGAAAGACAGGAACATAAAGCCGAAGAAGATGTTCAGGTACACTCTCTCCGTCAGGCTCATGTAGCTAAGCGCTACGAAGAAGGCGGTCAGACCGAAGAAGATCAGCGCCATAGGATACAAGCCGCCCCAGAAAGACATGAGCGCAATGGCGATGGTCCAAAAACCGAGAACGCGATACATACGATCCATCTGTGTCCCCCCTTTTTGCATAGAACGGTAAGATTTACAAGATTCCTTCCCCATTATATAGGACGGGCGGATGTGTGTAAACGGGAAGGTATGACGGTTTTTTGGCAGATAGGAAAATACAGGATATCCCGTTTTCAATATTGTATCACTGTATAATTACACGAGCTGCAGCCGCCGATCATGGAGTCGTCTTCACGTAATACAATGTTCCCTAAGTACGTTTCGAATATTCCCATCAGCAGCGCGTTGTGCATGTGGCAGACAGAACGGGGGAATTTTTTTGCCGTGTCTGAAAACGTGCAGTTGTTCACGCGGAAGCGAAGGACGCCATCCGATACCGGTTCGATCTCCGGCTTCAACCCCTGGGCCACGACCAGACGTTCGATGTGGCTCAACTTTTCATCCATAGTAGCGCTTGCAAGGTTCAAGCCGCTTTTGGCGACCGCCCGTTTTGCCATTTCGGTTCCCATGCGATGCCCCATATTGACCAGGGCTGTTTCGCCTGCTTCTCCGAGCGAGAGCAGGGTTTCGATCGCAATGTCAGCCAAAAGCTGATAGTCGCGAGGGGGGAACTGCAGGCTTACCACTTGGTCAGACAGCGAGTACAACCGGCTTGGACGCCCTCCCTTTCCGCTTTTGTCCGACACGGATGTAAGCAAATGGACGTCCTCCAATTTCGTTAAGTGCAGCCGGGCCACGTTCGGGTGAATGGAAAAATGGTCGGCTACGTCCTGAACTGTAATCGGGTCTTTGCTGTTAGCGACATATTGGTAGATGGAAAAACGGGTGGGGTCAGCTAAAGCGCTGGTTAACTTTTGAGCATCACATTCCATGCTGTTACCCCTTTCATCAGCAAATCAACATAAGTGTATCCGATTTTGAGCGGATTGTTAAGGTTGTAGTGTGTTTACGAGGCCAAGCACGACCATTTTTGTGGTGTTGGCAACGCCAGGCACGTGTGCTGCCGTGCAAATCGCCCTGATTTGCATCTAGTTTTTAGATTAACTACTATTGACATAGTGTTAATCGCACATATATAATCCGTAGTAAAGAAGGATTTTTTATTAGCTAACTTTTTGCAAGTGTCGATTTCCATCATTTGGGACATCGAACGCAATGCCTGGCAGTAAGTGAACGAACCGTATAGATGAGATGGAGGGGTAACCGATGGCAGTTGCTGAACGTACCAGAACAAACAAATTAACGTTTTTCACGTATCCGAGCTGCACATCCTGTCGCAAAGCCAAAGCGTGGCTGGCAGAGAACGGAGTCAATTACGAAGAGCGTCACCTGTTTAAAAACCCGCCGACAGCGGAAGAGCTGCTGGACATCATCAAAATGACGACGAACGGATTGGACGAAATTTTGTCCACCAGAAGCCAGCGTTTCAAAAACCTGGACGTCGACATCAATGACATGTCCGTCAAAGAGCTGCTGGAGATGCTGAGCGAAGAGCCGCAGCTCCTGAAGCGGCCGATCCTGACCGATGGCGAAAATCTGATCGTCGGTTTCAATTCTTCCGCGATGAAAAACCTGCTGTCGTAAAAAGAGTATGAGCTGCCTGCCTGTTGCAGGAGCGATAATGGCAAAGAGAGGGAGGCTGGCGCCCCCTCTTTTTTGTTTTGGAAATTTCTCCTTCATGCTTTCGTAGGCTTTTGCCCATGCAGGCGGTAAAATAAGAAATAAGACAAAAAGAGCTTCTGCAAAGGATGGGGAACGGCAATGGAAACGATACGGGTAGAAAAGGATGCAAACGTGGCGACGATCGTGCTGAATCGGCCCGAGGTACATAACGCGATCAGCATGGAGGTCGTGGACGAGCTCACCTTTGCCCTGCAAGACTGTCAAAGCGATGAAACGGTAAAAGTAGTGATTGTGACGGGGAGCGGCAAAAGCTTCGTATCCGGCGGCGATTTGAACCAGTTTATTTCCGCGCGTGGCCGGGATCAGGCTTTTCCTCTGCTGAATAAAGTGACGCAATTGCTCTCATCCATCGACCAGTTTCCCAAGCCGGTGATCGCGATGATCAACGGAGCGGCGGTAGGAGGGGGATGCGAGTTCGCCGGGGCGTGCCATTTTCGCTTTGCGAGCGAAGGGGCTGTGTTTGGATTCGTGCAAATCGGGATGCACATCACGACGGGCTGGGGCGGAGGAAGCCGATTGCTGGACAAGCTGCCGGAATCGCGTGCGCTGGAGCTGCTGCTGACCGGCGAGCGGATCAGCGCACAGGAGGCGAAGGGATACGGTTTCGTGGACGAAGTATACCCGGCCGGGCAGCTGTATGAAGAAGTGATGCGCTTTGCCCGCAAGATCGCAGCTCAGCCG
Organism: Brevibacillus brevis; assembly: GCF_031583145.1. Classification (NCBI taxonomy): domain Bacteria; kingdom Bacillati; phylum Bacillota; class Bacilli; order Caryophanales; family Paenibacillaceae; genus Brevibacillus; species Brevibacillus brevis. The sequence continues at coordinate 3,874,981 of NZ_CP134050.1, read as the reverse complement.
CTCCGAGGAATCGAGGCATATATGCGCGTCCTCCAGTGGAAGCGGTCAGGCGTCAGCCAGGCTGAGCGAATTCGCCGGGAAGTCGAGCAATGTGCAGAAATGTGGGGCAGTGAGGATCACGTTGCCGTGGTACGGAAATTTTTGCAGAAGGGCTGAGAGCGGCGAGGATAGGTTTCTTCCGTTTAAACATTTATTTGCTTGGACATACTTTTTCTAGTAGAAAGCGATTCTACAAGAGTAGGGAAAAGCATAGGATGAACTACATCATCCTTTTAAAGGTAACGGGAGGGACTTATATGGTAGCTTCCAGACAAGACGCATGGACCGAAGATGACGATCTGGTGTTGGCGGAAGTCACCTTGCGCCACATTCGCGAAGGCGGCACCCAGCTGGCCGCATTTGAAGAAGTGGGTCAAAGGTTAGGCAGGACAGCTGCGGCATGCGGCTTCCGATGGAATAGTTGCGTTCGCAAGCGCTACGACGCTGCGATATCGATTGCCAAGAGCCAGCGGCAGCAATTGAAGAAAATGGGAAGAATCACTGCGCCAGCCGTGGCATCGGAAGCGGAAGCAGCGGACGCTCCTCTCAAGCGGCAGCCGTCCAGCCCGATCGAGCTTGGCATACAGGATGGCGACGAGGAGCAGCAGATCGAAGCTGTAATTCGCTTGCTGATGAAGCAGAAAGACTTGGCGAAGCGTGTCAAGCAGCTTGAACGAGAATTGGAAGGAAAAGAATTGGAAATAAAAGAATTGACCGAGGCCAACGAACGGGCGAGAAAAGAGCTCGATCAGGTGCAAGGCGTGAATGAGGATTATCGGGCGCTCGTGCAGATCATGGAGCGTGCGCGCAAGCTTGCCTTTTTGCAAGAGGAGGAGCAGACGAAAGCCATTTTCAAAATGGATGAGAACGGAAATTTGGAGCGGGTAGAGAAGTGAGCCTTCTGCCCCATTAGAAAACCTGGCTACGCCATGCTTTTTGGGGGAGCAGCGGTTGCCCTTATACTGGATAAGAATGGTATAAAAAAGAAGCGGCGTGAACCGCTTCTTTTTTCGTTTCGTCATGCTCGAGGAGCTTAGTCTTGCAGCTCGACGTTTTCAGGCAGCCATACATACGGATTCTCGCCGCGGTCACGCATCGGGTTGTACTTCACAGGTGTGAAGCCCATTTTCAGCCAGAATTCATCGGCACGACAGCGGGAGTTTGTTTTTATAGGGGCACCGAAGCTTTTGGCATGGTTCACGAGAGCTGTGCCGTAATCTTTGTTTCGGTAATCAGGAAGGACCTCGAGCTTCCACAGCTCGTAGTAATCCTGAGCCGGTTGGAAATAGCGGTCGTATTTCCCGTCGATTTTGTAGAGGCTCATGCGTGCTACCAAAAGATCGTTGTCGTAAATGCCATAAAAAGGAGACTCCGAATCGTTTTCCACGATGTTCGCCTCCAGGTCTTCCTTCATCGAAAGCTCCTCCAGGCCAAATTCGCGAAACTTCTGGAATTCCTCGAGTGTCTTATAGTTGATTTGTAAACGTTTTACTTCAAACATTGGTCAGCCACTCCTCTCACAGCTCATAGCCTATTGGCACCTTGGACTTTCTTTCTATTATACACCAAAATATCGCGGTTAGTGGAACTTTTCTTTGCAAGAGAGCAGGGAGGTGCAGGAAATGATTTCGCTTTCATGGAATTTTATTAAATTCAACCTAGAACTATATCCGCACTCATGGCAAAATAGAAGGTAGCAAGTCGTGAACAATCCGGAACGCCGATTGGAAACGCTTACAAAAGGCTCCGGATTCGCAAAAGAAAGGAGCGTTGCCATGCGCAAGGTACTGATTGCGAACCGCGGCGAGATCGCCCGGCGTATTATTCGCACGTGCAGGGCCGAGGGAGTAGCCACCGTCGCCGTCTATTCGGATGCGGATAGCGAGCTGCCCTTTGTCAAGGAAGCGGATGAAGCGGTGCATATCGGACCGCCTCCTGTCCCGCACAGCTATCTGAATGTCGAAGCCATCATCCGTGCAGCGAAGGACACAGGTGCGGATGCGATTCACCCCGGCTACGGGCTGCTTTCGGAAAACGAAGCCTTCGCCCGCCGCGTACAGGAGGAAGGCATCGTCTTCATCGGACCTGCTCCCGAAGTGATCGGACAAATGGGCGACAAGCTGACAGCCCGCCGGATCATGCAGCAGGCAGGGGTCCCGGTTGTGCCTGGGGGCGAGGACTCCGTGGAGACCGTAGACGAAGCGGCAGACGTAGCGGCGTCCATCGGCTATCCGGTCATGCTCAAGGCAAGCGCGGGCGGTGGCGGGATCGGCATGCAGATCTGCCGGGATGAAGCAAGTCTGCGTCAAGCCTACCAGTCGCTGAGGGGCCGTGCGAAAGCCTACTTCGGCAATGATGCCATGTACGTAGAAAAATACGTGGAACGGCCGCGCCACATCGAAGTGCAAATCGCGGGGGACCAGCATGGGACCGTTCTCCACTTGCTGGAGCGCGAGTGTTCCATTCAGCGCCGCCACCAAAAAGTGCTGGAAGAAAGCCCTTCGCCGTTTCTGGATCCGGAGACCCGCGAACAGCTCTGCCAGTCAGCCGTTCTGGCGGCAAAGGCAGTCAGCTATACGGGTGTGGGGACTGTCGAATTCATCGTCGATGAGTCCAAGCAGTTTTACTTTCTGGAGATGAACACCCGCCTCCAGGTCGAACATCCGGTGACCGAAGAAATGACGGGTCTGGATCTCGTTTCCATGCAGCTGTCCATTGCCAGGGGCGAGCGGCTGGGGGTCAAGCAAGAAGAGATAAAAGCACAGCGGCACGCGATCGAGCTGCGCGTCTACGCGGAAGATCCGGTCTCCTTCCTGCCGTCACCCGGCACGATTTCGCTCTACCAGCCGCCGGCGATGGAGCACGTCAGGATTGACGACGGCGTGCAAAGCGGAACCCAGGTGACACCGTTTTACGACCCGATGATTGCCAAGGTGATCGTTTCGGGCGCGACGAGGGACGAAGCGGTGGAGCGCGGGATCGCCGCGATGCAGAATTTTCAGATTGCCGGAATAAAAACGAACATTCCGTTTTTATTGGAAGTGCTGAGCGATGGACGATTCCGCCAAGGCCAATACACGACCTGGTTCATCCAGGAGCGGGCCGCACAATCCAACAACTAAAGGGAGCGATGCAAACATGAAACACGTAGCTGCAAACATGGCAGGAACTGTACTGAACATCCTGGTGCAACCGGGAGACGAAGTGAGCGCGGGGCAGGATGTCGTCGTCTTGGAGTCGATGAAGATGGAAGTGCCGATCCAATCCGAAGTGGCGGGCAAAGTGTCCGAAGTTCGCGCCAACATTGGCGATTTTGTCAATGACGGCGACATCCTCGTCATTGTGGAGTAATTTTTTCTTGGATCCATTCTGAGCGGGCGCTAGGAAAAAAGGGGGCGTGCATAGCATGAACGTACAGATCGTGGAAGTGGGCCCGCGAGATGGCCTGCAAAATGAAAAAGAACTGCTCCCTGCCCAAGTCAAAATCCAGCTGATCGACAAGCTGGTTGCGGCAGGTCTGAAGCGGGTAGAGGCCACTTCCTTTGTTAATCCGCGGTGGATTCCGCAGCTGGCGGACGCGGAAGAAGTCTTGCAAGGCATAAACCGTCCGGAAGATGTCCGCTTCAGCGCATTGGTACCAAATGTGCGAGGGATGGAGCGGGCGCGGGCGAGCGGATTGACGGAGATTGCGCTGTTCATGTCCGCTTCGGAGACGCACAATGTAAAAAATATCAACAAATCGATGGAAGAAACGTTCCCCGTCTTGCGGGAGGTGGCCCGCGAAGCGCTTGCGCTGGGAATGCGGGTGCGGGGGTACGTATCCACGGTGTTTGGCTGCCCGTACGAAGGAGCGGTTCCCATTGACAACAGCCGTCGGGTGACGGATGAATTGCTCGAGATGGGCGCATTTGAAATATCGCTCGGCGATACGATCGGAGTGGCGACGCCCAAACAGGTGCGCGAAGTGCTTGCGGCAATGCTTCGGGACGTACCGACTGAGCGCTTGGCCGGTCACTTTCACGACACGCGGGGGACCGGCATGGCAAACGTCGCGGCCGCCTTGGATATGGGGCTGAGGACATTCGACAGCTCGATTGGCGGCCTCGGAGGCTGCCCGTACGCTCCGGGCGCAGCCGGCAACATTTCCACGGAGGATCTGGTGTACCTGCTGCAGGGCATAGGCTACGAGACCGGAGTGGATCTGAATCGGCTGGTAGAGGCGGGCGCCTACATCCAGGAGCAGCTGGGACGGGAGCTCAGCTCGAAGGTGCTGAAGGCGGAGCTGGCGTCCAAACGGGCCGGATGAACAAGCGAATGCAGGAGGATGGAGCATGACGGTTACACTGCGAAGAGAAGGCGCTATCGGGGTTCTGACCCTGGATCGGCCGGAAGTTTTCAACTGCCTCAATCTGGAGACGCTCGTCGCCATGCGCGGGCTGATCGCAGAGGTTGGCCGCGATCGAGACATCCGTGCCCTGATCGTGACGGGGGCAGGTGACAAAGCGTTTTGCTCGGGGGCTGACCTCAAAGAGCGGCGTGCGATGCCGCAGCAGCAGGTGCAGATCTACATCCAGACCATACGGGACACCTTCACGGAGTTGGAAAAGCTGCCGAAGCCGGTCATTGCAGCGATCAACGGTCTGGCGCTGGGCGGGGGAACGGAGCTGGCGCTGAGCTGCGATCTGCGGATCATGAGCGATACGGCACAAATGGGTCTCACCGAGACGTCGCTAGGGATTATCCCCGGCGCGGGTGGGACACAGAGACTCCCGCGCTTGGTGGGAAAGGGGATTGCCAAGGAGCTCATCTTTACCGCCCGGCGCGTCCATCCGGAAGAGGCGCTCGCGATCGGACTCGTGAATCGGGTGGTACCTCCGGAAGAGCTGATGCCGACTGCCTTTGCTCTCGCAGGTCAAATCGCGGATAATGCGCCGATTGCGCTGGCACAGGCCAAGTTCGCGATTGATTTGGGGCTGGAGGTGGATTTGGCTTCCGGGTTGATGCTGGAGAGCAACGCGTATCAGCTGCTCGTGTCTACCAAGGACCGCCTGGAAGGGCTGGAGGCATTTAGTCAAAAACGAAAACCGGTTTATCGCGGAGAGTGAGGGACGACTATGAGCAAGCATATGGAAGAGATGCTGCGGGAAAAAATCGCCCAGGTCGAAAAGGGCGGAGATGCCAAATACCATGAAAAGCTGAAAGAACAAAACAAACTGTTCGTTCGTGATCGGCTGCGGCTCTTGTTCGACGACGAGTTTATGGTCGAGGACGGCCTGTTTGCCAACGTGATGGCGGGCGACCTGCCGGCTGATGGCGTCGTGACGGCGATCGGCAAGATACACGGCCAGACCGTGTGCGTGATGGCCAACGACTCGACGGTCAAGGCAGGCTCCTGGGGCTCGCGGACGGTGGAAAAAATCATCCGGATCCAGGAGACTGCCGAAAAAATGCGAGTCCCGTTGGTGTATCTCGTGGATTCCGCAGGGGCTCGGATCACCGACCAATTGGAGATGTTCCCGGGACGCCGGGGAGCCGGACGCATTTTTTACAACCAAGTCAAACTCTCCGGGAAAATTCCGCAGGTCTGCATCCTCTTCGGCCCGTCGGCGGCTGGTGGCGCCTACATTCCGGCCTTTTGCGACATCGTCATCATGGTGGACAAAAACGCCAGCATGTACCTCGGCTCGCCGCGCATGGCGGAAATGGTGATCGGGGAAAAGGTGTCCCTGGAGGAGCTGGGTGGGGCGCGCATGCACTGCTCCGTGAGCGGCTGCGGCGACGTACTCGCGGCCAATGAAGAAGAAGCGATCCAGTCGGCACGTCGTTACCTCAGCTTTTTTCCGGCCAATTACACGGAGCAGCCGCCTGTGGCGCAGGCCCAGGCACCGGTGGATACAGCCAAAGACATCACGACCATCGTACCGGAAAACCAGAATGCCGCTTTTAACATGCACGATCTGATTACCGCACTGGTCGATGAAGGCTCCTTTTTCGAAATCAAAAAGCTGTTTGCACAGGAGCTGGTGACCGGCTTGGCCCGCCTGGACGGCAAACCTGTCGGGATCATCGCCAACCAGCCCCGCGTCAAAGGCGGCGTGCTGTTCGTCGATTCGGCCGACAAGGCGGCTCGCTTCATTACTTTGTGCGATGCCTTCCAAATTCCGTTGCTGTTCCTCGCAGACGTACCCGGCTTCATGATCGGGACCGCGGTGGAGAGAGCGGGAATTATCCGCCACGGAGCAAAAATGATCTCCGCCATGGCGGAAGCGACGGTCCCCAAAATTTCGGTGATCGTCCGCAAAGCCTATGGCGCCGGTCTGTATGCGATGGCAAGCTCGGCATTTGAGCCGGATGCCTGCCTGGCCCTGCCCGGCGCGCAAATCGCCGTGATGGGTCCGGAGGCTGCCGTCAATGCGGTATACTCCAACAAGATCCAGGCGATTGAAGACCCGCAGGAGCGGCAGGCGTTCATCATGGAGAAGCGCAAAGAGTACCAGGAGGATATCGACCTGTACCTGCTGGCTTCCAATCTGATCGTCGACGCGATCATTCCGCCAAGCGATATGCGCAGCGAGCTGATTCGCCGCTTCGACGCCTATAAAGGAAAGAAGCAGCAGTTTTCCGACAGAAAGCACCCGGTTTACCCCGTGTAAACCAAGCATCCCGAAACAAGCTGTCTACCCGCAGGGGAAACAGCTTGTTTTTCATTTTGCAATCATTTTTGACAAAAAATTTTTCGACAATTCCGATCTTTTTTGATGCAATCAATTGAACAATCTCCTAAACTCTGTTATTCTTTAAATAAGTATTGATTAATGTAGGTGAACAAATGCAGTCAGAAACAGGCGTAATGCAAATCGTTGTGGTCGGCGGCGGCTCTGTCGGGTTGCTGTTTGCGGCGAGACTTGCGCGAGGCGGACAAGACGTTGCTGTCGTGACGCGCAGTTCACTCCAATCAAATCAGCTAAGCCGAGAGGGATTGACTTTTCATTCATTGGACGGAGCGAGAGACGTTGTCAAGATCCGCTCCCAGCCGATTGAAAATGGGCTTCCCTTCGCCGATCTGTACTTGCTCACTGTGAAGCAGACGGATTTGCCAGGCTTGTTGCCCGAACTGCGGAGACTCCATGACAGTGCGCGAGTGATCGCGCTTCAAAACGGCATGGGTCATCAAGAACTTCTGGCGAAAAGCCTGTCTGAACATCAATGTTATTTTGCGATCAATACGGAAGGCGCCAAACGACTGTCTGGCACTGAAGTCAGGCATACCGGAAGCGGTGTCGTCCGCATCGGCCCCTGGGAGAAGAACCATACAGAAAATGACGCGCTCGTATCGTCGTTTGTCGCCGCGGCCGCCTCCTGCGGCATACACGCACATCTCGAGGATGCGATCAAGCCTTTCGCTTGGCGAAAGCTCGTGGCCAATGCTTTGATCAACCCGCTCACGGCGCTGTTTGACATTTCCAATGGCGACCTCCTTGAAAACCGGCATACTCTTGGACTCATGCGAGAGCTCTTTGCGGAAGCATCGGCTGTAGCGGAAGCAAACGGACAAAAAATGGGCGAGGAGCAGTGGCAGGAAATTGTCACCATTTGCCGAAATACTTCCCGAAATCTTTCCTCCATGTTGCAGGACGTCAAAAGGCAGAAGCGGACGGAAGTGCAATCGATCAACGGCTATCTCGCCTTGAAAGGAAAAGAAGCCGGGATTTCCACTCCTTTGCACGAAGTGTTGCTCCGCTTGATCCTGCTGAAAACAGACATGGGTACAGGAGAGGAGGGGGGCGACAGTAAATGACCGTGCTCGCGAATGTCTGGGCTTATTTTTGGGGTACGCTGACGGTTGTGCCATTTCTCGGGTTTCCGCTCGTCTACCTGCTGGTGTACGGATGGAAGCGGGACAAGCGGCTCGCCGTTCGCTGGGCGGTGAATATCACGAATTTTTTGTTGATTCGTTCCGTCGTTTCCGCGTATGGCGTCATCTGGCCCCAGGCATTGTCCGCCTGGTGGTGGGTGCTTCTCTTTTTCCTCATCACGATTGCTCTGCTGGGATGGGTACAAGTGAAGTTCAGAGGAAGGCTCTCCCTGAAAAAAGTAGGATTTTCCGCATGGCGATTGTCGTTTCTCTGGTTTGGAATTGTCTACATAGTGCTGTTTACGACCGGTATAGTCAAGACGATGGGTGTCGTATAGAGCGCTGTTGATACATATCGTATTTATTCCGATAAGAAAGAAGGTTGGAACTATGCGACTTCCCATCGAGACCATCGGGCACAAGATTCGAATGATTCGAAAAGAGCGTGGCTTTACTCTGGAGATCATGGCGAGCAAGACTGGTCTTAGCAAAGGTCTGCTCAGCCAAGTGGAGCGGGGGATTTCACAGCCGTCTCTGGATTCTCTGTGGAAAATCACCAAGGCGCTTGAGTCACCCATCATTCACTTTTTTGAAGACATCGACCAAAAACAAGTTCATGTGACCCGCTTGCAAAAACGTCGGCAACTGGTTTTTCCGGAATCGACCGGCACGTATTCGCTGCTCTCGATGGGAGGAAGCGCAAAGCTGGGCATGCTGGAAGTGCGCCTCATGCCTGGAGAAATCGTCGTGGACAAGTTCGTTCAGACCGAAGGGGAAGAGTGCTTTACTGTCGTTGCAGGAACGGTGACGGCACGTTTCAACGATGAGGAGCATGTACTGGAAACCGGGGACAGTATTTCGTTCGACAGCAGCAAAAATCATTCGGTGGAAAATACTGGGGAGACCGAAGCGGTACTGATTTGGACCGTAACTCCCCCGCAATTCTAACGAAAAGCTCGTTTCTACACTTTGACAACCCATTTGAGCGGGTTGTCTTGTTTTTTGTGGCTGAGGACCATGGTATAATTTTCAGTGACCAAGGCCCTAAGAAAGGTGAGCTTGTATGAATGTTGAATGTATAGCGCTTCCGCTTGCAAATCGGCTGGCACAGGAGTACCAGCAAGGGTATGCTTCCGCGCTGCAGTTTTTTGCCTACCATCCTTATCAGGCAGAGTCGTACCGGAGACGGTTGGAATGGCTTCGCGGGCGCTCCTGTGCCCACCGGCAGCAGCTTGCGGAAGGCTTATATACCTATAATCAGAAGATCGGAAATCACCCGGAGGCGCTGAGCAAAATCGAACAGCTCTCACTTCCGGAAACGTATGTCGTTATCGGCGGTCAGCAGGCAGGCGTGTTGACGGGACCGCTGTATACGATTCACAAAGCCGTGCATTTGATCCAGACGGCCAAGAGACTTTCAGAAGAGCTCGGCGTGACAGTCGTTCCTGTCTTTTGGATCGCTGGCGAAGATCACGACATCGACGAGATCGACCACGTCTACTGGCTGGCCGACAGAGAGACACGCCTGCACAAGCAGAGAATGGAGACGGGCAAAAAAGGCAGACTCTCTGCAAGCAGCTTGAAGCTGGAAAGCGAAGCGGTGGAGCGTTTTCTCTCCCAGTTTTTCCATGCCCAAGTAGAAACAGACGAGACGGCTGCCATTCGCGAGCTGCTGACGTCGACCGCTTCTTCCTCGGAGAATGTCGCTGAATGGTTTGCCCGTTTGATGGCCCGCTTGTTTGGCAAGCATGGACTCATTTTGGTCGAATCCTCCGAGCCTTTCGTACGGGAGCTGGAGGGACCGGTTTTCCAAAAGGTGATCGACAACAACGAACAGATTTCCGGACTGCTCTTAAAGGCCGCAGACCGGATCGCGACGAATGGCTACCCGCTGCAGCTGCAGGTCGAGGAGCATCAAGCAAACCTGTTCTTGTACGAAGGGCAGGACAGACTTCTCCTGGAGAGGCATGGAGACCGCTTCATGAACAGGAGGGCGTCCTACAGCCGGGAGGAATTGCGCGAGCTGGCGATGGAGAATCCGGAGCGGTTCAGCGCCAATGTGGTTACGCGCGGGCTGATGCAGGAACACCTCTTTCCTACGCTGGCCTTTATCGGGGGACCGGGTGAGGTGGCGTACTGGGCATATTATCGGGAAGTGTTCGAGCTGCTTGGCATGCAGATGCCGGTAGTTCTGCCTCGCATGTCCATCACCTTGCTGGAAGGGGCGCAGAAAAGACTGCTGGAAGGGTTTGGCCTTACGGTAGAGGATGTCCTTACCCGCTTCGGGAAGTGGAAAGAAGAATGGCTTGCGCAAGAGGAGCCCCACCCCCTGCAAGGGCAATTCTCGGAAGTGCGGAAGGCCATTGCCGAAATCTATCGTCCGTTGGTGGAAGAAGTGATCCGGCTCGATGGGGGCTTGCGCAATCTCGCAGAAAAAAATGCGGAGCTGTTGTCGACCCAGGTGAACTTTTTGGAGGAGCGGCTGGTACGTTCCTTGCAGCAGCAGGAAGACGTGGCACACATGCGGATCAAACGCATTGAAGCCGCGTTGCTGCCGGAGGGCGGTTTGCAAGAGCGGAAGCTGTGTTTCTTTCCGTTTGCCAACAAGTACGGTTTGGACCTCGTGGATCGACTCGTCGAGGCGCCTTTCGTACATGACGGTACTCATCAAATCTTTACCATCTGACAGGAAATGCGGAATCGTTGTCGAAAGCCAAAGGATCGCCATTATGGACGATCGTTTGGCTTTTTGCCTTTCCAGGTGCGGTTTGGCCGGGCTCAGGCATGCGACATCCCTGGTAAACATTGCTGGCTTCCCTGTCGAAACATTTTCGACAATGGGTTCGTCATACGAGTAAGGCATGTGCTTTTTCAGAAAGGTGGTCACTTCGAATGCAGGGCAACACCCGAACGATTGGGAAAAAATCCGCAGTCATAGCGCTCGCGCTGTCCTTCGTCCTGTCAGGCATTGCCGGCGGAGGGCCTCTGCCAGCGAAGGCGCGCGAGGAGTCAGTCACGAAGGCCGTTTCGTTCACGGATACCGCGGGGCACTGGGCGGCGAAAGACATCGCCGCAGCAGCCAAAAGCGGACTGATCAAGGGATTCCCGGACGGGACCTTCAGACCGGAACAATCGGTGACCCAAGAGGAGTTTCTCGCTTTGGTTGAGCGGATCCTTCCGGCATTCGCAGGCCATGAACCGGACGCTTATGTGAGGAATACGTATCTGACCCATGCGGCGGGGCGCTGGTCCGAAAAAACGTACACGCATCTGGCCTCAGCCGGCATCATGCCTACCGGGACGCCTACAGATTCCTTGAATCGGCTTGAGGCGGCACGTGTTCTTTTAGCCGCTCTGGGCCATCAGTCGGAAGGGGAGAAGTACCGTGGCACGAAGTCCCGCTTTTTCACCGATCTCTCTACGGATGACGAATCCAAAGTGATGACGGTTTATCCGGCGTATAAAATGGGGATCATGGCGGGTTATCCGGACGGCACATTTCGGGCAGAAGAAAAAATCAGCAGAGCGCAGGCCGTCGTCTTGTTGAACCGTCTGGCCCGTCAAATCGAGGAGCTGTACCCTGGCACGGTTTCTGAAGATGAGAAAAAAGCGATGACCCAGGCGGTATCGTCGTTTGTCGGTAAGGTGATGGATCAGGAAAAGATCCGGCGCTACGACGATTTGGTCGCCTATGTCAAATCCAACAAACTGCCGGTGTCGGAGTCGTTTTTGCGGGAGCATTTCTCGTTCATGCAGTACGACGTGTACGATTACATCCGCTTCCCGCGCTTCAACGAATTGATCTACTACGCGAAAATCGGGACAAGCAAGTACCGTATGACCGTTCAATACTACTCGGGCGAGCTGGGAGGGAGCGTCGACAAGACCTTCTATCTGTCCTCTGCCGACGGCAAAACGTTCCGGCTGATCGGAAAAGATGAATAAACGCAAAAAAGGCGGGCCATGAGCGGCTCGCCTTTTGCTATGAAAATAAATCGGCAGGGGACTCAGATGGTTTGGTTCCGTCCCGCACCGATGCCGGACCAGATCAACAGGACGCTTACGATGATCAAGGTCCAGATCGGGTATGCCCACGCGTGCGTCATGTCGTACAGAAATCCGATGAACATCGGGCCTACGGCAGACAGCAGGTATCCGACAGACTGTGCCATCCCTGACAATTTGGCGGCTTCCCGGACATCGGAGGAGCGGATCACGATAAACGTGAGAGCGAGGCTGATGCTTGCACCCTGTGCCAGCCCCAGCAGCACCAATGAGATGATCAGCAGCGCCAGGTTTCCTTCGATAAGAAGCCCGGCAAATCCGGACAAAGACATCGCTCCGATGATGACAGTCATGAGCCGTTGATCGGCAAGACGGCCAGCCAGGACGGGAGCGAGAAAGCTCGCGGGCAGGCTGATCAGCTGTACGAGGGACAGCAGCCAACCCGCAGTCCCGGAGCCGACGCCCTGATGTTCCAAAATCGCAGGAAGCCAGGAGATCGTGCAGTAAAAGATGAACGATTGCAGTCCCATGAACAGGGTGACCTGCCAGGCGAGCCGCGAGCTCCACAGCTTGCCCAAGGAAGCGCCCTTTGCCTGGGCAGACGGGATATCGCCTCTGGAGCGGATTTGCGGCAGCCAGACCAGAAGCGCGATGACGACCATGATCGCCCAAAAGGCGAGAGAGCCTTGCCAGCCCAGGTGTCCCTTTTGTGCGAGCGGGATGCTCACGCCGGAAGCAAGTGCTGCGCAAGTGGACATGGCGGTCGTGTAGACGCTCGTCATCAACCCGGCTTTTTGCGGAAAGCGCTGCTTGGCGAGTCCGGGCAAAAGGACGTTGAAGATCGCGATGCCCGCGCCGATCAACGCCGTGCCGGCAAACAGGGCCAGAATAGACCCGATCGAACGCAGCGGGATTCCGATCAATAAGATCAGCAGGCCAGCGAATAAGGTCCGTTCTGCGCCGAAGCGGTGGCCGACCGTAGGCACCAGAGGAGAGAAGAGGGCAAATGCAAGGAGCGGAACGGTCGTCAGCATCCCGGACATCCCGTTTGACAGGCCCAGATCAGAGCGGATGGAACCGACGAGAGGCCCGACAGATGTCAGCGGGGAACGCATCGCAAATGCAATCAGGATGATGCCGACCACCATCAGTACAGGACTCGGTGTAGCCGGTTTGGCTTTTGGTTCGGCGACATGGGATAGAGCCTGGTTGTTCATAAAGATGCGCCTCCTTCTTGGAGCAGCTGGGACAGCGCGGACACATTCGCTTCGATCGAGCTGAGTACGGCAGCCTCTGCCGCATCCGGATCTTGGGTCGCGATCGCATCCACGAGACGGGCATGGTACTGCAGTATCTGCTCCTGTACCCCGGTCAGGTCCAGCGTGCTGTTTACGGAAAGGTGAAGCGACTGGGTCATATGCTGATACAAATCGATCAATACGCTGTTTTTGGTCGCCTCCGCAATCGCCGTATGAAAGGATACATCAGCCAGCGTGTAGGCTTCCGGATCGTCCATCACGCTGGAAGTGTAGGCCAGTTTCTCGCGCAGTACGTTCAGGTCCTGCTCGGTTCGGCGAAGGGCGGCCAGGCGGGCGATTTCTCGCTCCAGAGCGGAGCGCGCCTCGAGTATTTCCATCAGGTCGGAGCGCTTGAGCCTGCGGGCGATGGCGGCTCCGAATTCGCTCGAAGACCGGACGTATGTGCCGTCGCCTTGACGCGCTTCCAGCATTCCATTATGGATCAGAGCCTGTACGGCTTCCCGCAGTGTATTGCGGCTGACGCCCAGCTGCTCGACGAGCTCGGGCTCCGCCGGGATCCGCTCGCCTACCTTCCAGTCCCCCGCCTCAATGCGCTGTGTCAGCTGCTCGTAGACTTGCTTCGCCAGGGAGGAGCGAACGGGTTTTTGCAAGGACATAGACAAACCTCCAAACATCCGATGATTGGTACTGTGGCCATTGTAGCAGATGTCCCAAGGTGTATCAAGCCGGGAAATGCAGAGTGGGCATTGTCCGCAGATTTTCAATATAAAAGGCAGGCTGCTCCTGTGTAAGGAAGCTGGCCTGCCATTTTTGCATCAAACCGTTTCTTCTGTTTTCTTGCGCCGTTCCCACAGGAGAGAGAGGAGGGCAATCGCTACCGGATACAGGGCGGACCACCCGAGAAACGGATAAAGGCCGACGGTGAAGAGAAGCGATGTCCAGGAAGCGATTCGTCCGGCTCGGCTGTCTTTCAAGAGACGGGTCCCCGCCAGGCAGCCTCCGATGTAGGTGGCGATGAAGGATGCATTGGGCAGCTCGATCAACCGCGAGAGGTCGATCCACCTCACGTACAGGACGCCGAGTACCACTGCAAAGCACAGTGCCAAAAAGAGCAGTCCTCCGATCGGCGTCCGGTATTTGGGGTGCAAGGCGCCGAACCAGCGCGGTGCGACCTTTTCCTGGGCCAAGGAGTAGGCGATGCGGGATGCGGCGCCGATGTACGCATTCGCCGCTGCAATACAAATGAAGAGAGCCGTGACGGCAACGATCCAGCCGCCAACGGGGCCGAGAGAAAGCTGGATCATGACGCTCAGCGACGCGGCGGAAATGCCGATACCGTAGCTGTGCGTAGCAACGGTCAGCATTGCGACGGAAAAGTACAGGAGTGCGACGATGCCGGCGCTCCAAAGCACGCCCCGGATCGCGTTTTTGGCAGGATCGACGAACTCCTCGGACAGATGGGTCACCGCTTCCCATCCAATGAAACACCAAAACAGCAAGCCGGCAGCTTGAATGACACTGAGCCAACCGTTGGGAGCGAACGGGACGAAGTTGTTCGCGGATGCGTGCGGAAGGGCGGCGACCACGGCGAGGATGAGGATCGATATAATTAAGGAAACGACAATGGTTTGCACTCGTGCAGCGACGTGCATGCCCAGGACGTTCATCGACAGAACGGCGATGAGCATGAGCGCAGCCGCTGCGTAGACCTGGGTGTCTCCCCAATGGAGCAGCACGCCCAAATAATTCGCTCCTGTGACGCTCAAGATCGGAGCGCCCATCGGCACGGACAGCAGGAAAAACCAGCCTGTCATGTTTCCGAAACGGTCGCCGTACGCATTTCGCACGAAGGTGGACACTCCCCCTGCGCTCGGATAGCGTGCGGACAAAAGGCCCATCGTTATCGCCATCGGAACCACGAGGATCGACATGACGAGCCAGGCCAGTATCGAAGCGGGCCCTGCCTTTTCAGCAGCCAGCCCGGGAATCAGCAGGACACCGGAGCCGATCACGCTGCCGACATACAGTGCCACAATTTGCGGAAGTCCTAAGGTTTTGGCAAAACCGGGGGCTTCTACCGTTGTTTTCCCCATCTGAAAAACTCCTCACTTTCTTTCCATGATGATTGCGCAAGGGTAGTGTACCATAGACTTTATCATCGGAGTTATCTATAATAACAGATAATCCAATTCGGTTTTTTCGATTAATGAGAGGGGAGAGAAAATGGATACCCGTTACTTGCAAACCTTTCGGGAAGTGGCCAAGTACCAGAGCTTTACGCGTGCGGCCGAAGCGCTTGGCTATGCACAATCCAGCGTAACGACGCAAATCCAGAACCTCGAAATGGAGTTTGGCGTCACCTTGTTCGAGCGATGGGGCCGGAAAATCAGGCTCACACACGCCGGGGAGGCTCTTCTCGGATACAGCGAGCAGGTGCTGGCCATTCTCGACGAAGCCAAAGGGAGTCTGTCGGAGCAGGCGGAGCTTGCCGGAACGCTCAGCATCGGGACCGTGGAGTCGCTGGCGGCGTTCTACTTGCCGCCGTTTCTGCAGAAATTTCGCCTCGAGCAGCCGCGGATGCGCGTTCTTCTGCAGCCGGGTATCTGTCAGGACCTTCGACTTGGCGTCAAGGAGGGCAAATACGACTTCGCTTTCGTGCTCGATTGGGTGCAGGACAATCCGGAGCTCGTCAGTGTCAATCTCGGCGAGGAAAAACTGGTGGTGGTCGCGGCGCCAGGGCATCCGCTGACCCGAAAAGAGCAGGTGGAAGCCAAGGATTTTTCAGGGTCGAGCTGGATCTTCACGGAAGCGGGTGCAGCTACCGTTCGATCATGGAGGCCGTTCTGCGCGAAGCGGAAGCGACGATCGACATGTCGCTGGAGTTTGGCAGTCTGGAGGCCATCAAGCAGTGCGTCGCCTACGATCTGGGGATTGCTCTGGTTCCGTATATCGCCGTGGCCGAGGAAGTGAAAAACGGGACGCTCGCCATTTTGCCGTTTTCCCATCCCGATGTCCGGGTATACCGCCAGCTGATCTACCATAAAAAGAAGTGGATGTCGCAAGCCTTGCGTTATTTCCTGGAGCTGCTCGAAAACGAAAGCGTCGCCGCTACGGGCAAAAATTTACCAGAAAGGTCAGACAATATGGATGAGATAGGAAAAACTGATGATGGCTGTACCTGCGTATGATATGATAGTGGGTAAGGTGTTTTTATGAGATGAAGGAGGTCCAACCATTCATGAACATGGTTTCTGAAAGCATCGTAAAAGACATGGCGTTGGCACACAACGGCCATCTGAAAATTGACTGGGTAAAAGAGCACATGCCCGTACTGAACCGCATCCGCGAGCGCTTTGAAAAAGAAAAGCCGTTTGCGGGCCTGAAAGTAGCGATCTCCCTTCACCTGGAAGCGAAGACAGCTTATCTGGCGAAAGTCGTGCAAGCCGGCGGCGCAGAAGTGACCATCACAGGCTCCAATCCGCTGTCTACGCAGGATGATGTCTGCGCAGCTCTCGTGGAAGACGGCATTCGCGTCTTTGCCAAATACAATCCGGATCCAGCCGAGTACAAGGAGCATCTGATCAAGACCTTGGAAACTCGCCCTGACCTGATCATCGACGACGGCGGAGATCTGGTGACGATCCTGCACAGCGAGCGTCGCGACCTTTTGTCCCAAGTGCGCGGCGGCGCTGAGGAAACCACGACAGGGATCCTGCGCCTCAAAGCGCTCGAGAAGGAAGGCAAGCTGGAATTCCCGATGGTCGCGGTAAACGACGCGTTCTGCAAATACTTGTTCGACAATCGCTACGGTACCGGCCAATCCGTATGGGATGGCATCAACCGTACGACGAACCTGGTAGTGGCAGGGAAGACCGTCGTGGTCGTCGGCTACGGCTGGTGCGGCAAGGGCGTTGCGATGCGTGCCAAAGGTCTTGGTGCGAAAGTCATCGTGACGGAGATCGACGCGATCAAAGCGGTGGAAGCGTACATGGATGGCTTTGAAGTCATGCCGATGAGCGAAGCGGCGAAACACGGCGACTACTTCGTCACCGTTACCGGAAACCGCGACGTCATCCGCAAAGAGCACTTCGAAGTGATGAAAGACGGCGCGATCCTGTCCAATGCCGGCCACTTTGATGTCGAAGTGAACAAAGTGGAGCTCGCTGCCCTGTCGACTTCCCGTCGCATCGTTCGCAAAGACATCGAAGAATTTGTCATGGCGGACGGTCGAAAAGTGTACCTCCTCGCAGAAGGCAGACTGGTGAACCTGGCTGCCGGAGACGGACACCCGGCGGAAATCATGGACATGACGTTCGCCCTGCAAGCCGTTTCTCTGGCTTACGTGAACGAGCAGTACAAAGCGATCGGGAAAAAAGTGCTGAACGTGCCGTACGAGCTGGATTCGATGGTGGCTCAGTACAAACTCGAAGCACTCGGAATCGGCATCGACAAATTGACCGACGAACAAAAAGCATACCTGGACAGCTGGGTCGAATAGCCCTCGAATTACGTCCTTTCCCGGCAAAAAAAGTAACGAAAAAATCCTGCTTACAAATGCAGGATTTTTTTTTATAATAGCAAGTAGGCAGCAAAGTGGGGAAAAGTGGGGGAAAGTGGAGCTGATCGACAGGAAAGTGGGGGACCAGGGCGTGTTCATGGGGGAATTCCAGCATAGCATCGACGAAAAAGGCCGCCTGACGATCCCAGCCAAGTTCCGCGAAGGGCTCGGTACAGCCTTCGTCATCACCCGCGGATTGGACCAATGTTTGTTTGCCTACCCGATGGAAGAATGGAAGCAGCTCGAGGAACGACTGAAAACACTTCCCTTTACAAAAGCGGATGCGCGTGCGTTTACGCGATTCTTCTTTTCCGGTGCGACCGAATGCGAGTGGGACAAGCAGGGAAGGGTAAACATACCGCCCAACCTGCGCGAGCATGCAGGCCTGCAAAAGGAATGCGTCGTCATCGGGGTATCCAATCGCGTAGAGGTATGGAGCAAGGAGCGCTGGGAGGATTACTTTGCCCAGTCTGAAAGCTCTTTCGGCGACATCGCCGAGAAGCTGGTCGATTTTCAATTGTAGCAGCAAGAAGAACGGGAGTGACGATCTTGTCGTTTCATCATGTAACCGTACTGAGAGACGAAGCCGTCGACGGGCTGAACATCCGGCCGGGCGGAATTTACGTGGATTGTACGTTGGGCGGAGCCGGACACAGCAGCCTGATCGCATCCAGACTGACAGAAGGCGGTCGTCTGATTGCCATCGATCAGGACGACTGGGCGCTGGACAATGCCCGCGAGCGCTTGTCCTCTGTCATGGATAGAGTCACGCTGGTGAAAAGCAATTTTCGCCATATCAAAGATATAGTAAGCGACCTCGGGCTGGACGGAGTCGACGGCGTACTGTTCGACTTGGGGGTGTCATCTCCTCAACTGGATGAGGGGGAGCGCGGCTTCAGCTACAACGCCGATGCGCCGCTGGACATGCGGATGGACCAGCAAGCGCCTTTGACCGCCTATGACATCGTCAACGAGTGGGGCGAAGAGGAGATCGCCAAAATCATCTGGGAATACGGGGAAGAGAAATTTTCCCGGCGAATTGCCCGGCAAATCGTTCAGTACCGGGCAAAACAGCCCGTCAAGACGACAGGTGAGCTGGTCGAGCTGATCAAGGAAGGAATTCCGGCTGCCGCACGGCGTACGGGTCCACATCCGGCGAAGCGCACCTTCCAGGCCATCCGAATCGCAGTCAATGACGAGTTGAATGCGTTTAAAGAAGCAGTCATCGATGCCATCGACGTCCTCCGTCCGGGGGGCAGAGTCAGTGTCATCACCTTCCATTCGCTGGAGGACCGCATCTGCAAGCAAGTGTTTCAAGACAAGTCCAAAGGGTGTACATGCCCGCCGTCGTTTCCCATCTGTGCGTGCGGAAACACCGCAACCGTAAAAGTAATCACCCGCAAGCCGGTCCTGCCTTCCGAAGAAGAGCTGGAAGCCAATCCGCGTGCACGATCCGCCAAGCTGCGTGTGGCCGAAAAGCTCTAGGTACGCGAAGAGCATTGGGAAAAGGAGAGAGAGAAAGCGATGAGCTACTACTATCGCGGCAACCTGGCTGTCGAAGTTGAACAACAGTCACGGACCGTAACGAAAACCAAACGGACCATCCGGATCAAGCCTACGATTCCGACGGGGGAAAAGCTGCTGTACCTGCTTTTCATCTCGATCACGGTCATTGGATTGGGTCTGGTCGGTATGCGCTACTCGCAAATATCTCAGTACAACTACGACATTCAGAGCACCAAGAAAGAAAATCGGCTCATGGCGGAAAAAAATTCGGCTGTCAAACTTCAGATCGAACAGATGAGCAGCCGCGATCGAATCCAAAGCGAAGCGGAGCGTCAGGGCATGGTATTCAACCCGGACGCGGTGCACGTGCTGGGACATTCCAATGCGCAGCCAGGAACCTCTGCGCAGGCACAATCAAAACAACCTTAATCAGAATGTTACTGGCGTTCATCGCGGGTAACATTTTTTCTTAGCGGAATCAGTTTTTCTTTCGGAAACCGCGCATGGCGGACCGTTCCCTTTTCGGCATCAGAAGAGATGGCAGCCAAGTCGCTTGGAGAGGGCGACGATTATAGGGGTAATGGAGTGAGACGACGTGGAAGCAAAACGACGCGTGAACTGGCGGATCTTGGTACTCGCCCTGTGTACGATTCTGATCTTCTCCGGTTTGAGCTTCCGGGTATGGTGGATTCAGACGGTGGAAGCGGCGAAAATCATGGAGTACGCAAGCGGGCAATGGGATTGGGAGAAGACGCTCAAGCCCAAACGAGGAGCGATCCTGGACCGCAATGGGGAAATACTCGCCTACGAGGGCAAGGCGTATACGGTCAACGCCCGGTTGAAGCCCTTGAACGATAAAGATCAGGATTTCGTCAAAGATCCGTACTATACGGCACAGACGCTGTCCAAAATTCTGAATGCGCCGGTGGAGCAATTGCTGGGACCGCTGACCAATCCGAAGTCCAAGGTCGTTCTGCTCGGGCGACCGGGCATGCAGATTACGGAGGAGCAAAAGGAACAGATCCATGCGGCCCAGTTTCCCAAGCTGCCCAGCGGCCAGCAAGTCGACACGAATCAATTGCCAGGGATTTACTTGACGGAGACGACCCGCCGTTTCTATCCGAACAACAGCTTCGCCGCCCACGTCCTGGGGTACCTTGATATCGATGGAGAGCCCAAGATGGGAATCGAGCTGCAGCTGGACAAGGAGCTGCGGGGAGAAAAGGGCGAAATGGAGATCATGATGGACGGGGCGGGCTACCAGCTTCCCGACGGCGAACGCAAGTACAAGCCAGCCAAGGACGGGGACAACGTCTACCTGACAATCGACAGGCAGATCCAGGACTATGTCGAACAGGCCTTGGACAAGGCGGAGCGTGACTTCAAGCCAAAAGCGCTGACAGTCGTGGTGTCCGATCCGCAAACAGGCGAGATTCTGGCGATGGGCAACCGCCCGCAATTCAATCCAAACACGTACTACACCGGCATCACGAACTATACGAACCACGCGGTGACTACGATGTTTGAACCGGGGTCTACGTTCAAAATTATCACACTGGCTGCGGCCATCGAGGAAGGCTTGTTCAATCCGAACGATACGTACAATTCCGGTACGTATACGATCAAGGGCCAGATTCCGATCCGCGACCACAACAACGGGCTTGGATGGGGACGCATCAGCTACCTGGAGGGCGTGCAGCGCTCCAGTAACGTTCTCTTTGTCATTCTCGGGTATGAAAAGCTCAAGCTCGAAAGGCTCAAACAGTATTTCGACAAATTCGGGATGGGCGCGACTACCGGGATCGAGCTGCCGTACGAGAAAAAAGGAAACCTGATCAACCTCGAAAATCCGCGGTCCCCTCGCGACTGGGCAGTTACGACGTTCGGACAAGGGGTGACGGTGACCGCCGTTCAACAGATCGCGGCCGTGGGCGCAATCGCAAACGGCGGGGAGCTGCTGAAGCCGCACATCGTAAAAGAGTTGCGAGATCCGCATACGAACGCCGTCATCGAACGGACAGGGCGCGAAGTGGTGAGACGCGTGGTGAGTGAGTCCACTGCCAAGAAGACGCGGGACATTCTGGAGTCGGTGGTGGAAGGGGAGGCCGGTACTGGGCGATCCTACCAAATCGAAGGGTACCATGTGGCGGGGAAAACCGGTACTGCGCAAAAGTATGATCCGAATACCGGAAAAATCATGGAAGGGCACTACATCGCCTCCTTCATCGGATTTGCGCCGAAAGACAATCCCCGTCTGCTCGTGTATATCGTGGTGGATGATCCGTCGACCGACGAGTGGTACGGAACATGGAGCAAGCTGATCATCTCGCCAATCTTCAAATCCGTCATGGAACGCAGTCTGCAATACTTGCAGCAGCAGCCTGACGCCAAGCTGACCCAGTCGACTGGTTCCAAAGCGGGAAAAACGACAGCTTCGGCACAGGCAGCGGCATCGGTTCCCCTGCAGGAAGTGACGCTGCCGAAGTTCGTAGGGATGTCCAACACGGCTGCGCAGCTTCGGGCCAAGCAAGACAATCTGACGGTTTCCGTCATTGGCACGGGCACCAAAATCGTCGATCAATATCCGAAACCTTATGAAAAAGTAGTCACGGGCACCCAGGTCGTCCTGGTGACGGACCGCGTCAAAGGCTCGAAAATGCCGGACTTCACCGGAAAGTCCATGCGTGATGTCCTGGAATTCGGCTCGTTGGCAGGCATTCCGGTGCGGGCGACAGGCTCTGGTTTCGTCGTCTCGCAAAATATTGCCCCGGGCACGGTGCTGACAGGGTCCGAGCAATTGCTGGTCACCTTGCGATCCGAATCCGAACCACCGCCGCCGCCGACCGGCCAGACGGGCGCTCCGCCGCCAGATGGACAGGCTGGCATTCCGCCTGGTACAACGACCACAGGAACGACGTCCGCTGGCAGCGCCACAGGAACACAGGCAGGAACGACGAATTCGGCAGGAACAGGGGGCGCCGCCGGTACGACAGGCGCCACCGGCACTAACGGCACAACTGGTGCTCAGGGCCATGCCGGGCAGTCCAAAAACGAAACGGACCAGAGCGGCCAGGAAAACACGGTGCAATAAGCTCATGTGGCCGCAGGAAAAACCACCATAGTTCTAAGTCGTCCCCCCGACGAATAGGGTAAATCAGACAACCTATTCGAGGGGGGACTCGCTTTGCGGGTATCCAATGCTACCGTACGCCGACGCATTTTTGTGGCAATGATCATCGGGATTGTGATGTATACTGCCCTCATTACCCGCCTGGGGTACGTGCAGTTGATAGAAGGTCCGAAACTGGCGCAGATGGCGGACGATCTGCTTGATCGGGAAATCAAATTCAAGCCGAATCGCGGGAGGATCCTCGACCGGGACGGAAATGAGCTCGTGACCAACATCAGCGTGCCCACGCTCGTATCCGTGCCCGCACAGTTGAAGGATGCCAAGGAGACAGCGAGGCAGCTGGCCGTCATTCTGGAGCAGCCGGAGGATGAAGTATACAAAGCGATCACGAAAAAAGGCATGAGCAACGACCAGATCCCCGGCGGCAAAAAGCTCTCGGTGGAGAAGGCGCAAAAGATTCAGGAGCTGAATCTGCCGGGCATCTATCTGGCAGGGGATACCAAGCGGTTTTATCCGAACGGCTCGATGGCGGCGCACATCCTCGGCTTCACTGGAATCGACAATCAGGGATTGACCGGACTTGAGCGAATTTACGACCCGTTTTTGAAAGGAACGGAAGGCCATATTTCCTTCCCGTCTGACGCAAAAGGCCGTGTGATGCCGGGCGGCTCGGAAGAATACGTGGCGCCGGTGAACGGGATGGACATGTACTTGACCCTGGACAGCAGCATCCAGTCCTTCATCGAGCGGGAGCTGGACCAGGCAGTAGTGGCCTATCAGCCCGACGACGTTCTTGCCATCGCGATGAATCCGAAGACAGGGGAAATACTGGGGATGGGCAGCCGCCCCACCTTCCAGCCTGATCAGTACAGAAATTATCCCTCTGAAGTGTACAACCGCAATTTGCCGATCTGGAAGACGTACGAGCCCGGTTCGACATTCAAGATCGTCACATTGGCGGCGGCGCTGAATGAAGGGGTCGTCAATCTGAATGAAGGGTTTTACGACCCCGGGTATATTACCGTCGCAGGGAAGCGGCTGCGCTGCTGGAAGCGGCAAGGACACGGCCAGGAAACGATGCTTGAGGTCGTGGAGAACTCCTGCAACCCCGGCTTCGTGACGATGGGGCAGCGGCTTCAGAAGGAACGTCTCTTTGACTACATCAAGAAGTTCGGCTTTGGCCAGAAGACTGGCATCGATTTGATCGGGGAGGAGAACGGGCTGCTGTTCAATCTGAACCGCGTCGGGCCGGTCGAGCTGGGAACCACTTCTTTCGGACAGGGCGTCTCCGTCACGCCGATCCAGCAGATGGCGGCGGTATCTGCCGCGATCAACGGGGGCAAGCTGATGAAGCCGTTCGTCGCGAAGGAATGGCGCGACAGCGTGACGCACGACGTAATAGGCAGGACATTGCCGACAGAGGTCAGGCAGGTCATCACGCCGGAGACATCAGCGAAGGTCCGCTACGCGCTCGAGAGCGTCGTCGCTCAAGGCACGGGAAACAAGGCGTACATCGAAGGATACAGGGTGGGAGGAAAGACCGGGACCGCCCAGAAGGTCAAGAACGGACGTTACGTCGATGGAGAGTACATCGTTTCTTTTATCGGATTCGCTCCTGCCGACGACCCGCAGATTCTGGTCTACTTTGCCGTCGACAACCCGAAGGCGCTGGCGTTTGGGGGGCTCATCGCCGCACCGAGCGTCAAGAGCATCATCGAGTCATCCCTGCAGCATCTGGGCGTGCCCAAGCGGAAAGACGGCATATCCAAAGAAATCAACAAGGCGCTCGGGGAGAAAAGCCCGATTGAAGTTCCCAACATGGTGGGCCAAACGATGCAGGACGTCGCCACCACGTACGAGACTCTGCCGCTGGTCGTCTCGGGCAAAGGAAAGTACGTCATCCAGCAGTCTCCGGCACCTGGCGTGAAAATCGACGAAGGCGGAAAAATTCGTATCTACCTTGGTGACAAATTGAGCAATTAGCTATAAAATGAGATTTCGAAGGCGGAGGGGGTAGGCTTTTCTACGAGCATCTCTACCTCCGCCTTTGAACAAATCGCCAAATTTTTGTCTATACTAGTTGGAGAATGGGGTGCCTGTTTCATGTTTCTACGGGATCTGCTCATGCCTCTGTTGCCGGTAACGATCACAGGGGATGACAGCATGGAGATTACAGGTTTGACAGCAGACTCGCGCCAGGTTCAACCCGGCTGTTTGTTTGTCTGTCTGACTGGATATACCGTGGATGGACATTCGTTTGCGGCCCAAGCGGTTCAACAAGGAGCCGTCGCCGTACTATCCGAAAGAGATTTGGACGTGCCAGCGACTGTTGTCAAAGTGCCGGATACACGGCGGGCAATGGCCATGCTGGCTGACCGTTTTTACGGCTCTCCCACGCGTGAACTGAAGCTGATCGGTGTGACTGGGACGAACGGAAAAACCACGACCACGCACCTGATCGACAAGATTTTGCGCGATAGGCAGCGGGTGACCGGGCTGATCGGCACGATCCACATGCGGATCGGGGATGTCACGGAAGACGTCAAAAATACGACCCCGGATGCGCTGGATTTGCAAAAAAGCTTCCGCCGTATGCGCGACGTGAACACGGAATACGCTATCATCGAAGTCTCCTCTCACGCGTTGGAAATGGGGCGCGTACGGGGCTGCGATGTACATACGGCAGTCTTCACCAATTTGACGCAGGATCACCTGGATTACCACAAGACGATGGAAAACTACCGCTACGCCAAATCCCTGCTGTTTTCCCAATTGGGCAATAGCTATGATCCCGATCGGCTGAAGACGGCTGTGTTGAATGCCGACGACGATGCGTCGAAGCTGTACGCCACGGTGACGCCCGCCCGCGTCATCACGTACGGGATCGATCAAGAGGCGGATGTGCGTGCGACGGACATCGAAATTACAAGCAAGGGCACTTCCTTTACCGCGCAGACTTTCGCCGGAAGCGTGCGGATGAATCTGAAGCTGATGGGCAAGTTCAACGTGTACAACGCGTTGGCGGCGACCGCAGTGGCACTCGCGGAAAACGTCCCGCTCGAGGCAATCAAAAACAGTCTGGAGTCGGTGCCCGGAGTCAATGGACGTTTCGAAGCGGTAGATGCGGGGCAGCCGTTTGCTGTCTTGGTGGACTATTCCCATACGCCAGACAGTCTGGAGAACGCCCTCGCAACCGTCAAGGAATTCGCCAAGCAGCGCATTTTTTGCATCGTGGGCTGCGGCGGGGACCGCGACCGAACCAAGCGCCCGATTATGGCCAGGATCGCAACGAAGTACGCGGACCACTCCGTCTTAACGTCAGATAATCCGCGCTCCGAGGATCCGCAAGCGATCATTGACGATATGCTTGCTGGGCTCGATGAAGTCGAGCAGGAGCGCTACACGGCCGTAGTCGACCGGCGAGAAGCCATCCATTTCGCCGTTTCGAAGGCGCAACCCGGCGACGTCATCCTGATTGCCGGAAAAGGCCACGAGACATACCAAATCATCAAAGATCAAGTACTGCCGTTTGACGACCGTGAAGTTGCGCGGGAAGCGATCGCCACGTACAACCAAGAATAGAGACAGATGCGATTCCTAGATGCATCGCAAGAAAGGAGGTTCGGGCATGTTCGCTGACAACGTACTCATCGTCACGATCGTCGCCGCGTTTCTCATCGCCGTACTCATCGGTCCTCTGTTTATCCCGGTCCTTCGCCGCCTCAAATTCGGGCAGGCGATCCGGGAAGAAGGTCCGCAATCCCATCAAAAGAAGGCTGGTACCCCAACGATGGGCGGAACCATCATTCTTTTGGCACTCATTTTTACCGTGTTAAAGTTTGCCAATGCCAACATGGAAGTCTACTTCCTGCTGCTGGTGACGCTTGGATACGGACTCATCGGTTTTCTGGATGACTTTATTAAAATCAGAAAGAAACGCAATTTGGGACTGACCGCGAGGCAAAAGTTCGCGGGACAAATTGTGCTGGGGATTTTGGCTTACATTCTGCTCTTGCTCATGGGCCACGATACGTCCCTGCATCTGCCTGGAACTCCGTGGAAGCTGGAGCTTGGCTATTTCTATTTCCCGTTCCTCTTGTTCCTGCTCGTGGGAACCACCAATGCCGTCAACATTACGGACGGATTGGACGGACTTCTCGCGGGTACCGGCGCGATTGCGTTCGGCGCGTACGCCATCATCGCCTGGTTCGGACAGGATTACGATACCGCGATTTTCAGTGCGGCTGTCGTAGGGGCTGTACTCGGATTTCTCGTCTTCAACGCCCATCCGGCGCGCGTCTTCATGGGCGACACCGGTTCTCTCGGCTTGGGCGGAGCGTTGGCGGGGATTGCCATCATGACCAAAACGGAGCTGTTGCTCGCCATTATCGGCGGCGTATTCGTCGTCGAGACACTCTCGGTCATCATGCAGGTCGTGTCGTTTAAAACGAGAGGAAAACGCATCTTCCGGATGAGTCCTCTCCATCACCATTTTGAGCTGACGGGCTGGTCGGAGTGGCGCGTCGTCGTGACGTTTTGGCTGGTCGGCATGATCTTTGCCGGACTTGGCGTATACCTCGAGGTGGTGACAATCCGATGAACCGCTATCATAATCAAAAGGTTGTTGTAATCGGTATGGCGAAAAGCGGTGTGGCAGTGGCAAAACTGCTCCACCGCTTTGGTGCGAATGTCGTCGTCAATGATAAAAAACCGCGGGAGGAGGCCGTCGGCTGCGAAGAGCTGGAGGAGCTCGGCATGCCGGTCATCTGCGGATCCCATCCGGAAGACCTCATCCATCCGGGGATTTCACTCGTCGTCAAAAACCCGGGAATTCCTTACGAAGCTCCGCCTGTTGCAAAAGCGATGGAGCTCGGCATTCCGGTCGTGACCGAAGTCGAACTGGCCTATCAGATCGCGAAAGCCCCTCTCATCGGGATCACCGGCTCAAACGGGAAGACGACCACTACTACCTTGGTAGGACTCATCCTCCAGGAAGCGGGGATCCCGGCCATGGTCGGGGGAAATATCGGCACCGTTCTGTGCGGTTTGGCCGAAGTGGCCAAGGAAGACGAATGGCTGGTAGCGGAGCTGAGCAGCTTTCAATTGATGGGCACGAGGGAGTTTCGCCCGCGCATCGGGGTGCTGTTGAATTTGTATCCGGCCCATCTGGACTACCATCACACGATGGACGAATACCTCTCGGCGAAGTGCAAGATGTTTGCGAACCAAACGGATCAGGACGCTGCGGTTCTTCCGTACGATCAGCCGGAAGTGCTGGAAAAATGCGGAGAGCTCTCCGCGCGTGCCTATTACTTCAGCAAGACCCGGGCCGTACCGCGCGGAGCGTACGTGGACCAGGGGACGATCGTGTTCGTGGACGGAGATGGACAGCGGGAAGAGATCGTCCAAGTGAAGGACATCACCGTGCCTCATCTGGACAACGCCCTGGCCGCCGTCATCGTTACCAGGCTGGCGGGAGCGGACAAGCGATCCATCGCACAGGTGCTCGCCACCTTCCCGGGAGTGGAGCATCGGATGGAGTTTGTCGCTGTCAAAAACGGGGTAAAGTACTTTAACGATTCGAAGGCGACCAATCCGGAGGCAGCTTCCAGAGCGCTTCAGGCGTGCAAGGAAAAGGTGGTCTGGATCTGCGGAGGGCTGGATCGGGGCATTGACTTCCGCGAGCTGGTTCCTGTCATCCAGGGCAGGGTAAAGGCGGTGGTCGCTCTCGGACAGACAGCTCCGATTTTGCTCGAACGGGCCAAAGAAGCAGGGATTAACGAGCGCATCCATGTCGATACTGTGGAAAAAGCCGTTCTTGCTGCTTCCCGGTTGGCCGACTCGGGTGACGTTGTATTGCTCAGCCCGGCGTGTGCGAGCTGGGACATGTTTCCTTCGTTCGAAGTGAGGGGGAGCATGTTTAAGGACGGCGTGCATAGACTGTAAACAAGCCTAGCATATCGTCCCCGCACAGCTTTGGTTGACAGCAAGATTCGGGACGCGTGAGAAAGGATGACCTGGCACTATGAGCAAGGTTCGCTCTGCTCCCGACTTCGTAATTATTTTTGCAACACTTTTTTTATTGGGAATTGGCATCGTGATGGTGTATAGCGCCAGTGCGATCGTCGCCCAGAAGCCCCCGTTCAACGACCCGTATTTCTTCGCCAAACGGCAGCTGATTTTTGCCCTGCTCGGCATCACGGCGATGTACGTTACGATGAATATCGATTATTGGGTATGGAAGCAATGGGCCAAAGCCGGCTTTTTGGCGAGCCTTGGTCTGCTGGTCCTGGTGTTGATCGTGGGGATTGAAGTCAACGGTTCGAAAAGCTGGCTCGGCTTTGGCGCGTTCGGGATCCAGCCGGGCGAATTCGCCAAGCTGGGCGTCGTCGCGTTTTTGGCCCGCTGGCTGTCCGACAACCAAAAGCAAATTGTCCTGTTTCGAAAAGGTCTCGTCCCGGCATTGGGCATTCCGCTTGCCTGCTTTGCGCTAATCATGCTGCAGCCCGATCTGGGGACGGGTACAGTGCTGATGGGAACAGCGATCGTGATGATTTTTGCTTCAGGAGCGCGTATCAGCCACTTTGCGACTCTCGGCCTGATCGGCGCAGCCGGTTTTGTCGGTTTGATTTTGTCCGCGCCTTACCGGATCAAGAGGATTACGTCCTTCCTCGATCCGTGGTCGGATCCCCTTAACACCGGGTACCAGATCATCCAGTCCCTGTACGCGATCGGGCCGGGCGGACTGCTCGGACTCGGACTCGGTCAGAGCAGGCAAAAGCATCTGTACCTGCCCGAGCCGTACAACGACTTCATTTTTTCCATCGTGGCAGAGGAGCTGGGGTTCATCGGAGGCACCTTGATTCTGCTCCTGTTTCTTCTCCTGCTGTGGCGGGGGATGAGAACGGCAATCACGGCTCCGGATTTGTTTGGAAGCTTATTGGCACTGGGTATCATCGGCATGATCGCCATACAGGTTGTTATCAACATTGGCGTAGTGACAGGGATGTTTCCCGTGACCGGCATTACACTCCCGTTTCTCAGCTACGGGGGCTCGTCCCTTACGCTGATGCTGACAGGGGTGGGAGTCCTGCTCAATATTTCCCGTTTTTCCAGATAAGGATGTGATTGTATGCGCGTCGTCTTGACAGGCGGTGGCACAGGTGGACATATTTATCCGGCGCTTGCGGTGGCGAGGGAAGTTTCCCGCCAACATCCGCAGGCTGCCTTTTTGTATATCGGCAGTAAGCACGGTTTGGAGGCGCAGCTCGTTCCGCGGGCAGGCTTTCCCTTTCAATCCGTCGAAATCAGTGGCTTGAAACGAAAGCTCAGTCTGGACAATGTAAAGACCGTTTGGAAGTTTATCCGCGCGGTAGCGGAATCGAAGCGCATGCTCCGTGAGTTCAAGCCGGATGTAGTGGTCGGGACAGGCGGGTACGTGTGCGGACCTGTCATGTATGCGGCAGCAAAGCTGGGGATCCCGACGCTCGTCCATGAGCAAAATGTCGTCCCAGGCCTTACGAACAAGTTTTTGTCGCGTTCGGCGAGCAAGATCGCCGTTTCGTTTTCCGAGTCGCTTTCCTTTTTCCCGCCAGCCAAAACCGTGTTGACAGGAAACCCGCGAGCAACGGAAGTGATGCATGGAGATGCGGAGGCGGGACGCCGTTTTCTGGGTGTAGATGCAGGGAAAAAAATCGTGCTCATTTTCGGGGGAAGCCGTGGGGCTCGTGCGATCAACGAGGCTGTGCTTTCCATGGTGCCGCACGTGTCCGATTTTGCGGGTACCCATTTCGTCTATGTGACAGGAGATGTCCATTACGAGAAAATCTCGGCTTCGCTGCGTCAGATGGGTGATCTTCCCGGCAACCTTTCCGTTCTTTCATTCGTCCACAATATGCCGGATGTTCTCGCTGCGACGCATGTGCTCGTCAGCCGTGCGGGAGCTTCGACGCTGGCGGAGGTGACGGCGCTTGGGGTGCCGTCCATTCTGATTCCGTCACCGTATGTGACGAACAACCACCAGGAAAAGAATGCCCGCGGTCTGGAGAAGGCCGGTGCCGCAGAGGTCATCGTCGAACGGGACCTGACCGGACAAAGCCTGCTGGAATCGTTGACAGCCCTGCTTCGCGACCAGAACCGTTGGGAGCAGATGCGCAAAAGCTCGTTGGCTCTCGGCATGCCCAAGGCAGCGACCGAGATCGTTGCCCAGCTGACGGAGCTGGCCAGGGGAAAATGAACGACTGGGCGATTGTCACGCCGATCTGGGCGGGAGCATAGTATGGAGCAAACACGTGATGAGACCTAGGTCCGACCTAGCATGTGTATCAGGAGGTTCACAGATGAAACAAATCGCAGATGAGTTGAGGCAGGCCGGAATCGAAAAAGTGTGGACCAACGAACCTCTCGCCAATCATACGACTTGGCGGATCGGGGGTCCTGCTGACCTGTTCATCCAGCCGAAGGATAAAGAGTCCTTAAAGGCAGCCTTGCAAATTATCCATCGTCATGAAATTCCTTGGAGTGTAATCGGGCGCGGTTCCAACCTTCTGGTGAGGGACGGAGGGATACGAGGAGCCGTGCTAAAGGTGGCTGAGGGTTTGAGTCACTGCGAGTTCAGGGGCGAAGAGGTGTGTGTGGGTGCCGGATATTCCATGATCCGCCTGGCGATGGAGACGGGCAAGATGGGACTGACAGGGATGGAGTTCGCAGGCGGAATTCCTGGTACGGTAGGCGGAGCCGTCTATATGAATGCGGGTGCTCACGGATCTGATCTTTCACGTATTCTTATTGATGCCGAGATCCTCTTTGAAAACGGTGAAACGAAAGTGTTGACGAACGAAGAAATGAGCTTTACTTATCGGACGTCTCTTTTGCAGAAGAGACGGGGAATCGCGCTCGAGGCGCGGTTTCAACTGCGCAAAGGCGATCGCAAAGAGATAGCGGCGACGCTCGCTGCCAACAAAGAGCGGCGGCGCCTGACGCAGCCTCTGCAGATGCCGTGTGCCGGAAGCGTGTTTCGCAATCCGCCAGGGGATCACGCAGGTCGCCTGATCGAGGCAGCCGGTCTGAAAGGCTACCAAATCGGTGGAGCTCAAGTTTCGGAAAAACACTCAAACTTCATTGTCAATTGCGGAGGGGCCACGGCTACCGACGTCCTCACCTTGATCAATTACATTCGGAGCACAATCATGAGCAAATTCGGGATTGACTTGCATCCGGAAGTCCTGGTGGTGGGCGAGGGGTAACACGGAGGTGAAAGTTTGGAGACTTTTGCGATCGAAGGCGGAAGACCTCTGTCCGGTTCGCTTCGGATCCAAGGAGCCAAGAACGCTGCTCTTCCCATACTTGCTGCCGCTGTGCTGGCGGAAGGGCAATTCTATATCTACGATGTCCCCCATTTGAAAGATATCAAGGTGATGCTGGAAATCTTGGACTCTTTGGGGGCGAGAACGAAGCACGAGGACGGATGTGTCGCTCTGGACACAGCGTCTGTCTCCGTCCCGCTGGTACCAGACAATTTGATGAGCCAGATGCGATCTTCTATTTTTCTAGCTGGCCCGCTCCTGGCGAGACTGGGCGAAGTCACTATATCCAGGCCGGGCGGCTGCGATATCGGAGAGCGCAGGATTGACTTGCATCTGTCCGGGTTGACGGCACTGGGAGCCAAAATCGAAGAATCGGAAGGCTACATTACATTTCGTGCCAAGCAACTGCGCGGGACCAATATCTTTCTTTCCTTCCCCAGTGTGGGTGCGACGGAAAACATTATGATGGCGGCCGTCTTGGCGAAAGGAACGACCCGCATTTGCAATGCTGCGAGAGAACCGGAAATCGTGGATTTGCAAAACTTTTTGAATGCAATGGGCGCGCGCATCCGCGGAGCCGGTACCGATACGATCGAAATCACCGGCGTACCCAAATTGCGTTCCGTCAGCTACCGGATCATACCGGACAGGATTGTCACAGGCACCTATGTGCTGGCAGTCGGTGTGGCGCAAGGCCATGTCGAACTGACCAACACATTGCCGGAACATCTCACAGCTTTGATCGAAGTAGCCCGTAGCTGCGGTGTTGAAATCAAGACCCGCCATGATATAATGGAGATCAAAAGCACCTCGCGTCCACGCGCCTACGACCGGATCATCACCTCGCCGTTTCCGGGATTTCCTACCGATTTACAGGCGCAGCTGATGGTATTTTTGTCACAGGCCAGGGGAACGAGCGTTATCAAGGAAACCATATTCGAGGGAAGATTCAAACATGTGAATGAATTGGCGCGAATGGGCGCCTCCATATACGTAGATCTGGGCTCGGCGATCATTCGCGGCGTCAGCAAGCTGACAGGAACGAACGTGGAAGCTTCAGATCTCCGGGCAGGAGCGGCACTGGTACTCGCTGGACTCGCTGCGGAAGGGACTACGACAGTTAACCAGATCCATCATATCGACAGAGGCTATGAACGGCTCGAGCAACAGTTGCGGCAGCTCGGCGCCAATATCACGCGGCTGTCGGTATGATCGGGGAAGTCAAGCGGCATAGTGCTATGCCGCTTTCCCTGTTTTGTGTTATTACATATATTCCAAATGAATCCAGAATTTTCTAGATGTCAGTGAAGATTACCCGCAGGCGCAACGCCTAGCAAGGATGAGGAAGGATAGGGTCATGGCGGTATACGAGGAACGCATTCCGCAAGTCAAACAGCAGCGCCCCCGGAGGCGGGGAAACCGCAAATTGCTCTTTCTGCTCGTGCTGTTCTTTTTGATTGTACTTATCATCGTGTTCATTCGTTCTCCTTACAGCAAGGTGCAGGAAATTCAAGTGTTTGGCAACGATATCTATCCGGCGGAGCAAATTGTCAGCCAATCGGGCCTTACCAAAGGTATGCAATTCTTGAACGTATGGGAAAGCAGCGTGCAAAAAAATCTGGAGCCATTGGAAGGAATCAAGGAAGTGACGGTGAGCCGCTCGTTTCCCGGAGTCATCCAGCTGCATGTGACAGAGCAGAAGAGGGTAGCCTTTTGGAGCGGGCAGGACGGCACGCGCTATCCGCTCTTGGAAAACGGGATGGTGCTCAAAAAAGTGAACTTTGCCGATCGCGTGGTGGACAGGCCGCTGATCAGCTCCTGGGCGTCGCCTGAGCTGCTGCCAAACCTCGCCAAGGCACTGTCCAAGCTATCTCCTTCCGTTCTCGGGGAAATATCGGACATCACGCTGACCCCGACGATTTACGACAAGCAAAGGGTCACGCTGTTCATGCGGGACGGCAATGAAGTCCGCAGTGTCGTCTACAAGCTGGACAAGATGCTGAACTGGTATCCGGCGATTGTCAAAGAATTGCCTAAGGGCTCGAAGGGCGTGCTTTCCCTGTTTGAGCAGCCTTGGTTCATCCCGTACGGAGCAGGGGGGCAGGCCGTGCCGCTGCAAAGTTCAGAAGAGCAGTCCCAAAAGCCGCAGTAAAGAAAAAGGGGAAAGTGCAGACCATGAGTCGACGTCGCAAGTTTCATTTCTATTTAGCTGTCGTGACGTTTTGTACCGGATTTCTGGTGGCAACGTCGATCGAGACCACCAAGCTGACGCGCAAGGAGCGGTTCAACGATCAGCAGTTTCAGCAAGAGACACAGCTGAACGATCGGATCTTATCCGAGAAAGAGCAGAATCAGCATCTGGAAAATCAACTCCTCGACCTTCAGCGTCAAGTCGGAAAGGTGGAGGAAGCGATGGCCGAGCGCAAGTCGGAAGCGGCAGATACGCTCAGCCAGCTGGAAGCGGCGCGGATGCTGGCGGGTGTGGTCGCCGTAGAAGGACCTGGCATCGTCATCACGATGCAAGACAACCAAAATGCGGCGAACAATGCGGATATCGCCAACTACATCGTCCACGAGCAGGACGTGAGGCTGGTCGTCAATGAGCTGCGGGCTGCGGGTGCAGAAGCGATCAGCATCAACGGCCAGCGGTTGGTCAGCAATTCTTCCATCCGCTGTGTGGGGCCGACGATCATTGTCAATGGCATCAAGTCCGCGGCGCCATTTGTCGTAACCGCCATCGGCGATCCCAACACGATGGAGAGCGCCCTGAATCTTCCAGGCGGCGTACTGCACTCCCTGCAGGACTTCGTTCAGATCGATGTAGCCAAGAAGGACCACGTACAGTTACCCGCTTTTGTCGGTGACGCCAAAACCAAACACTCCTAGTTGAAGGATGCGTTTACCCATGTTACAAAAAAGCCGTAAAATCACATTTATTCTTGCCATCATTAGTGCTATCATAGGTGTGATGTTGACCGTGCAGCTGCGGAGCAATCTTCATCCCGTGCACAAGGAGTCCCGGAGCATAGCAGAGCTGCGGACGACGCTGCAAAAAGAACTGGAGAAGCACAAAAACCTGCTGGCTGATATTTCGAAGTACAATCAGCTCTACTACCAGTACGAAACCTCGCTGAGTGAGGATGAAAGCATCTCCGTCATGAAAGAGGAATTGGCGCGCAACCGCAAGATGGCGGGCATGGTCCCGGTGGAGGGAGCTGGCATCGTATTGGAAGTGGTAGATGCACACTTGCAAGACGAGCCGGTTCTGGATGAAAACATGACTGCGCCGGTGGTTGGCGACTATACGATCGATGACGAAGATTTGCGGTGGCTGGTCAATATTTTGTTTGCAAATGGAGCGCAAGCGGTATCGATCAACGATCATCGTCTCATTTCGACGACGGCGATCCGCAATGTCGGGGACGTGATTCAGATCGACACCCGGCCGATCCAGCCTCCTTATGAGCTAAAAGCGTTGGGAGACCCGGATGTTCTGCTGTCAGCACTGAAGCTGGAAGGAGTGGAAGAGAACTTCCAGCTGGCGAACAAAAAGGTGCTGGCGGAAAAAAAGGACAAGCTGTTGATTTCTGCCAATAACGAAAAACGCGTCATCCAATACATGAAACCTGTGAAAGAAAAAGGAGATTCGTAACCATGTGGCTCCCGCTTTTCGGACTGATCGTCGGTCTCGCTGTCGGCTTTTTGCTGGATTGGCGTGTGCCTCAGGAATATAGCAGCTATCTCTCCATTGCCTTGCTGGCCGGATTGGACACCATCTTTGGCGGGATTCGATCGTTTTTGGAGCGCACCTTCAATGTTCGGATTTTCATGTCCGGATTCTTTTTCAATACGCTCTTTGCGGCTGGTCTCGCTTTTATCGGCGGATTTTTGGGGATCGATCTCTACCTGGCAGCAATCGTTGCTTTTGGTGTGCGTTTGTTCAATAATCTGGCGGTAATTAGGAGAATCGTTCTATCCAGGTGGATAAATCAGCAGGACTAGAACAAAAATGGGAAGATGGTCATATTTTTACAAAAATTCTAGATGAAAAAAAGGGAATGGTTATCCTGTGTGGAATAATTTATGCAGGTGTTCTCACTTTAGCAAAAGCAAAGTCGTAGCAGGGGAGGTGTCACAGGTTTGGTAAGCAACGAACTCATCGTCAGCCTAGATATTGGAACATCGAAAGTACGCGTCATGATCGGCGAAATCAACAACGGTTCCATCAACATCATCGGCGTCGGCCAATCGCACTCGGAAGGGATCAAGAAGGGCGTGATTGTCGACATCGACCAAACCGTGCATGCCATCCGGGAAGCGGTTGATCATGCAGAGCGCATGGTTGGCGTTTCGATCGAAGAAGTGTATGTCGGTATCACTGGGAATCATATCGAGCTGCATGAAACACAAGGGGTTGTCGCTGTATCCAGCGAAGACCGTGAGATACGAGAAGAAGACATCCAACGCGTTATTCAGGCAGCAAAGGTTGTTGCCATCCCGCCGGACCGCGAGATCATCGAGGTCGTTCCAAAGGAGTACATCGTAGATGGGCAAGGCAGTATAAAAGACCCAAGAGGAATGATCGGCGTCCGGTTGGAAATGGAAGGAACCATTGTGACCGGGTTGAAAACGGTTGTACATAACATTGTTCGTTGCGCCCAAAGGACCAATTTGCGGGTTGCTGGAATTTTCTTGCAACCGCTTGCGGCTAGTACCGTCGCTCTTTCCAAGGATGACAAAAACATGGGTGTTGTTCTAGTCGACATCGGTGCGGGTTCTACCACGATCGGTGTATTCGAACAAGGGAAACTGGCAGCGACCACCGTAATCGGCATCGGTGGCGACCACATCACCAGCGATATTGCGCTGGGGCTGCGCACCCACACGGATGTAGCGGACAGGGTAAAGACGAAAAATGGCTGCGCCTTGATCGACGAAGCGTCCGAGGACGTGAAGTTCAAGGTGAACCGGATTGGCAGTGAAGTGGAAAAGCAGTTTACGCAAGTCGATCTGGCCAATATCATCGAGCCTCGTGCAGCGGAAATTTTCCAACTGGTAGAAGACGCTGTCTACAAATTGGGCTACCGCGATGAGATTGCCGGAGGTTATGTACTCACAGGAGGCACGGTGGCGATGCCAGGCATGCTCGAGCTTGCCAAGGAAGAGCTGGATGCGCCTGTCCGAATCGCGATTCCGGATTATATTGGGGTACGTGATCCTGCCTACACCACTGGGGTAGGTTTGATTCAATATGCCTTGCAGTTGATGGAGCGCCGCAGTACCCGCGTGACCCCCTCATTCAAAGGCACCCAGAAGCAAACCGTGTCAAAGCCGAAAGACGGCGCGGGTTTGATGGAAAAAGTGAAAAACTGGTTCAGCGAATTTATTTAACGAGCCGAATGATTGGTGTGAGCCTGTAACGAATCTTACGTTTTTCTTGCGGCTTGCTGCTGTACAGACGATGGCGAATATTGGAATGTTTCGTTTTCCCCGAAAGGTGGGAAAAAGCGAAATGTTCCTCTGTTTCGCTAGCGGCTTGAACAGACACGGAGCTTTCTTATGTTGAATTGGGGAGGACTAGCACTATGCTGGAATTTGATATGGATATGGAATCCTTTGCGCGAATTAAGGTAATTGGCTGCGGAGGCGGCGGAAGCAACGCCGTGAACCGTATGATCGAGGGCGGTGTGAGAGGCGTAGAATTTATCACCTTGAACACGGATGCACAAGCGCTTCAACTGTCCAAAGCGGACATCAAGCTGCAAATCGGGGAGAAACTGACGCGCGGCCTCGGAGCAGGTGCCAATCCCGAGATCGGAAAAAAGGCTGCGGAAGAGAGCCGTGATATGATTGAAAACGCCCTGCGTGGAGCGGACATGGTATTCGTCACTGCCGGGATGGGCGGCGGAACGGGTACGGGTGCCGCGCCTGTTGTCGCGGAAGTAGCCAAGGAACTGGGCGCCCTTACGGTAGGGGTCGTCACCCGGCCTTTTTCGTTTGAGGGACGCAAACGGTCTATGCACGGGGAAGCAGGGATTGCCGCATTGAAAGAAAAGGTAGATACCCTGATCGTGATTCCGAATGACCGTCTGTTGGAAATCGTCGATAAAAACACGCCGATGCTGGAAGCATTCCGCGAGGCAGACAATATTTTGCGTCAAGGGGTACAGGGCATTTCCGACCTGATTGCCACCCCGGGTCTGATCAACCTTGACTTCGCAGACGTGAAGACGATCATGACCGAGAGAGGCTCGGCTTTGATGGGGATCGGGATCAGCAGCGGGGAAAACCGGGCGGCGGAAGCAGCACGTCGGGCCATTTCCAGCCCGCTGCTGGAAACATCCATCGACGGTGCTCGCGGCGTCCTGCTGAATATTACAGGCGGAACAAACCTGAGCCTGTATGAAGTAAACGAAGCCGCCGACATCGTATCCTCGGCAGCGGATCCGGACGTAAACATGATCTTCGGTGCCGTGATCAACGAGGATTTGAAAAACGAACTGCTCGTGACCGTTATTGCGACGGGCTTCGAACATACACAGCGTCAGGAGATTCCTCGCCGTCAGCAGCAGCAGGTCAACCCGGCAGGAAGCAGACCAACGCCGGTATCGAACACGAACAATCTCCGCTCCAAGGAGGAAGAAGAGGACAAATCTTTCTTCTCGATGAGCAATCTCGACAATTTGGATATTCCAGCGTTCTTGCGCAACCGCCGACGCAACAAGAAGTAGCGGTTTGTAAGCAAGAAGCAGAGCGAAAAGACCTTGTCTCCCGTACGGGAACAAGGTCTTTTTTTTATCCAACCACTTATGGCAAAGATCAAGAGCGGAGGCTTGGGAGGAAACCGGATCTACCATATGAAAATTTTACTTTAAATGAACTTATTTGAAATGAAAACGAAAAAAACTTCTACAAAAAATCCAAAAATATACCGTCAAGAACTGACAGATTTTACATACACATTGATATATACTGCATTTACTAGCACGTGCAAGTAACCGTTTCAGTCCATTTAAAGCTAGGTGATTCCTGCAGCGGCGTCTGGACAGCTCGCTTGGCGACCAGAGAAGGGGGCAGTCGGGAGGTGAAGACTGGTGGTTGTGTATCTTGATATCATTCTACTCCTGAACATTGCGATTGATACCTTGTTGCTCTGGTTTACCGCTTATTTTCGCAAAGAGCGCCTGGTGTGGTGGAGACTCCTGATCGCCTCGTTGTTCGGCTCCACGTATATCGCCTTTTTCTTTTTTCCGGCGCTTTCCGCGATGTATCAGTGGTGGGTCAAGCTGATCTTTTCCATTCTCATGCTGTGGATCGCTTTTGGGAACAAAAGGCTGCTGGCTTTTACCCAGAATTTGATTATTTTTTACTTCGTCGCGTTTGTGTTCGGCGGAGGCGTGTTCGGCCTCCAGTACTTTCTCGCCCCGCAAAACGAAATTCTGGGCGGCCTTGTGGTGACGCACAATGACGGTTTCGGGGTCGGCTTCAAACCGACGCTCGCCATTGTCCTCACTGGATTTGCCATGATGTGGTTCCTGGGGAGAAGGAGCTACCGTGCAATCCAGGAGCCGCGAAAGCTGGATGCCTTCCTCGTCGACATCGTCGTGACACTTGCTGGGGAGAAGGTCATCTGCCGCGGCCTCGTGGATACGGGCAACCAACTGCACGAGCCGATCACGCGCATACCGGTCATGATCATGGAGAGTCGCATGCTTTCCCATTTGCTTCCATCAGCCTTGCTTGGGCCAGCCGATAATGGAGGCGGCGCGTGGGAGAAACTGGACGGATCGTGGGGTGACCTGCCATCGGAGTGGCAGACGCGTGTCAGGCTGATCCCCTACCGCAGCGTGTCGAGAGGGATGGACTTTTTGCTGGCGGTCAAACCGGACCATGTCACCGTCTTGCAAGGGAATGCCCGGTATGAGACCCACAAGGTGCTGATCGGACTCAACCCCATTGCTTTGGCCGCTGACGGGCAGTATCAGGCCATCGTGCATCCTGCCATGATGGAGACTTATTCTCAAGAATCGACCTTTATTCTCGAACAGGAGGGCTAATCATGTACGTAAAACTTCGCCTACAACTCCAGTTGACCTGGTATCGTTTCCTGCTGTGGATCGGTGCACGCGCTGAAGAAGTCTATTATATCGGCGGGAGTGAAGCCTTGCCTCCACCACTGACCAGAGAAGAAGAGGAGATCTTGCTGGGACGGCTCCCCTCTGGTGATCCGGCGGTGCGCGGGATGCTGATCGAGCGGAATCTGCGGCTCGTCGTCTACATCGCGCGCAAATTCGAGAATACGGGAATCAATATCGAGGATCTGGTCAGCATCGGGACGATCGGACTCATCAAGGCAGTCAACACGTTTGATCCCGACAAGAACATCAAGCTGGCGACGTACGCGTCCCGCTGCATTGAAAATGAGATCCTGATGTACCTGCGGCGCAACAACAAAATTCGCTCGGAGGTGTCTTTTGACGAACCGCTGAACATCGATTGGGATGGAAATGAGCTGCTCCTCTCGGATGTGCTGGGTACGGAAAATGACACGATCTATAAAAATATCGAGGACCAGGTCGACCGCAAGCTGTTGAAAAAAGCTCTGGACAAATTGTCCGAACGCGAACGCATCATCATGGAGCTGCGCTTCGGGCTGGCGGGGGAAGAAGAGAAGACGCAAAAGGATGTCGCGGATCTTTTGGGCATCTCCCAATCGTACATTTCCCGTCTGGAAAAGCGAATTATAAAACGGTTGCGAAAAGAGTTCAACAAGATGGTCTAACGCATATTTTCCCAGCCTCAGGAGATACTGTTCCTAACCGAAACGGATGGTGGCTTTTGCCACTTGCCAAACGGATACGCGTCAGTACGCGGCCTTCAAGACAACCGGGTTAGGGACTTTTTTCTTGCTTCGAGGAGGGAAAGACGTGACGCGAAATAAGGTAGAGATATGCGGGGTAGATACCTCCAAGCTTCCTGTGCTGACCAACAAAGAGATGAGAGAGTTATTTGAGCGCCTCCAGAGCGGCGAGCTGGCCGCCAGAGAAAAGCTGGTCAACGGCAACCTGCGGCTGGTGCTCAGCGTTATCCAACGCTTCAACAATCGCGGTGAGTATGTGGACGATCTGTTCCAGGTGGGCTGCATCGGGCTGATGAAAGCGATTGACAACTTCGATCTCGGGCAAAACGTGAAGTTTTCCACCTACGCCGTCCCGATGATCATCGGCGAGATCCGCCGCTATCTGCGGGACAACAACCCCATCCGCGTCTCCAGATCTTTGCGGGATATCGCCTACAAGGCTCTGCAGGTGCGCGACAACCTGACCAACAAGCATTCGCGCGAACCCACCATTACGGAGATCTCCAAAGAGCTGAATGTGGCCAAGGAAGATGTCGTGTTTGCTCTCGATGCGATTCAGGATCCTGTCTCCCTGTTTGAACCGATCTACCAGGACGGAGGCGATCCGATCTACGTCATGGACCAGATCAGCGACGAAAAGAACAAGGACGTGACGTGGGTGGAGGAAATCGCACTGCGAGAAGGCATGCAGCGTCTGGGAGACAGGGAAAAAATGATTTTATCCATGCGCTTTTACGAGGGAAAAACCCAAATGGAGGTCGCAGAGGAAATCGGAATATCGCAAGCACAGGTGTCCCGGTTGGAAAAAGCGGCAATCGCCCATATGCAGAAGCACGTGCAATCGTAATGCCAATCTTACATAGCAGACCCGGCGGCAGAGGTGCCGACCGGGTTTTTTGTTCGTTTGCCGCGCCCGTTGGGTGCAAAAAGCGTATCAGCGCCAAGTTTTCTAAGCGCTCAGGAGGACATATTCCGCACCTGACTCATATACTACAAGTAACGGAGAAAAAGTGGGTGAGGGAGAATGGTGAAAATCTCTGACTTCCAGACCAAAGAAGTAGTGAACATTTTGGACGGGAAGCGGCTTGGCCAAATATCCGATCTGGAAATCGACTTGCGCCACGGCCGTGTGGAAGCGATCGTCGTACCGGGACCGGGAAAGTTCCTGGGCTTTTTCTCATCCGGAAACGATTTTGTGATTCCGTGGCGAAATATTGTGAAAATCGGGAAAGACGTGGTGCTCGTGCGCGTGGAAGAAGCGCTGAAGGTCGATGCGCGGACATCTGGGACGGAGGATTACCGGGACTGAGGAAGGAAAGGCGATCGGTCGCCTTTTTTTTCTTTTCGGCTATGGTATGATAAGCCATATGAGGAAGGTGACAACATGGGAGAACCGTTTGTAATGGCAAAGGAGAAGCCACTGTTACACTTGTGGGAATGGGAAGAGCGCTTTCCCGGCCTGGTAGCGGGGTTTACGATTCGCACGGGTGGGGTAAGTGAACAACCGTACGGATCTTTGAATATGGGCTTGCATGTGGGCGACGACCCGGCACACGTCGTGGCCAATCGGCAATTGCTGGCGCAGCAGCTGGAGCTGCCCTTCGAGTCGTGGACGTGCGCGGATCAGGTGCACGGGACACAGGTATGCCAGGTGATGGCAGGTGGAGCAGGCAGGGAGAGTCTTGAAAACGTCATTCAAGCGACAGACGGTCTGTACACAGACCAAGAGGGCGTTTTGCTGGCTTCTTTTTACGCGGATTGTGTTCCTCTCTTTTTCCTGGATCCGGCCTCGGGAGCAATCGGGCTGGCGCATGCCGGCTGGAAAGGCACCGTAGGCCGTATTGCCGAGGAAATGGTGCACGCGCTTGAGAAGCAGTTTCAGGCGAAGAAAGAGGAGCTCCTGGTGGCGATCGGGCCTTCCATCGGCGGCTGCTGCTATGAGGTAGACGAGCGAATCGTGGCTCACGTGCGTGTCAGCGCAAAGCGCTGGGAAGATGCCGTACAGCCCTCGAAAAACGGGCGATATATGCTCGATCTGCGGACGCTCAATACGCGGATATTGCTGGAGGCAGGCATTTCCGAAACGAACATTCTGGCTACTGGCTGGTGTACGAGCTGTCGGACCGATTTGTTTTTTTCTCACCGGAAAGAAGCGGCTGCAGCAGGTACAACCGGACGGATGGCTTCCTTTATCGCATGGAAAAACAAGAAGGGAGAAGGTAGCGTCTCATGAGTATGGATAAAGAACGTTTGCAAGAGAGAATGCAGGAGATCGAAGCGAGAATCCAGGCGGCGTGCCAAAGGGCGGGTCGCAAGCGCGAAGAGGTAAAGATCATCGCGGTGACCAAATACGTGGATGCTGACGCGATCGGCGTGCTTCTCGACGCCGGCATTGAACATATCGGGGAAAACCGTGTCCAGGACGCCTTGCCCAAGCATGCGCAGCACGGGGACCGCGGCACGTGGCACTTCATCGGCCATTTGCAGACGAACAAAGCAAAAGAAGTCGTAGGACGTTTTCCGTACATCCATTCCCTGGATCGTCTGTCGCTTGCCGAAGAGCTGAACAAGAGGGGAGAAGCGTTGAATCAGGTCGTTTCTTGTTTCTTGCAGCTGAATATTTCCGGAGAAGAGACAAAATTTGGGCTTAGTCCCAATGATGTATTGGCTTTTTTACGCGAAACCAGTAATATGAAACATATAAAGATCGTAG
Source organism: Brevibacillus brevis (assembly GCF_031583145.1). Lineage (NCBI taxonomy): Bacteria > Bacillati > Bacillota > Bacilli > Caryophanales > Paenibacillaceae > Brevibacillus > Brevibacillus brevis. The sequence goes on along the minus strand of NZ_CP134050.1, from coordinate 3,831,751 downwards.
GATTAATGACAATGGCGCCTGTTGTCGAAAATGTGGAGGAAGCTCGTCCTGTTTTCCGCGGCCTTCATGAATGGAAAGAGCGCATCAATGAGTGGGCGTTTCCCCATGCGCACGTGGAGGAGCTATCCATGGGCATGTCGAGCGACTTTGAAGTGGCGATTGAAGAAGGAGCTACATATATCCGACTGGGATCCGTACTGGTCAAGCCATGACCCGGAAAACCGGTCAATCGAGGCGACGCAAGAGAGGAGGAGAAAAGGATGGGTGTAATGAACAAGCTGATGGGGTTCTTGGGGTTGGAAAACGAAGAATACATCGAAGAGACAGTGGAAGAGGAACACGAGGAACAGGACTCCTCCGCCAGACGGCAGCCTGCCACGAGAGCAAGCAATGTGGTGCCGTTTCAAGCACGGGAAAAGGAGGGGATTCGTTTGATCCTCTGCGAACCCCGTCATTACAGCGATGCCCAAGACATAGCGGACAACCTTCGCCATCGGAGACCTGTCGTGGTGAATTTGCATCGCGTGGAAAAAGATCAGGCCAAACGGATTATCGACTTTTTGAGCGGGACCGTATACGCCCTAAACGGAGATATCCAAAAAGTGGGGGACACCATTTTTGTTTGCACGCCTGATCACGTGGACATTCAGGGTACGATTTCCAGCGTAATGGAAGAGTAAGGACACAACGGACAAAAAGGGTGAGGGAATGGGTTACCTGTTTACGGTACTGGATTTTGCGTTTACCGTTTATCAATTCATGATCATCGCGTACATACTGATGTCGTGGGTGCCGCAAATGCGGGACACGGGGATCGGCCAGCTCCTGGAAAGACTCGTGGAGCCGTATTTGGCACCGTTTCGCCGGATCATTCCGACGCTCGGCTTTATCGACATCTCGCCGATCGTCGCACTCATCGTGCTGCGTTTGGCCTATAGCGGGCTAATTTCCATCCTGTATAAACTGATGTAGGCGTGTGAATGTGTATGAGCGTATTCGATCATTTTGGAAAAGAAGAACGTCCCTTTGCAGAACGGGCGCTGGAAATGCTTTCGCTGGTAGAGCGGAAGCAGGCCATGCGCCTTACTGATTTTCTGGATCCGAGGCAGTTGGCGATCGTCCAAAGCCTGTCCTCACAAGTGCAGGATGTTACCGTATCGGCAAGCGGGGGCTACGAGGGCGCCGAGCGTGTTCGCGCCATTCTGCATCCGGATTACATGGGCGTGGAGCCGGACGATTACCGGCTGGCCTTGCTGCGTATCCAGGCGGATCAACGGTTTCACGTGCTGGAGCACCGCGACGTGATGGGAGCGCTGCTGAATGCCGGGCTCAAGCGTGACAAATTCGGCGATATGCTGACGGATGAAAGCGCCTCTTACGCCATCGTGGCGGAGGAAGTGGCCGATTTTGTCTGCAGCCAGGTGACGCAGATTCACCGCACCTCGGTCCAGTTCGAACGAATCGGCTGGGAGGCATTTTCCCCGCCGGCTCCCCGTTTCGCGGAAAAGACGATCACCGTGCCTTCGCCGCGGCTGGATGCCGTCATCGGGGAGGTGCACCATTTGTCGCGGGCGAAAGCATTGGTCCCGATCCGCGGGGGAAAGGTAAAAGTAAACTGGAGAGTAACCGAGGATCCCTCCTGTCAGCTGCAGTCGGGCGATATGGTGTCGATGGCGGGGTTTGGCCGGTTCAAAGTGCTGGAAGTATCGGGGCCGACCCGAAGCGGCAGGCTTCGCATGATCGTCGGACTGGTCACCTAAGATGGGGAAGGGCTCAAAAATTTGCAAAATCCGGCAGGAAATGCAGCTCGACCTGTCGAAATCGTAGACAATGATTATCGGGAAAAGTGGGGGGTTCATGTGTCTTTAACGCCGTTGGATATACACAATAAAGAATTCAGTACTGGCTTTCGCGGATACAACATTGACGAAGTAAATGAATTTCTGGATCAGGTGATTAAAGATTTTGAACTCCTGATTAAGGAAAAGAAAGAAATGGAAGAGCGCATCGCCATTTTGAACGAGCGCGTGGATCATTATAAGAGCCTGGAAGAAAACCTTAGCAAATCCATTCTGGTGGCACAGGAGACGGCAGAGGACGTCAAGTCCAACGCCCGCAAGGAAGCGCAGCTCATCCTGAAGGAAGCCGAGAAAAATGCCGACAGGATCGTCAACGAGGCGTTGGCGAAGTCCCGCAAGATCGCCATCGAAATCGAAGAGCTGAAAAAGCGGGCTTCGGTGTATCGCATGCGCTTTCGTACGCTTCTGGAAGCCCAGCTGGAAATGCTGGAAAACGGCGCTTGGGACGATATCGAGCAAGCAGATTCCGCTGTCGCCGTTGAATAAAACATTGACGTTCGGTTGAAGATGGTACTATAATGAAAAACAACTTTTTCTAATGAAATAGGTCAAACAGACGATGATCGGGACGAGTATGTGAGCGAGCACTGTTTCTAGAGAGTCGGGGTTAGGTGGGAGCCCGGCCAGTCGCACTTACAGAATATCACCCGGGAGTTCAATAGCCGAAATCTTGCCTGGATGTCAAGCCGGCGAGGGAGTAAGTGAGCGCGTCATTCCCGTTACGAATGAGTCAAGTGGAACGTTTTTTGCTTTGGGCCAGCAGGCCGAGGCAGACGTTCAATCTGGGTGGTACCACGGGAGCCTTCTCTCGTCCCAATCGGGATGAGCGAAGGCTTTTATATTTTTCTAGGAGTGAGTGTAGCCATGGATTTCAGCAAAACGCTATCGCTGCCAAAAACCGATTTTCCGATGCGCGGCAACTTGCCGAGCCGCGAGCCGGACATGCAGGCGGCTTGGGAAGAGATGGACATTTACAAACTTGTCCAGGAACGTACGGCGGGGCGTCCGTCTTTTGTTCTGCATGACGGCCCTCCTTATGCAAACGGGGACATTCACATCGGTCACGCGCTGAACAAAATTTTGAAGGACTTCATCGTACGCTACAAGTCGATGGCGGGCTTCTGTGCACCGTACATCCCGGGTTGGGATACGCACGGGCTTCCCATCGAGCAGGCGATTGTCAACGCTCAGGGGCTGGACCGCCGCAGCATCGAGGTCAACGACTTCCGCAAGCGCTGTGAGGAGTATGCGTGGTCGTACATCAACAAGCAGCGCGACCAATTCAAGCGGCTGGGCATCCGCGGCGACTGGGAAAACCCGTATGTGACGCTGCTGCCTGAATACGAAGCGAACCAGATTCGCGTATTCGGGGAGATGGCGAAGAAAGGATACATCTACAAAGGACTTCGCTGCGTGTACTGGTCGCCGTCTTCGGAAACCGCTCTGGCCGACGCGGAAATCGAGTACAAGGACAAGCGCTCTCCTTCCATCTACGTGAGCTTCCAGGTGGTAGACGGCAAAGGCAGACTGGACCATGAAACCGGGGTCGTCATCTGGACCACCACGCCGTGGACCATTCCGGCCAACCTGGCGATCACGCTGCATCCGGAGCTCGAGTACAGCGTCATCAAAGCCGATGGACGAAAATTCCTCGTCGCCAGCGGACTGATCGAAAGCGCCAGCAAGGAGATCGGCTGGGAGAGTGTGGAAGTGCTGTCCACACACAAAGGCGCGGACCTGGAAGGCGTAGTGACCCAGCATCCGTTCTACGATCGTCCATCGCCGCTCATTTTGGGCGAGCACGTCACGCTGGACGCGGGTACCGGCTGTGTCCATACGGCTCCTGGCCACGGGGAAGACGACTTCAACGTCGGACAGAAATACAATCTCGGCGTGCTGTGTCCGGTCGACCATGAAGGGAAAATGACCAGCGAGGCTCCCGGCTTTGAGGGCCTGTTCTACGAAGATGCGAACAAAGTCATCACCGAGAAGCTGCAAGAAAAAGGCGCCCTGCTCAAGCTCAGCTTCCTGACTCACTCGTATCCGCACGACTGGCGGACGAAAAAGCCGGTCATCTACCGTGCAACCGAGCAATGGTTTGCATCCATCGACGGCTTCCGCGAGCAAATGCTCGAAGCGATCAAAAATGTGAAATGGATCCCGCACTGGGGCGAGACTCGTCTGGCCAACATGATCGCGGACCGCGGCGACTGGTGCATCTCCCGTCAACGTGTATGGGGAGTGCCGATCCCGATCTTCTACTGCAAATCGTGCAACGAGCCGATCATCAACGACACGACGATCAACCACATCGCCGAGCTGTTCCGCAAAGAAGGCTCCTCCGTCTGGTTTGCCCGCGAGGCAAACGAGCTCGTGCCGGAAGGGCTGTCTTGCTCCAAATGCAGCTGCACAGACTTCCGTAAAGAGACGGACATCATGGACGTGTGGTTCGACTCCGGTTCCAGCCATGTAGCCGTCCTGAGAGAGCGCGGCATCAGCTGGCCGGCCGATATGTATCTGGAAGGCTCCGACCAGTACCGCGGCTGGTTCAACTCTTCGCTGTCGACCAGCGTCGCTGTGTTTGGCACTGCTCCCTACAAGAGCGTGCTGAGCCACGGTTTTACCCTGGACGGGGAAGGGCGCAAGATGTCCAAGTCGCTCGGCAACACGATCGTGCCGCTGGATGTCATCAATAAACTGGGCGCAGACATTTTGCGCCTGTGGGTAGCATCTGTCGACTATCAAGCCGACCAGCGCATCTCGGACGCGATCCTCAGCCAGATCGCGGAAGTGTATCGGAAAATCCGCAATACATTCCGCTTCCTCCTGGGCAACCTGGATGGTTTCGATCCTGCTACAGACCGCGTGGCGTACGAACAGCTGGGTGAGCTCGATCGTTACGTGCTCGCGAAAGCGGCGAAAATGGTGAAACGCGTGCGCAAGGCGTACGATGAATACCAGTTCCATACGGTATTCCATTCTGTGCACAACTTCTGCGTCATCGACCTGTCCGCGTTTTATCTGGACATTTGCAAAGACCGCCTGTACGTGGAAGCTCCGAACAGTCTCAAACGCCGTGCAGCGCAAACTGTCATGTACGATTGCCTCCTGAATCTCGTCAAGCTCGTGGCGCCGCTGCTGCCGCATACGGCTGACGAAGTGTGGGGCTTCATTCCTGGGGTGACGGAGAAGAGCGTCCAGCTCACCGATATGCCGGAAGCGTCCGAACAGCATCTGGGCTTCTCTTCCGAGGAAGAAAGCAAATGGGATGCCTTCCTTGCCGTTCGCGACGAGGTGCTCAAAGCGATGGAAGAAGCGCGTCGCAAAAAGGTGTTCGGGAACTCCGTGGACGCCAAGCTCGACCTCTATCCGCAAACGGAGGAAGTCGCGAAGACACTTGCTGCCATGGACGATTTGGCAGACCTGTTCATCGTGGCGGACGTCGAGCTGCATCCGCAAGGAACGGCGGCACCAGCGGAGGCTGCCGCTCTGGAAGGCATTTCTGCAGTGGTCTCGGCCGCTGCCGGCGTCAAGTGCGAGCGCTGCCGCGTCGTCAAGCTCGACGTAGGCTCTCGTCCGTCCTTGCCGACCATCTGCGGACGCTGCGCGGATATCGTGGAAAAGCATTACGCACATGTAACGGAATAGGAACAAACGAGCGAAGCCTGTCATCTCTTGGTAGATGGCAGGCTTTTTTGTCTGGGCAGCCTGTCTTTCCACGTGAAGCAGCCAACTCATGGTCAGGTTAATTCGGCGAGAGCAAGACATACTAGCTGGTGAGGAAACCAAACGAAGGGTGGTGTCCGACGTGGACCAAGATATGCTGGCACGTTTTCGGGTGAAGCTGCTCGAGCAGAAGAAAGAGCTGGAAGATCGCGTGCAGGATCATTACGGCATGAGAGAACCGATGACGACCTCCCTGCAGGAGTTTTCCATGTATGATAACCATCCCGCCGACATCGGCAGTGAAATGTTCGAGCGGGAGAAAGATTTGGCGCTGGACAGTCTGGACAGAGAGACGCTGAAGGAAATCGATCAGGCGTTGACCCGCATGGACGAAGGGACGTATGGCACCTGTACCGTCTGTGGAGGGGCGATTCCTGAAGAGCGGCTGGAGGCGTTGCCCCAAGCGCAGACCTGCAGGGAGCACGCACCCGCCCCGATGATCAACGATTCCCGTCCGATCGAGGAGGAGTTTTTGCAGCCGCCCTTTGGCCGTACGTCCTTGGATGAGAAAGAAGGCCAGAACGGGTTTGACGGAGAAGACGCGTGGCAAATCGTCGAGGCGTGGGGTACCTCCAGTACACCGTTTTCTTTTTTGGACAACGACAAGACCGATTACAAGGAAATGTATATGGAAAGCGATGAACCAGACGGTTTTGTCGAGGCGGTGGAAGAAATCGGGTATACGGGAATTGACGGTTATCACGGGCCAGACAGCGTCCAATTCATGCGCAGCGGCACGTACGAAGAATACATGCGCAAGGGCGAGGGAAAAGGCAACTTCCTGAATTACGACGACTATGAAGAAGAACGGGCCGAGCGGGAAGGGCGCAATGATTTGCTGTAACGAAGGGGAGACATGCGAGACATGCGAATCGAACGCGTAGAAACCTACCCGCTGCTCTACCGTCTCCCTCAGGCTTACGGCGATGCGAACGGCTACAAGCGCTACCGCACTTCTTATTTGATCCGGATTCTGACCCGGTCCGGCATCGATGGGTGGGGGGAAGTCATCGATTGGCTGCCGACTCTGGACAAAGGCTTTCGAGAGCGAATCATCCCGTATCTGCTGGGCAAGCAGGCAACGGACAGACTTTCCATCGTGGATGTCATCGGCAAATGGCATCAGCGCTCGGCTGCGGGGGTAAGCATGGCGCTGACAGAAATCGCGGCCAAGCATGCGGGACTGTCCGTATGCGAGCTGTGGGGAGGTAAGTTCCACCAGCAAATCCCTGTATACGCCTCTTTCCAATCATACCGGGAGCAGGAGGATTGGGCGGAGCAGTCCATCCGACAAGTAACCGAACACGTCGAGCAAGGACACAAACGGGTCAAGGTAAAAATCGGGGGACGTTCGGTTCGCGAAGACCAGGAGCATATTGAGAAACTGCTGAAAACCTTGCCCGCTGACGTACTGGTGGCAGTCGATGCCAATCAGAGCTACGATTTGTCCCACTCCCGTCTCTGGGAGCGCCTCTTCTCCCGTTATCCCAACTGGATGTGGCTGGAAGAGCCGATGCCGATGGACCGGACGGATGAGTACGTCAAGCTGCGGGCATCCATCTCGGTACCGCTGGCCGGGGGAGAAAATCTGGTTCGCTGCGCTCAATTCTTGCCGTTGTACCAGAAAGGAGCCCTTGATGTCGCCCAGCCGGATTTGCAGCATACCGAAGGGTTGGATGCATATCGGACACACTTGGAAATGGCACGTCAGTTCGGCTATCGGGTGTCTCCGCACTCATTTGACGGCAGCTTGGCACGGCTATACACCCTGTTTGCCCAGGCCTGTTTGCCTGCATGGTCGAAAATGGACGCGGATCCGATCGAGCCGGTAGAGTGGGACGCGATGGAAAATCCCTTTTCCCGGGTGTTCCCGCTAATGCCCGCAAACGGGAAGGTCCGCATTCCCGACGGGCCGGGAATCGGCATGGAGCCGGACTGGGAACTGATTAATGCAATGCGCTGGGATGGCAGCGCTTATGCGTGAAAGAAGGAGTGGCGTATGGCGCAGAATGCAAAAAACCTGATTGGTCTAACGGGGATTCCTCTCGTCATGGTACTGGGGAACTCGATGCTGATTCCCGTCTTGCCGACCATGAAAGCGAAAATGGATCTGACCTCGCTGCAGACCAGCCTTTTGATTACCGCTTTTTCCATTGCCGCAGGCATTGTCATCCCGTTTGCAGGGTATTTGTCCGACCGATTCGGCAGGAAGATCGTGATCATTCTTTCCCTCGCGTTGTACGGAGTCGGCGGACTTGTGGCAGGCCTGGCCGCCTTATGGTGGGACAAGCCGTATGGAATCATCATGATCGGCCGGGTCCTGCAAGGGATAGGGGCAGCCGGTACGGCACCGATCGCGATGGCGCTGGTTGGCGATCTGTTCGATGGCGCATCGGAGAGCAAGGCGCTGGGGCTGATGGAGACATCCAACGGACTGGGGAAGGTGCTAAGCCCGATTTTCGGCTCTCTCTTGGCCTTGATCTCTTGGTACATGGTGTTCCTGGCATTTCCGATCATTTGCGGAGCCATTCTGCTGTTGTTCCTGTTTTTGACGAAAGAGAAAAAGCAGGAAAAACAGCCGGTTCCTGTGAAGCAGTACTTGCATTCCATTGGACAAGTGTTCAAGCAGCATGGAAAATGGCTGATTCCCGCCTTTTTCATCGGGAGCATCTGTCTGTTTACGTTGTTCGGCGTGCTGTTCTATCTGTCGGATTTGCTGGAAGAAAAGTACAAGATCGACGGAGTCATCAAAGGCGGCTTCTTGGCGATTCCGCTCCTCGTGATGAGCATCGCCGCCTACCTGACAGGGCTGATCATCAAAAAAAAGCTGACACTTATGCGCTTGTTTGTCATCGTGGGCATGTTCCTGCTCTCGGCATCGTACGTCCTCGCCAGCTTCGTTCAGGGTGCGTACGCGCTGATCGGCATTCTCGTCATCGGAAGCCTGGGGACGGGGATGATCCTGCCTTGCCTGAACAGCATGATTGTCGGTGCCGTGCAAAAAGCGGAACGGGGGATGATCACCTCCTTGTACAGCGGTGTCCGCTTTATCGGCGTGGCAATCGGTCCCCCCATTTTCACCTGGCTGTTGGGCATATCCCGAAACGTCATGTTCTGGTCGATAGCCGGCTTGTCCCTCGTTTTCGGTGTGGTGGCGATCTTCCTCTTGAAGCCCAAACAAGCCCAGCAGCAGGGGCAAGCTGCGGGGCAACAGGACCAGGCGACGAAAGAGACGAAAGCGTGGCGGCAAGTATCCGAGCTGCTGGGAATCGAACCGCAGACGCCCGATGAGAAAAGAAAAGAGGCGGCAGTCGAGAAATACGGCTTTGATCCAGACGATCTGATCAAACAGCTGTTGTCGGGGAAGAAAGAGAAAGGAAAAAGCTAACAGGCTCTCCCAGGTCCTTCCGCCATACAACGGGAAGGATCAGGGGGCGCCTGTTTCATCGTTTCACCCAAGCTGGGAGTATGGATGCGATCTGACCTTTGCGAGAGCAAGCGGATAGACGTCGTCGTAAAGAAGACGGCTGAACGCCGGATTCCCTTTTACGTGAAGGGGAATATCATCGAATACAACCGTGCCCGCTACGTCGCTCCCGGTCGGAGTGTCGGCGTATTGCAAGGCGCGAGCTACATAAATATCTTTGCACATGGAGCCGTCGATCGTATACTGTCCGATTCGCTCGATTCCATCCAAAATGGCTCCGGTCTCCTCGTACGCTTCCCGGACAGCCGCCGCCAGACTGCTCTCGCCCGGTTCGATCTTTCCGCCCGGAAGTTCGATGCCGCGAGTGCGGTGCCGGGTAAACAACAGTTTGCCTTTGCAAAATGCGAAGACGAGGACGTGGCGGGCTTCATGGCGGGCGTATTCTGCTGGGTCAAAAGTCAGTTTGACGGGCAAGCCGAAATCATCTTGAAAGGCATGCATGACCTGTTTCTCCTTTGTCGGGTGTAGAACGTCTATGGCTGCTGAATTTGAAGCGAGATGTGCTTGACGGCTTTCATCGCCTGGCCGACCGCCAAGGAGAGGCTGGCGTAGGGAGCGCCATTGCAAACGTCGCCTAGCGCATAGATCCAGGGGGAGCCTGCTCGCTGGAATCCGTCTGTCTGCAGGTAGCTGTCCCCGAAGGTACCGAGCATTGGAAAGGCGTCGCTGTTGCCATGCACCCCGATGCGGGGCAAAATCCAATCGACAGTGATCTCGGACGGGGAGTCGGGACGGCCAGCCTGCAGCATGAGCGCAATTTTGCCCGATCGAGCCTCGTATGCGGCGATTTCCGTCTCCCACCAAATGCTCAGGTTTGGCAAGGCTTCAGCGCGGCTCTTCCATTGGGAGCGGGCGCGAAGCTGGTTCTTGCGGACAAGCAGATGCACATGGCTGGCATACTTGCTCAGGTTGACTGCGCTCTCCAGCGCTCTGTCTCCCCCGCCGACGACAGCGATTTCCTGTCCCGTCACACGGGCTGCCTGCGCCGTGGTGGAAAAAGAGGTGGGCAAGACACAAGGGCATCCGTCCAAGGCAGGGATATGGTTCGGGCTCACTCCGGTCGCGATAATCAAATAGTCGGCCCGATAGCTTGTTTTGGTGGTCGTGATGATTCGCTCGTGCGGATCAATGGCAACGACGGCTTCCTCCAAGCGGGGGTCAAGTCTGTGGATGGCGGGGTGGTGCAATAGCTCATCCAACAGCTCGGACCCTTGCGAATAGACTCGGGGAGGGAAGTCCCACAGTTCATTGTGAATATGCAGCAATTGCCCGCCGAGACGATCCGCTTTTTCTACGAGAAGACAGGATAATCCCAATCGTTGGCACCAAATAGCCGCGGACAGTCCTCCGATGCCACCGCCCGCGATCAGCACCTGTACGTGTTCCACTCACAGTCCCCCCGATTCCCGTTTTCTTTCTGATACATTCCTTAGTGTTAGACTACCTGTTTCCTGAGCACAGCGCAAGAACGCCCGCCTGAATTCCCCTGCCTGTCCGTCGCAATAACCGGGAGAATGTGGTAAAATGGGACATGATTTTCCAGAATGGTACCATTCTTTTGAACTTGATGGAGAAATCCGACGAAAAAAGGAGTTGACCCATGTGCCCGCAATGATGGAAAAACCGCAAGCTCCTTTTGGGCCGGCGAACAAAAAGAAACGGCGAAGCCGCCGAAACAAAGCGTGGTACATTTTGCTCGCGAGCTGCCTTCTGCTCTGTCTCTTGGCAGTCGGAGTAGGCTTCGCTCTCAGCAGAGTGGACGATACATTGAATATGGTAACCGACGATCCGTACAAGCTCCCCGATCAGCCGAAAGCGGAACCGCCTTATGAAGAAAAAAAGTCGCTTTCGTTTGTGATCGTGGGCCTGGACACTCGTAAAAATATCGGTATGCTGAATACCGACGTTCTTGTAGTGGCAGTCGCCAATCCGGTGACGCACAAGCTGACGATGGTCTCCCTGCCGCGGGATACGCGCGTGCAGATCCCGGGATACCCGGGCTATCACAAAATCAATGAAGTGTTCGCCTTGGGGGAAGAAATCAAGAAGCGCGCGGAGAGCAAGGGACAGCCCGTGACGGAAAACGGGATGACACTGCTGAAAAAAACGCTCGAGCACATGCTGGGCGTATCGGTCGGCCATTACGTCCAGCTCGATTTCGAAGGTTTCACGGCAGTGATCGACAAGCTCGGCGGCGTACAAGTGGAGGTAGACAAGGACCTGGTCTACGAACTGCCGCAGGAAGGCGTGTACCGCAGCTTGAAAAAAGGGACGCAGGTGCTGAACGGCGAGCAGGCGCTGGGCTTTGTCCGTCACCGTCTGGACAGGCGGGGATCCGCGTACAATTCGAGCGACTTCGATCGCAACAGACGCCAGCAGCAGGTCATCAAGGCGGTGGCGGACAAAGTCGCTTCCATCGATGGAATCACGAAACTCACCTCCGTGCTGGAGACTGTCGGCCAGCACATCCGAACGGATTTGTCCAAGGAACAGATCAAAGGTTTGGCGATGGACTTCGGTACCGTTTCGTCGCAAAATATGGTCTCGCTCGACAACGGTGCCGTCTGGAGTTCCCCCTATTCGCTCTGGCCGCGTGACAAAATGGAGGCGGTGCGCACGACTCTCCAAACGGAGCTCGGGACGGATGCCGCTGCCGGGCAAGGGTTGAGCGACGCGGCGATCTATGAGGTAGCGCAGGCGGAAATGAAGACGCGACCGAAGCCGGCGGCAAAACAGCAGGAGCCGACGCGGACGAAAGAACAGTCCAAGCCGAAGCAACCCGCGAAAGAAACAGCGGCTCCCAGCCCAGGCAAGCAGCCGTCCGAATCTCCGGAAAATCCGCCGGACACTACGCCACAGTCCACCGACCCGAGCAATGGTCAAGCAGGTCAGGAGCCGCTTCCTGATGCGTCTGACATGCCTCCGCCCGACATCCTGGCTCCACCGGCTCCCGTGGAGAATCTCGGCAACGGGTAAGGATTTGTCGCACCTTTACTGGGCAGACGTACATATACTGCAGGAGAGAATGACACTGCAATGGATTCCTTAGGCAAGCAGAAAGGGGGAGCCAGGGCGTGAGAAACTTGCAGGAGACGATGAAGCAGCTGCAAAAAGCTTCCGAGAGTCTGTCCAAGCTGAGCTTTGATCAGGAGCACCCGTGGAAGGCATTGAGCCAGATGAACCAACTCCTCGACTCGAATTTTTGGGAAAACCTGATGAGTCTGACGGGTCATTCCGCAGTGCAGGCGACAACCGGCGCCAGTGAAGCGGTACCCACGGTGCACAAGGCGAAAAATCAGGCGAAAACGATGCCGCATGCCATTCTGCAGAGCGATCCGGATTCGTTTCCTGTCACAGATATTTACCAGACAGAGCACATGGTGATTGTCTGCTGCGAACTGCCCGGTTTTGACCGTGACAGCTTGGAGGTCACCCTGACGGAACAACGGACGCTGGAGTTGAAAGGGAAGATCCGGGAGCATCCGAAATCCCGCTTCTGCATTCACCGGGAGCGGTCGCACGGGACATTCTCCAGGCAGATCGAGCTTCCTGTCACGGTCAGCTCCAAAGGAATGAAGGCGCAGTACCAGGATGGCCTATTGGAGTTGTATTTGCCGCGGGAAGGCGAGCCGAACGAAAGAAGGACGACATTTCGGGCGAGTTTGTAGGGGAGCGAAGGCTCCTCTTGTTTTTTGCCTGGCTGGCCGCTTGTCCGACTTCCAGACAAAAGCAGTGTTAATGCTTCCATTAACACTGCTTTACACATTGCCTACGAGTGGCTGATCCACAACGCTCGGATCCAGCGTGTTCGTCGCACTGGGACCGTTTACGGTATTGACAAGGTTCCCCGTATTGCTGCCGCCCGAGCCGGAAAATGTTTTGGTCGCGCTTTTTGGAGATATGTTGAGCGTGTCTCCAAAATTGACCGTTCCCGAGTTGGTGTTGATATTGACTGCGCCTACGATTGAAGGCAACGATATCTCCTCCCTCCACATTCGCCACCCTTCGCCTAGCGCTTGTCACGCAAGAGGTGCCGAATATTTTTGACGCGTGTCTCCATTTCTATGCAATCGCCCGATCCGATGTGAATGACCGCCGACGCGGCAGCGAAGGAGACGTTCACTTTGTCGACTCGGATGGCGGGAGTTTCATGAAACGTACTCATACACAAGCACTCCTGGTCCTCAGGCAGGGGGAGGGGTTCGAAAAAGGCGGAATAGTCCTTGAACTGGAACTCTTTTTCAAAAAAGATCGCCCTTTCGCGCTGGACGGCAAGGATGTAGGCGATGGCATCGACGGTTTCGGAATCCCCGATTTGCAGGACCGACGAAGCGTCTATTGATAAATTGGTCAGCGTATGAACATAGGTCGTTCTGCTCGGCATGGGTGACGAACTCCTTTTTCATGTGGGGGTCGGGAAGCCGTAAGGGCGGTGCAGTGTCTGCAGCGAATCAGCCTTTCCCAAAAGGGTGCCGTCATGGTGTGGGCTCAGGTGCTTCCCGCGGCTGTTCCACGCCGACGATCAGCTTTTCCGGTGGTGTCTCGTTGATGGTGGCGAGAACGACCGATCTGCTGTCCCCGATAAAAAGGGAGGCGGCTGAAGCGAGGTTGATGATGTTGACCTTGCCTACGTGCAGTTCCCCATTGATCACATGGAAAATCAAGTCAGTCTACTCCTCGCGGTAAATTTTTGACAAACGTTTCGCATGTCCGCTCGATGTCCCGCTTCACTTTCTCCACGGTATTGTGGCACAAAGCATCCAATTGCTCGGGCTCCCAATCTTCGGCCTGGGACTGGTTCAAATAATGGCGAATGCGCGGATCGATTTGCTTCTTGATATCATCTATGATGAAGGCCCGGTACGTATCGTCCAGCGGATAGTCCTCCGCTTCTTCGATCCGCTTCAGCACGTCGTACGCCTCGTGCCCCAGGAAGTCGTGAATTTCTTTTTGCACGCGGCTGAAGGCCGGGGTATCGCCATTTCGGGAGGACGGTTGTGTGCCTCCTTCGGTCCTTGGAGGGACGGAAACCTCTCCCATGCCGCCCTCGGCACCGTTTGGATTGAGCCCGATGTTCAAGGTTCCTTCCAAGCGTTCGACCTTCAACAAATCAAACTTGTACTCATGCTTGATCACAGGCGCCGGTGCCTGCTTTTCTTTCAGCTCATCCACATCCTGCTTCAGCTTTTCAATCAGTGTTCTCATCGCTTCCATATGCTGGTTTTGCACGTGCAAATATTCATGCAGCTGGTGTAAGTACTGCATCATTTCCGGACTCATGTACATACAGACCATCCTTACGTAACGTATAGGAACGGGCAAGCAAAAACGCCTACCGTTCCGGAGCGTGAACAAGGCTTCTCGATTGAGATTTTCTGAGACCTAACGTGGCTCGACCAACGGTACAAGAGGAACGAACATGTCGGACCTTTCCGGTACCAATGGTTCTTCCGGCACCAATCGGGCTTCCGGAGCTGGTGCGGTGAATCCGCCGGTGTTGTACAGCTGGGCGAGCGGCTTGATCATGCCTGCGCTCCCGATTTGACACACCGACGAGTTGGTCAGGCCATCAATTTTCAAGTTATGGATGACGATCTTTTGATGAATGAAAAAGTTCATGCCTAATCCCGTCCCTTGGTCGAAGACTCGCGCAAATCCTCGACAAATGCAGGCCAATCATCGTCTTTTGTATCGTTTACATAGATGACGCTGCGCGGAATCTTGAAGTTCAGAGTCGTACCCGAATTGAAGGATCCTCCGCCAGCGAAGGTTTTCGTGTAGCTCACGGGATTGATCTTTCGGACATCTCCCACGTTGAAGACGCCCGTCATGCTGTTCACGTTGATGACTCCGACGACTGCTGGCATCCCATCTTCACCCTTCCGGAGAAACCCTTTTTGTATTGTATGTCGGCGGGCACTGGGTGTTCATCCTGTTTTTCGCCACCTCTTGGGGGCTGCGGGCATAGGATGAACCAGTCAGCCCATGCTGGCGAGAAGCGAATAACGGAAAAGGGGATCGACCGCAATGGAACTGAAAATGACCGTGAACAACAAAAAACTGGAGATAGGGGAAATAGGCGTAGACGGTGTTTCCCAATCCTCCGTCGTCCTGATTGGCGATACGGAAGAAATCTGCAGTTCGACAGTGTTTGATACACCCGCCGACTCATTGCTTATCGGAAAGGAGGTGCCGATTCGGCGCAAGATCGACTAGAGAGGGCTATTCACGTATTTTTCCTGATAGTGGGCCAGGGCGAGCAGGGGCCAAATCCAGCGGTAGCTGTGATAAGCGAAATAGACGCCGCCCGGACGACCGCCGCCCGTCGGATAGGCGGTCGTCCAATCTTCCGTGAAAGCGGACGACAGCAGGTAGGCGATGCCGCGTTCAACGGCCGGCGGGGGCTCGGGAAAGACGGAGACGAGCGCGTCGACCGCCCATGCGGTCTGGGAGGGGGTGCTGGCCCCCAGAGCGACGTACTTTTGCCGCTCGTCACTCAGGCACGATTCTCCCCATCCGCCATCCGCATTTTGCATGCGAAGCAGCCAGTTCACAGCCTTTTGGACGGACGGGCTGTCAGCGGGAAAGCCTGTTGCCATGAGACCGGTGAGAGCAGCCCAGGTGCCGTAAAGGAATGCAATGCCCCACCTTCCGTACCAGGAGCCGTCAGGGCGCTGATTGTCAAGCAGCCAGCGAGTTGCCTTCCGGATCGGGGGGGCGGATTGGCGCAAGCCCGCATATTTTCCGAGAAACTCCAATGCGCGGCCTGTCAGATCGGCTGAAGAAGGATCGGTGCTGATGGTGTCCGCGCCTTCGATGGGCAGCTGGCGGATAATCGGAGAATCCGTGTTTTTCTCGAAGGCGGGCCACCCGCCATCGACGTTCTGCATGGACAATAGCCAGGCGATGCCCCGTTTCCTGGCTTCTGCTGCGAGCGGGTCGGTCAGGGCCTGCAGCTGGATGGCCCGAAGCGCGGCAGTGGTGTCATCGGTATCCGGGTTCATCGTGTTTTGGTCCGAAAATCCCCAGCCTCCGGGTGCCCCTCCCGGATTGCGGACCGTCCAGTCGCCTCTGGTAGTCTGTTGTTTGCCCAGCAAGTAACGGTTTGCACGCTGGATGGCCGGATGGGAAGGGGCCATGCCGGACGCTTGCAAGGAACCCGCGAGCAGCGCCGTGTCCCATACGGCCGAGGTGGCAAGCTGAAGGTGTGCCCCCTCGGGTGTCTGATAGACGGCAGCCTTCAATCCCTGAATGGCACGTACGATACGGGGATGCTGCGGGGGATAGCCTTGCGCCAGCAAGGCGAAGATCATCAGATAGGTGGAGGTCGAGTAGGTGTACAGAGTGCCGTCCGCTTCGATGCGCTTCAGCATGTAGTTTTCCAGGCGGCGCAAAGCCACTTCCCGCAGCTGGCGGGGGAGAAACGGAAGACGCTTCACATAGTCGTGGATCGACCCGAGGAAGCCTTGGGCGTCTTGGAAGAACCGCTCCACCAGGCGGTGCGGGTACACACCGGGAGAAATCGGGGGAGTGGCAAACAGATCGGACAAATCCGGTACCGCAGAAGTTGGGTGGACGTACTTGCGGTCGGCCAGTATCATCATCGGCGCGAGATGGACGCGGGCGTATCCGACAAAATCGTAAAAGCTGAGGGGAAAAGCAGGGGGAAGCAGGGCGAGCTCGACGGGCACGAGAAAATGCCGAGGCCACTGGTATTGGCCGGTCACAGAAGCGGTGATCTTGGTCAGCAGGCCGGCACGGGTCAGCCCGCCATGAGCCCGGATAAACGCCCGCGCCTCTGCCATCCGCGGGTTGTTTTTGGCGTACCGCCCGGAAAACAGCAAGGCGTAGTAGGAATCTACTGTAGCCGTAAGATTGCCGATTGGCTCGTCTGCGTACAGCTTCCAGGAGCCGTCCGGCAGTTGGCGGCTGGCGATTCGCCGCGCGAGGCCGTCCACCAATTCCTCATCATGAATCCCGAGTGTGCGCAGTAGGATGATCATATGGGTATCCGTCAAGGTGCCGCTTTCCAGACAAAATCGCCAGGACCCGTCCGCTTCCTGCTTCTGCACGAGGAACTGCTGCATGCGACGGATCGTCGGCCGTACGTCGATCATTCCATACACCTCCAAAAGGTACTGACTACGCGAGAGAGGAGGGAGCCACATGGGGGTATCCTGGCTGATGGATCCGCCACTTCGCTCCCTTGCCAGAGAATTGAAGCAGACCGCGGCGAGAGAGAGGGCAGTGGAGCTCTCAGCCACAGAGATCGAGCTCGTGGAGAGGATTAGGGCAAAGACGGTGGAGCACAACGGGGACAACGTCGAAAGAACCCGTGCATATCTGGACTACTTCCGGCAGCACACCGAAATCCATTGGGCGCTGCTCGCTCATCTCGTATCCAGGAATGCGGGCTGGAGCATGACGGATTTGCGGGGGGAGCTGCTTACCCGTCTGTTGTCCGAAAGAGTGCAGGAACATTACTTTCATTTTCTCGAGAGGGCCAACTGGCTGATTTTTCATGACGCCTACCCTCAATTGCTACTGTATGAGGAAAGCGTGAAGCGACAGACCAACCTTTTTCACCTGCTCCCCCACTTTCACGTGTCGGTGTTTATGCAAGCGGCCTGGAACCGTTTCTGGTCGGAGCAGGACCGCGAGCTCTTGGCTGTTTGTCTCATCGTCAACGAGCAGCGCCACCTGGAGGAGCAGGTCATGCAGGACGAGAGCTACCGCAAGACGGTGCTCGATACGTTGCCTTTTGCCATGCAGGAGCTGCTTTCGCTCAACCAGATCCTGTTTCCGTATCGGGGCGACGGCCGGCGTTTGCACCTGGCGGGAGAGACGGTTTCGCACTTCGCTTCGGCAACGGAGCGAATCGCACTGGGGAAACGGCTGTACGCTCTGCTGTTTCGCGATTCGAAGCTGCTGGAGGAGGTGCTCGGCTGGGCATTGAAGCAGCCTCATACCGGATCGCGGAAAGACTTTTGGCCGCAAATTTTCCACGATATTCACGAGGGTGTCCCCGGACAGCCGTACCGGAAGAAACTGGCGGGATGCCAGCTCGTGCCAGGAGGGACACGCATTTTTTCCCCCGCGCTCTCGCAGGCTTGGAAGCGCGTCGCGCAGGAGCCCCCGGCACAGCTCGACTGGTATCGCGGCCTCGATGTTCTGCCGCTCTTGCGCATCAGAGAGCAGCCCGCGAGCCGTGATGTGCAGGAGGCATACTGCAAGACCCTCGACAAAATCGAGCTGGCTGTCATCGCGCGCGGCGCGATTTTCGGATCGCGGCAGTCCTGAGGAAAGGATTCCCTCTTCTTTCGCAGCCGGTTATAGTAAAATAGGGAAGGGAACGAACGTTTCGTATCCCGCCAATCGAAGCAATACTTGCAATAGATAGGGAGAAGGAAATCTATGAAAGTCGTCATCGCGGAAAAACCGGACCAGGCGATGAAGCTGGCCAGTCCGTTTCCACATAAAAAACAGCAAGGCTATCTCGAGGTTCGCCCGAATCGGCTGTTTCCGAATGGAGCTTTTTTTACCTGGGCAGTCGGCCACATTTGCGAGCTTGTTCCCCCGGAGGCATACAACCCTGCGTGGAAAAAATGGTCGCTGCAAACGCTGCCGCTCATTCCGCCGACGTTTCGCCATCAGGTGATGCGCTCCAAGGCGAAACAGTTCGGGATCATCAAGCAACTGCTCAGGCGCTCGGACGTTAAAGAAATCATCCACGCAGGCGACGCCGGGCGAGAAGGGGAACTGATTATCCGGACCATCGTGGAGCAGAGCGGGGTCCACAAGCCAATGAAGCGTCTGTGGATCTCGTCGCTGACGGAGAAGGCCGTGACGGCAGGCTTCGAGTCTCTGCTTGACGAGGCCGAGACCCGAAATCTCTATTACGAGGCGTACAGCCGCTCCTGCGCCGACTGGCTCGTCGGGATGAACGCCTCGCGCGTCTACACGCTTTTGCTGAAACAGAAAGGGATCAGCGATGTCTTTTCGGCGGGAAGGGTACAAACTCCGACACTCGCGCTTGTCGTCAAGCGGGAAAAAGAGATCGCGGCATTTAAGCCCGAGCCGTTTTGGGAGGTCAAGGCGACCTTCGAGGTGGATAAGAAGCGCTATGAAGGAGTCTGGCACAAGGATGGGGAGTCGCGGCTGAACGACCCGGCAATGGCGGAGAAAATCGCTGCGTTTTGCAAAGACAAGCCTGCACAGGTGCACCAAGTAGAAACGGAGCGGAAGGAGTTTTTGCCCCCGTATTTGTTCAATCTGTCCTCCCTGCAGGCGACGGCCAACAAGATGTTCAAATTTTCACCGCAAAAGACGCTGGAAATTGCGCAAAAGCTGTACGTAAAAGGGCTCTTGTCCTATCCGCGATCGGATTCCTCGTTCGTCACGCCGGAAGAAGCGAAGACGTTTCCCGAGATTTTGGCCAAGCTGTCCCGGCAGCCGGATTACCAGGCCTATTTTCCGACGCCCAAAGCTTCGATTTCGCAAGATCGCCGGTACGTCAACCAAAAGAAAGTGACGGACCATTACGCGATCATCCCGACGGAGCAGGTGCCCAACATCGCAAAGCTGGAGGAGAGCGAGCGGAAAATCTACGACCTCGTGGCCAGACGGCTCATTGCCGCGCATGGCGAGAGCGCCTTGTTCGACTACACGACAGTGACCACGCTCGTCGATGGCCGGGCTGTTTTTCTCAGCAAAGGAAAGGTGCAGATCCGGGCGGGCTGGCGGGACGTGCTGTTTGACGAAGACAAGGACGACAAGGAGTCCATTCTTCCTCCGCTGTCCGAGGGCGATACCGGAAAAGTGCGCAAAGTGGAGGCGAAGGAAAGCAAGACGCAGCCGCCCAAGCGTTACACGGAGGGGCAGCTGATCACGCTGATGAAGACGGCCGGCAAGCATTTGGACAACCAGGAACTGGAAAAGGTGCTGATGAAGACGGAAGGCCTCGGCACGGAAGCGACCCGGGCGGGAATCATCGGCATGCTCAAGGATCGCAAGTACATCGAGGTGCGCAAAAACCAGGTGTTCGCGACGCAAAAAGGCATGCTCCTGATCGATGTCATCGGCGACAAGATTCTCGCGTCGCCGGAGATGACGGCTCGCTGGGAGCAAAGGCTGGGCGAGATTGGACAAGGGGAGGCGTCCGCGCAGGCGTTTATGGAGCAAGTGCGAAAGCTGTCCCAGAAGATCGTCGAGGATGCCGTCGAGCAGTCGCGCGAATGGAAACTGGAAAGCTATGATGTCGACTCCATGCCCAAACAAAAGTCGAAATTCACGCTCGGTGCCAAAGTGGCGGTCTGCAAGGCTTGTGGAGGCGATCTGGTCGACAAGGGAGACTTCTACGGCTGTTCCAACTACAAGAAGGGCCAGTGCAGCGTAACGGTGTCCAAGACGATCCTCGGCAAAAAAATATCGGCAGCCATGGTCAAGAAGGTCATGGAGACGGGCAAAAGCAATCTGATCAAAGGGTTTCAAAAGGGCAAAGAAAAATTCGACGCCTATCTCGTGTGGGAGGAGCAGGAAAAAAAGGCAAAGGTGCACCGCGACTGACAAGGGGTGGGCACTGTGCCAGGGATTTTTTGAAACCGAAGGCACGATGTTGAAACTTACTTGAATAAGTAACGTAGATACATGTATAGAGTGGTCGGCTGGCAAGCACAGTCGGACCATCCAGCTCACGTATCCAAGGAGGAAAACTACATGTCCATTTTTAAACGACTGCGCGATTTGACCATGTCCAATCTGTATGCCCTGATTGAAAAGGCAGAGGATCCAATCAAGATGACCGACCAGTATTTGCGCGACATGCAGGAAGATCTGGAAGAAGCGGAAAAAGCGGTCGCCGCTCAAATCGCTTTGGAGAAGAAATTCAAGGTGCTGTATGAAGAGCAGGAAGCACTGGTGAAAAAACGCGATGAACAGGCGCACGTAGCTGCTCAGGCGAAAAATATCGACCTGGCTCGCCGCGCTCTCGAAGAAAAGAAAGCGGCCGAGCAAAAAATGAACGAGTACAAGGACGCGTATGAGAAAAACAGAGCCGCTGCCGACGCTCTCCGAGACAAACTGGCAGAGATGAAAAAGCAAGTGACCGAGCTGAAAAACAAGCGCGAGACGCTGGTGGCCCGCGTGAACGCAGCCAAAGCGCAAAAGACGATCAACCAGGCAATGGCCGGCTTCGACTCCAACTCCGCGATGGCAGGCCTGAAGCGGATGGAAGACAAGGCGCTTCAGCTCGAGGCGGAAGCGGAAGCCAGCGGCGAAGTGTACAAGAAGGAAAAATCGCTGGACGAGGAAATCGCCAAGCTCAACAAGGATCAACAGGTCGAAGACGAACTGGCAGCATTGTTGAAAAAATACGAGGGGTAAACCGCCTTGGGCGGTCCCCCTTTTTTTCGGCACGAAGGTGCACGAGAAGAACGGCAGTGGATGCGAACGCGGCCGCTCAATCGCGAGCGGGCCTCGATCGAGAGTTACTTTATGAATGTGAGGGGATTCGTCTGTGACGTGGGTAGAAATTTTAGCCATGCTGGTATGGACAGGTGCCGGTGGAGTTTTGCTGTTTGTCCTGATGTGGGTAGACTCGCTGTTTACCAAGTACAAGGACATCCAGGAAATCAAGAACGGGAATATGGCCGTGACCACCCGTTTCGTGATGAAGCTGTTCGCACAAGGATACATTTTGTCCCAGTCGATTCTGAATTCCAATGATTTGTGGACAGCTTTGCTGGTTTCGGTGGTCTCATTCATTATCTTGTTTTTCCTGGAAAGAATCGTGGAAATCGCATTTCGCGCAGGAGCGGGGCTCGACCTGGAGGAAGGGGTCAAACAGGGGAAAGTCGCCCATGCCTTGCTCGCAGGCTCGTTTCATATCGTAGGCGCCTTGATCTTGGCGGCATGCTTGTAATATCAGTCCGGAAGGGAGTACCAGGATGAGTTTGCTCAAACGGATACAAAACATCTTTGCCAAACCTGAACCGCCCGTTCAGGAGAAAAGCATACTGACAGTCGGACCAGGGGATGTCGTGGAAGTATCGCTCGTAACGTACCAGGTGACGGGAAAAGCGGTGAACCATGGAAGGCAAGCCACCATGCTGACACTCCAGGACGGCAGCACCATCCGTTACCTCTACATCGAAGAGCGGGAAAAGACTGTTTTTCACTTGTACAGCGTCATAGACGGGCGCCTGGACTCGGTGGAGGAAGTGCCCAGCACGATCGAAATGGATGACATCACCTATCATTTGGAGGAGCAGTACAACGGAAAAGTCAATGTCATGGGAAAGACGCCGTTCAACGCGTCCGGAGATCAGTACATCTGGCAGTTCCAGTCCGATCAGCGCCAGCTGCTCCGGATCGAGTGGCAGGATGGCCGTTTCATGCTGTACGAAGGAGAGATCGTCCTTCCGGCGGACGTGCAGGTCTTACGCGGGACGTAAGGAGGGAGAGGAAAATGCCACATCATTGGTTCAAATCAATCAAGCTCATGCTGGTTCCCGCCTTGCTCATGCTGGCTTTGGCCGGATGCGGCAGTCCGTCCGTAGCGGATACGTACCCGCTGGAATCAGTTTCTTCCAAGGGCGCCACAGAGACGTCGAAAGTTTACCGGGCCGCCAACAAAACGGTGCCGGAAGTGGCGAAAGAACTGGCGGATCAAAACCAGCCCGACGAGATTTCCAAGGAAGATACACAGCACATGTTTCTCGTCTATCCCGACAAGCTGTATCACCTCCAGCAAGACTCCGCCAAACCGACCGATACGCTCATCGAAGTAGACTCCAAGGAATATGTGCGCAATAATTATGATTCCTCGTTTTTGCAAGGGTACATTTTAGCGAGTGTTCTCGACGATCTGTTCGACGGCATGAAAACGAAGGGCGGCTACCGCGGTTATTCGAGCAAGGACATCTACAAGCCTTCGGGCACGTACCATGTGCCGACAACCGAGGAGAAAAAAGCGTCGCCCCCCATCACGACGGCAGGCAAAGGGAGCATCATCAAGCGTGGCAGCACCTCCAAGAATACGGACGGGTCCGTCGGTTCGAGCGGCGATATTCTGAAAAAACAGGTGGAGCCATCCAAGAGCAGCAGCGGAAAAATCATCCGCAACTCCGGCAGCAGCTCGTCCAGCTCCAGTGGCTCGTTTTCAAGCAAACGGTCGTCGATCTTTTCGTCGCCGAAGAGCAACTCGCCCCCGCGCACGAAAGCCGGCGGGTTCGGGCGAATTACCAAGCGAAGATAGCGACTTCGGGGAGAGACACGGTTCCGGTGAAAACCGATGCCGTGTCTTTTTGGATGCGTCAGCTTGGCCGAAAAGGAGGGGGCCGAGCGCTCCTGTCTAATCTCTGTACGTCCAACCATTTTTCCAAACGGTTGACAAAAGGAACAAACTCTCCTATGATGATGTCAGTAAGTACTGACAGTCAAACCAGATAGGAGGCAACAGGGGCATGAGCAGCCAGGACAAGGCGAGCAGCAGTGACAGGCTTCTGCTAGCTGCCATCGATTTGGTCTCCGAGAGAGGCTACAACGGGGTGACGACGCAGGAAATCGCCACGGCTGCCGGATTGAGCGAGAAGACGCTGTTTCGGCATTTCGGGAGCAAGCAAAACCTTCTCGAGGCAGCTTTCGACCGTTTTCACTATACGGAAGAGATGAAGAAGCTGTTCAGCGAAAAGCTGACCTTTGACCTGCATGCAGACCTCCTCTTGATCAGTCGGATGTACCACGGCATCATGAACCGGAATCGGAAAATGATCATGATCAGCATCAAGGAAGAAGGAAGCCTGCCCGGTTTTCGGGAGAGGACGCAAAAGCATCCGCAGCAGTTGATGGAGATTTTGACCCACTATTTCACGGATATGGCCGAAAAGGGCAAACTGCTCCCAACCAATCCCAAGCTGCAGGCCTTCACGTTTTTGATGCTGAATTTCGGGATCTTTATGAACAACCTGGAAGCGGAAGGAAACTTTCCGGACATGACGCTGGAGGAAGTGCTGCAAGAGAGCGTAGCGATATTTGCTAGGGCGTTGGCACCCTAGTTTTTTTACCGGCATAATGTCAGTCAGTACTGACGGTCAAGCTTGCGTTTGCCTGGTAGCTTGGCGTTTTGAATGGAGGTCATGCTCAGCTGAAAGGCCTCGAAATGCAGGAACCATACATGTTCCGAAAGGGTGAAGAAGGCAGTGGATACGACGAAGAAAGGCCCGGATGCAGACGGGCAAAAGCTCATTCTTGTCTTGATGTTGACCATGACGCTCTCCTCGATGAGCGCCATGATGTTCAATTTGGCGATTCCCCCCATCCGCGAGCAGTTTCATCTCACACTGGGAGAGACGAGCTGGGTGACCTCCGCTTATATGGTCATTTACGCAATCGGGACAGTCGTTTACGGAAAGCTGGCCGACACCGTCAGGCTGAAGTCGCTGGTCACCTTCGGGCTGGTGCTGTTTGTTGCCGGGTCGGTTGCGGGTCTGTTTTCGCAAGCGTACTGGATGGTGCTACTGGGGAGATGTGTGCAGGCGATGGGAGCAGCCGCGATTCCCGCAACAGCCGGATTGATCCCCATCCGCTATATGTCGCCCGAGCGCAGGGGCTCCGCAATCGGAACCGTGATGGTTGGTCTGGCGTTGGGGGGAGTGCTCGGACCGATCGTATCGGCCCTTCTCCTCCAGTTCGCTCATTGGCGCTGGCTGTTTGCCATTCCCTTGCTCGTGCTCGTCTTGCTGCCTTTTTACCGGAAGTATTTGGGAAATGAGTCGAGTGCTTCCGCGCACGTGGACTGGATGGGCGGGGGGCTGTTGAGTGCGGCTGTCGTGCTGCTCGTGCTCAGTCTGACCAACCGCAGCGGATGGATGCTGGCTGCAGGCATGTTGGCACTGGGAGTGTTTCTGCGCTGGATTCGAACGGCAGACGATCCGTTTATCCGACCGGAGCTGTTCCGCAACAAGGGTTATTCGTTGGGGCTTTTCATCATGATCTTGATGAGCGGCAGCGTGGTTTCCCTCAGTTTTCTTTCTCCCTTGCTTTTGACCCAGGTACAGAGGATCGATCCGGCATGGGTCGGCTTGGCGATGGTTCCCGCGGCAGCGGCGCAGGCCTTCCTGGGAAAAAGGACGGGGAAACTGGTCGACCAAAGAGGCAGCGCCTATGTGTTTACGATCGCTTCCTGCTTGCTTTTGTGCAGTTTCGCCTTGATGTCCACTTTCATTGGCAGCTCCCCCTTGTTAGTCTCCGCCTTTCTGATCGTGGGAAACGTAGGGCAAATGGGAGTATTCATCGCCATGTCGAACACGATCTCATGGACGCTACCGCAGGAACATGCCGGCATTGGCATGGGAATCCTGCAGATGACGAACTTCATCATGTTCGCCGTCGGATCGGCCGTGTACAGCAGTCTGTTGGACCTTGGCGCCATTGTGAAATGGAATGTGGCAAACGGATACCCGGACGGGGTCATTTTCAGCAACATCTTCTTCGTCCTCGCGGTATTGCAGGCGGCGATCCTGTTCTTCTACCGCCGCCGGTTCGCCAAAATGAAAGGGAATGCCTCGAAAACGGGGCAAGCGAGTCAAACCGTGTAGGACATTTTCAACCTTTGTCTGCATATTCTGAAAAGTGAATTGACGGCTGTACGGCAACTTGCTAGTCTATGGGTAAAATACCAGGCGAAGGGATCGATAGCGATGCATGTTGCTTTGCGCATGGATGATACACTGCGACGCGCCGTCTTGCTTTATCCGGATGTCGAATCGATTGTGGAAGGGGACAGACGCTGGACGTATCGCCAGTTTCAGCAGGAAGTCCACCAGTTGGCTCGGGCGATGAAGCGAATGGGGGTGGTGAAAGGGGATCGGGTGGCCGTCCTGTCTCCCAATACGGCTGCCATGCTTCAGCTCTTTTACGCCTGCTTTCAGCTGGGGGCGGTGGTCGTACCGCTGAACACGAGACTGTTGCCGCACGACTATTTGTACATCATCGAGCACGCCGAGGCCAAGCTGTTTTTTGCGGACGATGAGCTCATTCCCCTCGTAGAACCCATCCTCTCTTCGCTCACGACGGTATCCCGGTTCGTGGCGATTCCTGTCCGGGGGACTTCGGGCAAGCGGGCGGACTGGGATTCGTATCCGGAGCTCTTGGGCGAGGAGAGCACCGAGCCGTGCGTTGATGAAGTGGAGGAGACAGACTTGGCGACAATCCTCTACACCAGCGGCACGACGGGCAAACCGAAAGGCGTCATGCACTCGCATCGCACGCTGTTTTTCAACATGCAAAACACGATGTTCCATACCCGGGCCAGCGACAGCGATGTTTTGCTGCACACGTTGCCGATGTTTCACGTGAACGGTTGGGGAACCCCGTTCTCCTATACGGCGGTAGGTGCCAAGCACGTCATGCTGCGCAAAATCGACCCGCCGCTGATTCATTCCTTGATCAAAAGAGAAGGCGTGACGGTAGCCTGCATGGCCCCGACAGTACTGAACATGCTCATCAACGAGCCGCGTTTTCACGAAGACAAGACGACTGGCCCGATGCGGGTGGTCATCGCCGGATCGGCACCGCCTACCGCTTTTGTGCGGACGGTGGAGCAGCAGCTCGGCTGGGAGTTCCTGCAGGTGTACGGCATGACGGAATGCGCTCCGCTCATCACGGTATCGCCCATCAAGCACCATCTGGCCAACGAAAGCGAAGAGACCCGCTTCCGCCTGAAGGCCAAGGCCGGCGTCCCTATGCTCAATGTGGAAGTTCGTGTCGTCGACGACGAGGACAAGGATGTGCCTTGCGACGGTCGAAGCATCGGGGAAGTGATCGCCCGTGGAAACATGGTCATGGAAGGCTACTGGAAACAGCCGGAGGCCACAGCAGCGGCCATTGTAAACGGTTGGTACCGGACTGGAGACATGGCGACGATCGATGCAGAGGGCTACATCGACATTGTAGACCGCAAAAAGGACATCATCATCAGTGGAGGAGAAAACATCTCCTCGATCGAGGTGGAAGGGATTTTGTACGAGCATCCGGCGGTGCTGGAGGCTGCCGTGGTTTCCGTTCCCCATGAAAAGTGGGGAGAAGTGCCTCATGCCGTTATCGTGCTGCGGCCAGGCATGGAGGCGGATGAAGTGGAGCTGGATCGTTTCTGCCGGGAAAGAATGGCGGCCTTCAAATGCCCGAAAGGATTCAGCTTCGCACCCGAGCTGCCCAAAACCGCATCCGGAAAGATACGAAAGGTCGAGCTGCGGCAGCCGTTTTGGCAGGAGAAAGACAGACTGGTCAACTGACAGCACGCCTGGTCATAACATAATTGGTAACGAAAAGCCGATGCCCGCATTCCAAGAGCGGGTATCGGCTTTTTTGCACAGATCGGCATGTATAAAATTCCGATCCAGTATAAGGGCGACAGCGGCACCGTCAAAAAACATCGCGTAGCCGGGTTTTCTAATCGGGGAAACGGGCTCGGAAGCCGTGAGATGTTGATAACGCTTGCATTCATGGGCTTTTTGAAAAAGCCGGAAGCCTATTTCATAAAGGAATGAATCGAAGCCAGAACCCGTATGTAAGATGAGAATAGGCGGTTGTTCGACGCGCGAAAACGATCTTTGTTTTGGTGCCCTCGACTTTTGTTCTTCAGTGACGAAAACATGACCGTTTATCGACAAAAGAAGAAGGGAAGTGCATCCAGCATTCGACAGCCTTTGTTGCAGGCATTGGCTATGATGGCAGTGGGTTAATACAAAAATGAATCGCCAGCAAGCAGCAGACAGGAAAGTGGCGGAAAGGAGCGCTCGACGATGCTGGAAAAAATTCGCGAACTTCGGTCAGAGTCAAAATCGATTGCACAAATTGCCAAAGAATGCGGGCTGACAGTCGGGCAAGTCAAGTACCAGCTGCAAAAGGACAGGGCCAGAGCGGAGGCGGACCGGAACGCCGGTGCTGCAGAACGTCAGGGTGCCCCCAAGCGTCCGCAGCACGAATGGCGTCTTCCGGCGTTTTACGGGCGAGATGTCGTCAAGGTCATGGCACAAGGTCCAACTGTCCTGTTTGTGTACTGGGAGATCACGTGGCCACGAATGCGCATGGTCGCCTCGTACCTGCAGAGCGATTACCGCCAGATCCAAAAGGGGCTGCGGATATACGATGTGACCGAGCGAATCTTTGATGGTCACAACGCCCATTCCACAAGGGACGTCCACGTGCTGGAGGACTCCCATTCCTGGTATGTGCGCGAGGTGCAGCCTGGGCGCACGTACATCGTTGACTTCGGCTTGTTCGAGCAGGGACGCTTTTGTCCGATCCTGCGCTCCGAGCCGGTGGAAACGCCGCGAAATACAAATGCCGCCTGGGGAGAGCCGCTGGTCGAACCTGCTCGCGACCCCTCTTCGCCAGCGTGGTTTGAGAATTTTTCCTCGTACTCCCTCTACTCGAAATCAAACGATTAAGTGAGGTGTATTCGGTGCACAACGGTTATCTCTCCCTCGTGCTGCACGCCCATCTGCCGTACGTCCGGCACGGGGACCGGGACGATTGCCTGGAAGAGCGATGGGTGTACGAAGCCATGCTGGAGTCGTACATCCCGCTGCTGATGGTGTTCGACAAGCTGCTCGCGGACGGCATCGATTTTCGCATGACGCTTGCTGTTTCCCCTACCCTCCTGTCCATGCTGACAGACGAGCTCGTGATCTCGCGTTTCCAGGCCCATTTGGCGAGGACGGTGGAGCTGGCCGGAAAAGAAGTGAAACGGACGGCTTCGGAACCAAGGGAGCATCGCCTGGCAAAAATGTACCTGGAGCGCTTCCGCGAGATCACGGCCTACTGCCGGAAGCTAGACTTTCAGCTTGTCGAAGGGCTGAAACGCGTGCAGCAGAGCGGATGCGTCGAACTGATTACTTGCGCCGCGACTCACGCTTTTCTTCCGTTTGTGGAAACGGAGGAAGCCATTCGGGCTCAGCTGCAGGTGGGCATCGACACGCACAAGCGGATTCTCGGGAGGCGTCCGCAAGGGATTTGGCTGCCGGAGTGCGCCTACACGCCCGGACTTGACCGTCTGCTGAAGGAAGCGGACCTCCGCTATTTCTTCGTCGACAGCCATACGATTCGGCATGCGACACCCACGCCGATGCGCGGCTTGTACGCACCGCTTTTTACACCTCACGACGTCGCTGCGTTTGCCCGGGACGACCAGGCTGCAAGGCAAGTCTGGAGCTCTTTTGACGGGTATCCGGGCGATTACGACTATCGGGAATATTACCGCGATATCGGCTTTGATCGGGAAATGGCCTACATCGCGCCATACATACATCCGGATGGCATACGCGTCAATACCGGACTGAAATACTATCGAATCACGGGAAAGGACTCGCAAAAGGACTGGTACGAGCCGACATGGGCACGGGAAAAAGCCGCCGTTCACGCGGGGCATTTCCTGTACCACCGGGAGCGGCAGGTCGAGGAGGCAGCGGCGTGGCTGGACCGCAAGCCGCTGGTCGTCGCCACTTACGATGCAGAGCTGTTCGGACATTGGTGGTATGAAGGCCCCCAATTCCTCGATTTTTTCCTGCGCAAGACGGTGTGCGATTCGAAGCAAGTGCAATTGATCACCCCTTCGGAATATTTGACGCTGTATCCCGAACAGGACCGTGCCCGTCTGCCGATGTCCACCTGGGGACGAAACGGCTACGGTGAAGTCTGGTTGAACGAGCGCAATGGGTGGATGTATCGCCATTTGCATCAGGCCGAGCGAGATCTGATTGCAGCGGTGCACAGCTGCCAGATGGCGAGTGCGTCAGGCGGGTCCGAGACCGCTCTCAGAAGCAGGTGTCTCAGGCAGGCCGCGCGCGAGCTGATGCTGGCGCAAAGCAGCGACTGGGCTTTCATCCTGGACGGTCAGACGGTGGTGGATTACGCCGTACGCCGGTTTCACGATCATCTCGTGCGCTTTGGCGAACTCTTGGAGATGGTACGGACGGGATCGATCGAGGAAGGGAGGCTTGCCGAGCTGGAAGCGGCGTACCCGCTGTTCCCGACGCTGGATGAGACGTACTATTTGCCGCTTCGTTCGCATAGAGTGAACGTATCGCATCAAATGGTCGCGGCAAGCCAATCCCGGCAAGCAGGACGCAAGGTATGGATGCTCAGTTGGGAATTTCCTCCACACGTCGTCGGCGGGTTGGGGCGGGCGGTCTACGAATTGGCACGGCAGCTCGTGTGCCAGGGGACAGAGGTGCACGTCCTCACAGCAGCGACGGGTGCATCTGCGGGACAGGAAATCGTAGACGGCATTCATGTGCATCGTCTGTACAGCTATCAGCCATGGCAGCAGGAAGACTTCATGCAATGGGTCTTTCAGCTGAACCTGGCGATCGTCGATGCAGCGGAGCGACTGGAGAGCCAAGGACTGGAGGCTGACGTGATTCACGCCCATGACTGGCTCGTAGGCTGGGCTGCGATGGAGCTCAAGCAGCGGCTGTCCGTTCCGCTCATCACGACGATCCACGCTTTGGAGCACGGCCGCCATCAAGGCATCCACACCCCGCTGCAGCAAAGGATTCACGAGTGCGAGCGCGCGCTGATTGCTGCTTCTGACCGCGTCATCGTGTGCAGCCGCTATATGGAAGGGGAAGTGAGGAGGCTCTTCGGAGTCCCGCAGGAAAAAGTCAGTGTGGTCTTCAACGGGGTAGAAATGCCTGATTCGGTTCCGACAGCGAGTGAGGAGCTGCGTAGGGAGCTGGGCGTAGGAACTGGCCCGTTGCTCTTTTTCGTCGGAAGGCTGGTGCGCGAGAAAGGCGTGCATCTGCTGCTGGAGGCATTGGCGCGAATTGGATGGGAGTTTCCCGAAGCGAAGCTGTTGATCGCGGGAAAGGGACCGCAGGCAGATGAACTAAAAGGGATGGCTGAGCGTTTGGGGATTGCAAAAAAGGTGCGTTTTCTCGGCTTTGTCTCCGATGAGCAGAGAAACGAGTTGTTCCGGATGGCGGACGTAGCGGTATTTCCCAGTCTGTATGAGCCGTTCGGCATCGTCGCCCTGGAAGCTATGGCTCACGGCACTCCGCTGCTCGTCGCGGATACTGGCGGGCTGCGCGAGATCGTCCGACACGGAGAAAACGGAGCGATGATGTATACCGGCGATGTGGAATCGTTGGCCAATCAGCTGCGATGGTTGCTGGGGGCCCCCGATGTCCGGCGGCAATTGGCGCAGCGAGCGCTGGAGGACGTCCGGATCAAATACGACTGGGCCGATCTGGCACGGCAAACATCCGAGCAATACCAGATGCTGGATGTCGTTTCCCCAAAATATCATAGATACGAAACAGTCTGTCAGTTGTGATGAGGTGTCAGCACCCACGAAGGAGGAAGAATTGATGAAGGCAGTAATCATGGCTGGCGGCAAAGGAACCCGTCTGCGTCCGTTAACGTCCCATACCCCCAAACCGATGGTCCCTCTGTTGAACCGTCCGTGCATGGAGTACACGATTGATCTCTTAAAAAAGCACGGCATTACGGAGATTGCCGTTACCCTGCAGTATTTGCCGGATGCGATCAAGAGCGAGTTTGGCGACGGTTCCCGCTATGGCGTATCGTTGGTCTACTTTGAGGAGACGACGCCGCTCGGAACGGCAGGCAGCGTGAAAAACTGCGCAGACTTCCTTGACGAACGGTTTATCGTCATCAGCGGCGATACGTTGACGGACATCGATCTTACGGCGGCCATCCGCTTTCACGAACAGAAGCAATCCCTCGCGACGCTGATCTTGACAAAGGTGGAGACACCGCTTGAATTCGGTGTGGTCATGACCGACGAAAGCGGGCGGATCATCCGTTTTTTGGAGAAGCCGACCTGGGCGGAAGTGTTCAGCGATACCGTCAATACGGGCATGTACATCTTCGAGCCGGAAGTCCTCTCGTACATCGAGGACGAAAGGGAAGTCGATTTCAGCAAGGAAGTGTTCCCCTTCTTTTTGCGGGAAGGAAAACCGATGTACGGCTATGCGGCAGACGGGTACTGGTCGGACATCGGATCGCTGGAGGTCTACCGCCAGGCGCAGTTCGACCTGCTCGACGGCAAAGTCCACCTGGAGATCAAAGCGAAAGAAATCGCACCGCGCATCTATCTGGAAAATCACGTGCGGATCGACTCGTCCGTGCGGCTGGAAGGACCCGTCTACATCGGGGAAAACGTCCATCTGCAGTCCGGCGTCGCAATCGGCCCTTATTCCATCCTGGGCACCAATACGGTAGTCGCTTCCGGGACCAGGCTCTCTCAGGCGATTGTGTGGGAAAACACGATCGTCGGCAAGAAGACGGAAATAAACGGAACGACGCTTTGCCGCAAGGTGCAGATCGCCGATTCCGTCATGCTGGGCGAAGGAGCAGTGATCGGGGACAACTGCCGGATTGCCTCCAAGTCCGTGGTGAAGGCCGGGGTCAAGATCTGGCCGGACAAAGATGTGGGAGAGAGCGCGATCGTCACGACTTCCCTGATCTACGGCACGAAACAGACGAAAAATTTGTTCGGCACGAATGGCATCAAGGGAATGGGAAATGTGGAAATTACGCCCGAGTTCGTCACCCGCCTCGCTGCGTCGTACGCTTATTTGCTTCAGGCAGGAAGCCGGATCGCCCTTTCGGCATGCGCGCATCCATTTGCCCAGCTGCTCAAGCACAGCGTCATGACGAGCCTGTGCTCCTCCGGAATCGATACCGTCGACCTCGGCATCGGCAATTCGCCGTTGATGAGATTCGGCGTGTCCAGCCTGCAATGCGCAGGCGGCATCCATATTTTCATGACAGAACCGCTTGAAGACAAGGAGATCGTCATCCAGTTCGTCGACCAGGACGGACTCCCGGTCTCCCGCGACGTGGAGCGGAAGATTGAAAATGCCTATTGGCAAGAGACGTATGTGCGAAGTCTCCACCACTTGGGACAATTGCACGTGGAGCATCAGGTGCAGGAGGCCTATTTGCGTGCGCTCTCCCAGCGGATCGATACAGCGGGCATTCGGCGGCAGCGGTTCCGGCTGCTCGTCGAGTGCGAGCCACGGTTCACGCCAGCGTTTTTGGCCCCGCTCTTTGACACGCTCGGGGTGAACGTGCAATACGGAGCGATCCAGGAAGGTGTCATGAAGCACGAAGCCGACCTTGGCGTGCGGCTCGACAAAAACGGCGAGCACTTCTCGCTGTTTACCGAGCGCGGGGAAAAGCTGACAGCGGAACAGCTCATCGCCCTGCAGCTGCTGTCGTGCAGCGGCATCCACAGCAAGATCGGGCTGCCCGTCAGCGCCCCGATGGAGCTGGAGCATCTCGCCCAGCTGCTCCAGCTGGAAGTCGTTCGTACCAAGGTGTCCCCGCGGGCGATGATGGAAGTCTCTTTGGGCGAACGCTTCCACCCCATGTTTGACGCGGTATACAGCCTCCTGCGCATCCTCTCTTACCTGGCCAAGGAGGAAAAGCCGCTCAGCGTGCTCACAGAGCTCTTGCCATCCTGCCACATGGAGAAAAAGACGGTATTCTGCCCATGGACCTCCAAAGGAAAGGTCATGCGAAAGATGCTGGAAGAAAACAAAGGGAAGCTGCTGGAGCTGGTGGACGGGATCAAGGTGTACGATGCGGGGGGCTGGGTCCTGATCCTGCCTGACACGGAAGATTCCCATGTAAAAGT
The DNA here is from genome assembly GCF_031583145.1 of Brevibacillus brevis. NCBI lineage: Bacteria > Bacillati > Bacillota > Bacilli > Caryophanales > Paenibacillaceae > Brevibacillus > Brevibacillus brevis. Next base: position 3,798,015 of record NZ_CP134050.1, on the reverse strand, counting down.
GATAACGCAAGGCGCGACAGCGGAGACTGCAGCGACACTCGCAACCACCTATGCGAGGCGCATCGCGGAATATCAATAAAGGAAGTGAAGGCATGCCGAGACCGCTCGTGGTCGGAAACGGAAGACTGCTGATCAACTTTGACGACAGGCTTCACATGCGCGATCTCTACTTCCCTTATGTGGGGCAGCTGAATCACGTGGGAGGGCATTTCAGCAAGCTGGGGGTGTGGGTGCAGGGTCGCTTTTCCTGGCTGGATGAGGACGGATGGAGACGCTCGCTCGGCTACGGAAAAGAGTCTCTCGTCACCGACGTGCACGCCCGGCACGATCATCTGGGCCTCTCGCTGCGGATCGCGGATGGCGTACACCAGCGGGATCCGATCTATCTGAAGAAGATCCGGGTGCGCAATCTGGCCAGCGAGGCCAGGGAAGTGCGGCTGTTTTTCAACCATGACTTTAGCCTCAACGAAACCGAGGTGGGAGACACCGCCGTGTACGATCCCGTGCTGCGCACCGTCTATCACTATAAACGCAACGTGTACATCATGGTCAACGGGAAGACGCATGAGGCCGGCATCGACCAGTACAGCCTCGGCATCAAACGTTTCAACTACGCCGAAGGGACGTGGCGGGATGCGGAGGACGGAATCCTCTCCGGCAATCCGATCGCCCAAGGCTCGGTCGACAGCACCATTTCTTTTCACCTGATGCTGCCGCCGCAGGGCGAAGCCTCACTGGATTACTGGATGTGCATCGGCGAATCGTACGAGGCGGTCAAGACGTTGAACCAATACGTACTGGAAAGCGATCCGGAGCGTCTATTGAACCGGGTGGCCGTCTACTGGCAGCGATGGGTGAACAAGGAAGAGCGGGATTTCGCCGACTTGCCGCCGGAGGTCGTCCAGCTGTACAAAACCAGCCTGCTCTTGGTCCGTACCCAGATCGACCAGCACGGAGCGATCCTGGCGGCCAACGACTCTGACATCCTCCAGTTCAACCGCGACCATTACAGCTACATGTGGCCGCGGGACGGCGCTCTGATCGCGTGCGCCATGGCAAAGGCAGGCTATACCGGCGTAGTCGCCCCTTTCTTCCGCTTTTGCGCGGACGCCCTGAACGAAGAAGGCTATTTGCTGCACAAGTACAACCCGGACGGCTCTGTGGGATCGAGCTGGCACCCGTATTTGTCCGACGGAGAAATCCAGCTGCCTATCCAGGAGGATGAGACGGCCTTGGTTTTGTACGCCTTGTGGGAGCAATACAAATGCGGGAAGCAGATCGAGGATTGCCAGGCGCTGTACCCGACGCTCGTACGTCCGGCAGCGCGGTTTCTGCTCCAGTACATCGAGCCGACTCTGCAGCTGCCGAAGCCGAGCTACGACCTGTGGGAGGAACGCAGAGGGATTTTTACGTTTACCAGCGCGACGGTGTTTGCCGGGCTAAAGGCTGCTGCCCGCTTTGCGCAGCTGTTCGGCGACGACCGTCGCTACAGGCGGTACGATGAAGGAGCCGAGCGCATCCGGGAAGCCATGCTGACCCATCTGTACGACCCCGGGCTGGGCAGGTTTTTGCGCGGCATTTACCTGCGCAAGGACGGCCGTATCGACAAAGATTTTACCGTGGAGAGCAGTTTGTTTTCCGTTTATGCGCTTGGCGTGTTGCCCGTGGATGATCCTCGCGTCCTAAGCACGATGGAGGCGGTAAAGCGCAGTCTTCGGGTGGACACCGAAGTGGGTGGGTTTGCACGCTACCAGGGCGATGCCTATTTCAAAAAGTCGCACGACACGGAAAGGGTGCCGGGAAATCCGTGGATCATCTGCACGCTGTGGGTGGCCGACTATGAGATCGCCAAGGCGCGGACGATTGAAGAGCTGCAGGAGCCGAAGAGCAGGCTGAGCTGGGTCGTTCGTCATGCGCTGCAAAGCGGAGTGCTGTCCGAGCAGCTCGATCCGTACACAGGAGCACCGGTGTCAGTCGCTCCCCTGACCTGGTCGCATGCGACGTTTGTCGCGACCGTGCTGCGCTATTTGGAGAAGGTGAAAGAGCTGACGTAAGGGAGAGGAGAGAGAAAATGAAGAGTGCGATCCGATTCGGTACGGACGGTTGGCGTGCCATCGTGGCAGAGGACTTCACGATGGAAAATGTGCGGATCGTCGCTCAGGCGATCGCCAGCTATACGATAGAGACAGGCCGACAGGAGCAGGCTATTCTCGTCGGCCACGACACCCGTTTTCTGGGCGGCCGCTTTGCGGAGGAGGTCGTACGCGTCCTCACGGCTAACCGGATTCGCACCTATCTGGTCAACGAAGCGGCGCCGACTCCTGCTGTTGCCTTCGGAGTCAAGCACTTCGCGGCGAGCGGAGCCGTGATGATCACCGCGAGCCACAACCCTCCGGAATACAACGGGATGAAGTACATCCCCGATTACGCGGGGCCTGCCACACCTGCGATTACGAAGCGATTGGAGCAGTGGATAGCCGAGATCCAGCGATCAGGCGACGTGCGGACCATGCCCTTGAAAGAAGCGGCGGCAGCCAAGCTCCTCCAGATCATTGTGCTGCGCCCGCACTACGAGGCGCATCTGCGCAGGCTGGTCAACATGGAAGCGTTGAAGCGTTCCTCCCTGGAAGTCGTTGTCGATGCGATGCACGGCGCAGGGACGGGGTACGTAACCGGCCTCTTGTGTGAAGCGGGAGTAAGGGCCGTGGGCATACGGGAGACGCCGGACGCAACGTTTGGCGGAGACCTGCCTGAGCCAAACGACAAGCATCTCGCCCTGCTGAAAAAAGAAGTCGTCGACAGGCGAGCCACTCTCGGTCTGGCGAATGACGGAGACGCCGACCGTTTCGGTGTCGTGGACCGCTTCGGCCAGTACATTCCGCCCAACGATGTGCTTGTGCTCTTGACCTATCATCTCGTCAAAAACCGCAAGCTGTCCGGCAAAATCGTCCGCACGGTGGCGACAACGCATTGCTCGACAGAATGGCGGAAGCGTACGGGCTTGAACTGGTAGAGACGCCGGTAGGGTTCAAGTACATCGGTGAGCACATGCTGAAAGGAGACGTGCTGATCGGCGGGGAGGAGAGCGGGGGAGCCAGCATTCTCGGCCATATCCCGGAGAAGGATGGCGTCCTGATCAACCTGCTGCTGGCGGAGATGTGCGCGGTGGAGGGAAAAGGGATCGACCAGATCTTGCGGGATGTCCACGACGAGTTTGGCGAGCTGTTCCATGAGCGTCTCGATATGCGCCTACCCCACAAAGACAAATGGATCGAAGAGATGCTGTCCTCCCCGCCGAGGAGTGTCGGCGCTTATTTCGTGCAGGATGTCAACCGGCTGGACGGAATCAAGCTGATGCTAGACGACGGTCATTGGGTGCTGATCCGAACTTCGGGGACGGAGCCGCTCGTCCGCATCTACTGCGAGGCGACGAACAAAGCGGCGCTGGAAAAGCTGAAAGAAGCGATTCGCGACTGGTTTTTGGAGGTCAATGTGTAAGCGAAGGAGAGGGCCCGTCATGACGACGCGGTTCTTTTCTTTTTTTCGGGAAGGTCTTTTGCTAGAATCAAGGAGTAGAAGTCGCTGACGAAAAAGAGATGAGGTCCTATGCGTATCGATCAACACGTGCTGGATAGCTTTTTGCAAGAGGTCAAAATCGAAAGCCGCTCTCCGGATGATCCCGTTGTCGTCCTGCATACCCCTTACCCGTGGGAGGTGGTCGGCACCGGCAATTACGCTGCAGTTTTCGCCCATCCCGACTACCCGAGACTGGTGCTCAAGCTGTACGCACCCGGACGCCCGGGCTGGGAGCAGGAGGTCGAGGTGTATCGGAAGCTGGGAGAGACGCCTTCTTTTCCCGCCTGCTACCATTATGGGGAAGGGTACTTGGTGCTGAAGCGGATCCAGGGCATCCCTCTGTTCGATTGCGTGCGCTACGGCATACCGATTCCGCCCCAGGTGATTGAAGATGTGGAGGCGGCACTTGCGGAAGCGAGGAAGAGAGGGCTGTATCCCCACGATGTCCACGGAAAAAACGTACTCATGGATCAAGGTCGCGGCTATTTGATTGACGTCTCGGACTATTACAAAAACATTCCGGACAGCAAGTGGAAAGATTTGCGCAAGGCCTATTACCGCATCTATCTTCCGTTCTTAAAGGACCGCGGCTGGAAATTCCCGCTGTGGGTGCTGGATGCCGTGCGCAAAGGGTATCGGCTGTACAAAAAGGCACGCCGCTTGTTCGGGTAGGGGCCCTGTGGTAAAATGTACATTTGACGTTGGGAAGATAGGCTGATCGAGTCAGACGAAGGAGGATTTCCATTGTTGTATTATCTCATTGCTGTCATCATTATCGCGCTTGATCAGTGGACCAAGCATCTGGTTTTGACCTATATGGAGCGGGGAGAGTCGATTCCCCTCATCGCAAACGTGTTTCATCTCACCTCCCACCGCAACATGGGAGCAGCATTCGGCATCTTGCAAAATCAACGCTGGCTGTTCATCGTCATCACGCTGGCAGTTGTCATCGGCATCATCTATTCCCTGATCCGCATCGGCAAAAAGCAGCCCCGCGTATCGTTTGCCCTCTCGCTCGTGCTGGGCGGCGCAGTGGGCAATTTCATCGACCGTGCGACTACGGGCCAAGTCGTGGATTTCCTTGACTTCACGCTGATCAACTTCCCGATTTTCAACGTGGCGGACATGGCCATTACGATCGGGGTTGTGCTGCTCTTGCTGGATGTATTGCTCGAGGGGAAAAAACAGGGCCGGTAATGGAAACAGCCGTTTTCGATGATACTAGCGGTAGCCTGGACAGAAATTTGACGAGGAGACTTACATGAACGACACGCAATTGTTTGAACGTTACGATTGGACGGCTGATTCCACGGACATCAGCGAACGGATCGACAAATACATTACGTTGCAAAATGAAGACTGGTCCCGGTCGCAGGTACAGGCATGGATCAAGGAAGGACGGGTAACCGTCAACGGGGAAGCCGTAAAGAGCAACTACAAGCTGCAAGCGGATGACGAGGTGACTTTGCGGGTGCCGCCGCCGAAAGAAATGGCGATCAAGCCCGAGTCGATGCCTTTGGATATCGTGTACGAAGACGCGGATGTCGTCGTGGTCAACAAGCCGCGCGGGCTGGTCGTGCATCCAGCACCGGGACATTACAGCGGGACGCTGGTCAACGGCCTCCTCGCCCACTGCAAAGATTTGTCGGGGATCAACGGCGTGCTTCGTCCGGGCATCGTGCACCGGATCGACAAGGATACGTCCGGTCTTTTGATGGTCGCCAAAAACGACAAGGCGCACATGGGGCTGGCCGAACAATTGAAGGAGCACACCGTCAACCGCAAGTACGTGGCGATCGTGCACGGTGTGATTCCGCACGAAATGGGCACGATCGATGCCCCTATTGGACGCGATCCGAAGAACCGCCAGCAGATGGCGGTCGTCTTTGAGAACAGCAAGCCGGCGGTGACGCACTTCATCGTCCTCGATCGCTTCAAGGAGTACACGTTGGTAGAGCTCAAGCTGGAGACGGGGCGTACTCATCAAATCCGCGTGCACATGAAGTACATCGGGTATCCGCTGGCGGGCGATCCCAAATACGGTCCGAAAAACACGCTGGAGCTTGGCGGTCAGGCCTTGCACGCCAAGACGCTCGGGTTCGTGCATCCGCGGACAGGGGAGCACCTGGAATTTGAAGCGCCGCTGCCGCAGGACATGGTCGATGTCATTTCATTGCTCAAACAATCGTAGGGACGGGGTGTCCGGATGTTAAAAAAATTGGCGCATCTGACGTTGTATGTGCGCGATTGCGAAGAGGCGCTGCGCTTTTACACGGAAAAGCTCGGATTTGAAAAGCGGATGGACTCGCGGATGGACAACGGTTCGCGCTGGCTGACGATCGGGCTGCCGGATCAGGAGCTGGAAATCGTCCTCCACGATCCGACGCATTGGCACAGGGAAGACGTGGCCGAGCAAATGCTCGCACAGGTCGGGAAAAACCCGATGTGGGTGTGGCATACGGACGACCTCCATGGAACGTATGAGGTGTTCCGCCAGAGAGGCGTGACGTTCTTGTCCGAGCCTCGCGATGTGATGTACGGGACCGAGGCGGTATTTACCGATCTTTACGGAAATCCATATTTGCTTCTTCAGCCTGCATCTGTGTAGCCGCTACATAAACGATGGGGGATTGGAAAACGCTAGGGAAGATAGGTATGCCATCGTCTCTGGCGTTTTTTCATTCGGAGAAAGGAGAGGTTCCCATGAGGAAAAAATGGAGCGGGTGGATGTGGGCAGTGACGATTGCCGCTGCGCTCGCAGCTAGTGCCGGTCAAGTGCAGGCGCAGGAGCAGCAAAGGACACAGCAACCGCTGCGGGTGGGAAAGGAGGCAGTCCCGGCGAAGATCGCCTTTACCAATCAAGGCCATCTCTGGCTGCTGGACGGACGGGATAGCGGCGCTTTGCCCAAGCAACTGACAACGGACGGTGTATCCGAGATCGTCGGCTGGTCAGCGGACGGGAAATGGCTGTTGTATGTGAAGCACAGCGGAGAGGATACGTACGCTACACCTGGCTACCTTTGGGCGGTAAGGGAGAACGGCACGGGAGCGTTCCAAGTGGATGATCGCCCCGTCATGGACCAGCCAAAATGGTCCCCGGTTGCCCGGCAGGTCGCCTACTTCGTGAACACGGGCAGCGTTGATAATCCCAAGCAGCTCTTCCTGGTAAAGGAGCTGCAGGACAGCCAGGCAAAAGAGGTGCTCAGCACAGCGCCAGACTTCGTGGATTTTTCCTGGATGCCTGACGGAAAACAGCTGCTGGTATCGACTGCAGCCGAGAGAAACCGGGCCATGGCACTGAGCCTGCGCGACCTTTCGGGCAAGCAAGCGGCGTCGTACCCGATCGCGGCGCCGCCAAACGTGGATGAAGGGATCTACGCCTGGGCACCGCGGGCGATGGCGGTTTCGCCTGACGGGGCGCACGTCGGTTACTACGTGCAGTATAACTCCGGCTCCTTGTCTGCTGATGGAGTCCCAATCCAGCTCTTTGACCTCAGCCATCCGAAAAAGAAGTCGACTGAATTGGGGACCGGACTCATCAACCCGGATTGGCTCACATGGTCGCCGGACGGCAAGAAGCTGGCGTTTATCGAGGGAACGGACCGGATGGCCACCTCTGGAAAGCACCTGAAGCTGGCCGATCCAAGCGGCAAGGTCATTTCGATCAGCCAGCCGGACATGGTGGACGGTGCGCCAGCATGGACACGGTCTGCTCCTTACTCCCTGTTTTTCACCCGTGGAAAGGGGACGGAATACCATTACGATCCGAAAAAAGTCATGGTTCCCGGCCAGCGCATCTGGCAGCAGGCGGGCGATGCCGCAGCCAAACCAGTCACCCAAGGCAGCGAAAGCACGGCGGACTATTTCCCGCACCCATCGCCAGCGGGCGATGAGGTTCTCTTTGTGCGCTTGGACACCCCGGAGCGTGGCTCTCTATTCCTGTCAGCGCAAGGGAAAGAGAGCGAAGTGCTGCGCCACGTGACAGGCGAGATCGGCTTTTATGCCAACTACACGCCGCAGTGGATCAGTGTCTATTGGGAAGGGAAGCCGCAGCCACAACCATAGGCAATCAGGGGCTGCTGCCATGGCCATGAGGTTGCAATTTTACTTGGATTAAACAAAAGGAGCAGGTAGGATAAATATTTTCAGAGGAAATATCCCTTTTTTCGTTGACAGTCGCCTCGATTCGTGACATAATCCTACATGACGAATGGAACCTTTAAATCCAGTCCTGTGAGGCTGGCAAGGGCACGGAATCGACACGACTGCACGATCGGGCAAGCTATATCGCCGCGCATGCAGCCATGTCCAGCGGCTTCTTGTCTCCTGACAAGAAGCCTTTTTTTCTTGAGTCCAAGTCCACAAGTTCCCGTCAAGGGGGGTACGAAGATGATCAACAAAAGTGTCATCATGGATGAAGCGGCGATTCGCCGCGCGCTCACACGGATCGCTCACGAAATCATCGAGCGAAACAAGGGTGTGGAAGACTGCATCATCGTCGGCATCAAGACGCGGGGGATTTACCTCGCACAGCGCCTGGTGGAGCGGATCGAACTGATCGAGAACGTGAAGGTGCCGGTCGGCGAGCTGGACATCACGTTTTATCGGGACGATTTGCAGCACAAATCGGAGGATGCGGTTCTGCAAGGCTCGCAGCTGCCGGAACAGATCACGGGCAAGACGGTCATCCTGGTGGATGACGTGCTCTACACCGGGCGTACGGTGCGGGCTGCACTGGACGCTCTCATCGACAGCGGACGGCCGCGCATGATCCAGCTGGCAGTGCTCGTAGATCGCGGACATCGCGAGCTGCCGATTCGGCCGGACTTCGTCGGAAAAAACGTTCCGACCGCACGAACGGAAATTGTAGATGTGCAACTGGCAGAAGTGGACATGATGGATATCGTATCCATCCGCCAGCTTCTCTGACGAAAACGAAATATACCTCTTTAACTGCGATCCCGTGAGGTCGACAAGAGGCAAGAAACTTCCCATGTCCATGGAGAAGGTAGCCTCTTTGTGCCTGCGCAAAGAGGCTTTTTGTTTGCGTCGCCATGGGAGAGACAAGGAAGAAATACACACAGGGGGAAGCAAAAGCTATGAGCCGGAATTCTTTCATCGATGTTCACGAAACACCCGAACTGAAAAAGCTGTTGCCATTATCCATCCAGCATTTATTCGCCATGTTTGGCTCGACGGTGCTCGTACCGATCCTGACCGGACTGGATCCAGCCACAGCACTGTTTACAAGCGGGATCGGTACCCTCTTGTTCCTGTGGATTACAAAAGGGAAGATTCCCAACTACCTGGGCTCCTCATTCGCCTTCATCGGACCGATCATCGCGGTGACCGCCTCCCATGGCGTAGGGACCGCCTTGCTCGGGTGCTTTCTCTCCGGTCTGGTCTACATCATCGTGGCGGCCATCGTCAAACAGGCCGGTGTCAAATGGATCGATAAAGTACTGCCACCGGTGGTCATCGCATCTGTCATCGTCGTCATCGGGCTGAGCCTCGCCGGTGTGGCCGTAGACATGGCGACAAAGGTAACGGTAGACGGACAATCGCAGCTGTCCTTGACCTCGATCGAAATTTCCCTGGTGACCATGATCGTCACCATTCTGGCAGCAGTTCTTCTGCGAGGCTTCCTGGGTCTGATCCCGATCCTGATCGGCATCATCGCAGGCTATGTCTACACCCTGCTGCGCCACCCGGACTTGATCGACCTTCAGAAGGTAGCGGAAGCGCCGTGGCTAGTCGGTTTTGGAGCGATGTTCACCACGCACTTCAAGTTTGGCGAAATCACAGCAGTCATGGGAAATCCCTCGGCATGGGTAGCGGCACTGGTGATCGCGCCAGTCGCGTTCGTTACGCTGGCCGAGCATCTGGGGCACCTGCTGGTCACGAGCAAAGTCATGGACCGCGATCTGATGAAAGATCCCGGGCTGCACCGCAGCTTGCTCGGCGACGGGATCGCCACCTCGCTCGCGGCTTTCATCGGCGGGCCGCCTGCGACTACGTACGGCGAAAACATCGGCGTACTGGCGATCACCCGGGTATTCAGCCGCGTGGTTATCGGTCTGGCTGCCGTCCTGGCCATTCTGTTCGCCTTCATCGGAAAAATCAGCACGCTCCTCATGAGCATCCCAACGCCGGTGTTGGGCGGCGTCTCCATCATCCTGTTCGGGATCATCGCGGCCCAAGGTCTGCGGATGTACGTGGAGAACAAAGTGGACTTTGCCAACAAGCGCAACATGGTGCTCGCGGCAGCCATTCTCGTGACGGGCATCGGCGGGTACAAAATCAGCTTCGCAGGCACAGGCATTCCTTTCCTGAATGATCTGACCATCGACAATATTGCGTTCGCCACCTTCCTCGGGATCATCCTGCACGTCATTCTGCCGGGCAAGGAATCCGCGATGGGCGAAGCGCAAAACGAACAAGCATAAACGAAAACGTAACGTTCCTGATTCCTTTAAATCCAGTCCCGAGAGGCTGGCAAGGCATAGAACGCTGTTTCCCCTGCCCGAAAAGGGAGAACTACTAGCAGCTTCTTGTCTCGCCAGCCATGACGGCCACGCGAAGGCAAGAAGCTTTTTCTTTCATCACATCAGATTAAACGGAGGGATTCACGATGAACAACACGGGTCACCTGATTGGTTTGAAAGAGATGACCAGAGAGCAGATTGAACGGCTGCTGGACAGAGCGGCGTACTGGGCGGATCGCCCGGGAGAGCAGGCGGACATCCTGCGCGGACGCTTTGTCGCCAACCTGTTTTTCGAGGCCAGCACCCGGACGCGCTTCTCCTTTGAAGTCGCCCAAAAGCGGCTGGGGGCACACGTGTTAAACTTCATACCGGAAACCTCCTCGGCAGTGAAGGGCGAGACGGTCTACGACACGATCCGCACGCTGGAAGCGATGGGGGTGGAGGCAGCCGTTATCCGCACCAAAAAAGAAGGGCTCCTGCAAGAGCTGGCTGCAAGCGTGGACCTGCGCCTCATCAATGCGGGCGACGGCACGAATGAGCACCCAACCCAGTGCCTGCTTGATCTGTTGACCATGAAGCAGCAATTTGGCCGACTAGAGGGGCTGACGGTGTCGATCATCGGCGACCTGCGCCACAGCCGGGTGCTGGGCTCGCATCTGCACGCACTGCCCAAGCTGGGCGTGAAGCTGCTCCTCTCCGGGCCGGCGAGCATGATGCCGCAGCCCGCGCAAATTCCAAGCGGGGTGAAGGTCGTCGGGATGGACGAAGCGGTCCAGACGGCGGATGTCGTCATGATGCTGCGCGTCCAGCTCGAGCGTCACACCGAGTCGCTGTACATTTCCAAGGAAGAGTACCACCAGGCTCACGGCTTGACGCTGGAGCGGGCAAGATCGATGAAGCCAGGCGCGGTTATCATGCACCCGGCACCAGTCAACCGCGGAGTCGAAATCCATACGGATCTGGTCGAAAGTGCAACCTCCTTGATCCAAAAGCAAGTGACCAATGGCGTGGCAACGAGAATGGCAGTGCTAGAAACTCTACTGAAAGGGAGCGAAGGACAATGGGAACCATCCTTGGCAACGGCAAACTACTAAATCAAACAGGAGAATTGATCCCGGCGGAAGTGCTGGTGGAAGACGGACGCGTCACAGCGATGGGAGAGTCCATCCCGCGTGACGGCCATGAGTGGGTAGACTGCAAAGACGGCCTGATCAGCGCCGGACTCATCGATGTCCATGTGCATTTGCGCGAGCCGGGCTTCGAACATAAAGAAACGATCGAGACAGGAGCGAAGGCGGCGGTGCGCGGCGGCTTCACAACCATTTGCTGCATGCCGAACACTCGTCCTTCTATCGACAGCGTCGAAACGGTGACATACATCCTGGAAAAAGCGCGTGAAGCAGGCATGGCCCGCGTGATTCCGTACGGTGCGATAACCGTCAGACAGCTGGGGAAAGAGCTGACCGACTTCGCCGGGCTCAAAGAAGCGGGCATTTTCGCCCTGACAGATGACGGCGTAGGCGTACAGTCGACCGCCATGATGAAAAAAGCGATGCAAGCGGCGAAAGAACTGGGCATCTCTATCGTCGCGCACTGCGAGGATGATGACCTCCTGATCCCGGGCGCCGCCTTGCACGATGGAGAAGTGGCAAAGCGCCACGGATTGCCGGGCATTCCGTCCGAGTCCGAATCGATTCACGTCGGCCGCGACATTTTGCTGGCGGAGCAAACAGGCGTCCACTATCACGTCTGCCACATCAGCGCGAAAGAATCCGTACGCCTGGTGCGGGACGGGAAGCGCGCCGGAGTCAACGTGACATGCGAAGTAACGCCGCACCACCTGCTTTTGTGTGACGAAGACATTCCAGAAAATCTGGATACCAACTGGAAAATGAATCCGCCGCTGCGCTCCCGCGAAGACCGGGCGGCACTGATCGCGGGTCTGAAAGACGGCACGATCGACATGATCGCGACCGACCACGCGCCGCATACGGCGGAAGAGAAAGCGAACGGAATCAACCGCGCGCCATTCGGAATCGTCGGCTCCGAAACGGCATTCCCGCTGCTCTACACGCACTTCGTGCAAACGGGGGAGCTGACCTTGAAAGAACTGGTGGAGCTGTTGACCATCAAACCGGCTGCAGCATTTGGACTGCCCTACGGACGCCTGGAAGTGGGCGCTCCGGCTGACCTGACCGTCATCGATCTGGAAACGGAGAAGAAAATCGATCCGGCGGCATTTGCCAGCAAAGGAACCAACACGCCATTCGCAGGTTGGGCATGCAAAGGCTGGCCCATTCTCACCTTGGTAGAGGGCAGGATCGTACATCAAGAAGCGTAGGAACGCAAGGCCTGATCAAATCACGAGAGTATCGGGCGCAACAAAGAAGGAGGAACGTGAGGATGCGAGCAAGACTGATCTTGGAAGACGGAACAGAGTTTATCGGCACGGCGTTTGGTGCGACGAAGGAGACCTACGGCGAGGTCGTGTTCAATACCGGATTGACAGGCTATCAGGAGGTATTGTCCGACCCGTCCTACTGCGGACAGATCGTGACCATGACCTACCCGCTGATCGGGAACTACGGAATCAACCGGGATGACTTTGAAGCCGTCCGGCCGTACATTCACGGCTTCGTTGTGCGCGAGCATTGCGAAGCGCCGAGCAACTGGCGCAATACCCAGACACTCGATGAACTGCTGAAGACGTACGACATCCCGGGAATCAGCGGCGTGGACACGCGGATGCTGACGAGAAAGATCCGCTACCACGGCACGATGAAGGGGATGATCACCACAAGTGAGGCTCCGCTCGCAGAACTGGTGGCAGCACTCCAATCTACGTCCCTCATGACTGATCAAGTGTCGCGCGTATCGACCAAGAGCGTGTTCAGCTGTCCGGGTACCGGATACAGAGTGGCACTCGTCGATTTCGGCGCGAAGCACGGGATTTTGCGCGAGCTGACCAAGCGCAATTGCGACGTCGTCGTGCTGCCGTACAACGTCACAGCGGAGGAGATTCGCCGGATTCAACCGGACGGCATCCTCTTGTCCAACGGCCCAGGGGATCCAAAGGACGTGCCGGAAGCGATCGAGATGATCAAAGGAATCCTGGGCGAGTACCCACTTTTCGGAATCTGCCTGGGGCACCAGCTGTTCGCACTGGCGTCGGGCGCAGACACCATGAAAATGAAGTTCGGCCATCGCGGCGGAAACCACCCGGTGAAAGAGCTGCCGACCGGACGCACCTATATTACATCGCAAAACCACAGCTACGCGGTGAAGGAAGAATCGCTCCAGGGCACGGAGCTGGAAATCACCCACATCGCCTTGAACGACGGAACGGTAGAAGGGCTGCGCAACGCAGCGAAGCAGGCGTTCTCCGTGCAATACCACCCGGAAGCGGCCCCTGGCCCGTACGACTCCGGATACTTGTTCGACCAATTTCTAGCCATGCTCGAAACCGCCAAGGAGGAGAAAAACTATGCCAAAACACGCTGATCTCAAAAAAATCCTCGTAATCGGTTCCGGTCCGATCGTGATCGGGCAAGCTGCCGAGTTCGACTATGCAGGGACGCAAGCTTGCGAAGCATTAAAGGAAGAGGGCATGGAAGTCGTCCTGATCAACTCCAACCCGGCGACGATCATGACGGATACGAACATGGCAGACAAAGTGTACATCGAGCCGATTACGCCTGAATTCGTATCCCGGGTCATCCGTCAGGAAAAGCCGGATGGCCTCCTGCCGACTCTCGGCGGCCAAACGGGACTGAACATGGCGGTAGCCCTGGCAGAGCAAGGCGTGCTGGAGCAAGAAAACGTGAAGCTGCTCGGTACCAAGCTGGATTCGATCAAGCAGGCCGAAGACCGCGAGCTGTTCCGCGCCTTGATGAAGGAATTGGGCGAACCGGTTCCGGAATCCGTCATCGTCAGTACCGTCGAAGAAGCCGTTGACTTTGCCAATGAGATCGGCTACCCGATCATCGTCCGCCCTGCCTACACTCTCGGGGGCACCGGCGGCGGGATTTGCGACGACGAAGAAAGCCTGCGCGAGATCGTTGCGAGCGGATTGAAATACTCCCCGATCACCCAGTGCCTGATCGAAAAGAGCATTGCGGGCATGAAGGAAATCGAGTACGAAGTGATGCGCGACGCCAACGACAACTGTATCGTGGTCTGCAACATGGAGAACATTGATCCGGTCGGCGTACACACGGGAGACTCCATCGTTGTGGCGCCGAGCCAGACGCTCTCGGACCGCGAATATCAAATGCTGCGTTCCTCCGCGCTGAACATCATCCGCGCGCTGGGCATCGAGGGCGGCTGCAACGTGCAATACGCGCTCGACCCGCACAGCTTCCAATATTACGTCATTGAAGTGAACCCGCGCGTGAGCCGCTCTTCCGCACTGGCTTCCAAAGCAACCGGCTATCCGATTGCGAAAATGGCTGCGAAAATTGCCATCGGCTACACGCTCGACGAGCTGAAGAACCCGGTAACGGGCCAGACGTACGCGTGCTTCGAGCCTACACTCGACTACGTGGTAAGCAAAATTCCGCGCTGGCCGTTCGACAAGTTCCAGTCGGCGAACCGCAAGCTGGGCACCCAGATGAAGGCGACGGGGGAAGTCATGGCGATCGGCCGTACATTTGAAGAGTCGATCATGAAAGCGATCCGTTCCCTGGAGATCGGCACGTACCATCTGGAGATCAAAGGAGCATCCGAGATCGAAGCGGATGAGCTGAAGGCCCGCCTGGTGGCGGCAGACGACGAGCGGCTGTTCCTCGTGGCGGAAGCGCTGCGCCGCGGTTGGACGATCGAGCAGCTGCACGAGCTGACGAAGATCGACCTGTTCTTCCTGTACAAGATTCATCGGATGGTTGCCTTTGAAGCGGAGCTGGCACAGGGCCTCACAACCGAAAAGCTGCATGCAGCGAAGCGCATGGGCTTTACCGACCGGAAAATCGGCGAGCTGACCGGCCTGACGGAAGAGGCTGTTCGCGACGAGCGCAAAAAGCACGGGTTCGTACCGGTTTACAAAATGGTAGACACCTGCGCCGCCGAGTTCGAGGCGCAGACGCCGTACTACTACTCCAGCTACGAAACCGAAGACGAGCGCATGGAGACAGGCAAAAAGCGGGTTGTCGTACTGGGCTCCGGCCCGATCCGCATCGGTCAGGGCATCGAGTTCGACTATGCGACCGTGCACGCTGTCTGGGCGCTGAAAGAAGCAGGCTATGAAGCGATCATCATCAACAACAACCCGGAGACGGTGTCGACGGACTTCAACACCTCGGACCGCCTGTACTTCGAACCGCTGTACATCGAAGACGTGATGAACATCCTGGATGCGGAAAAACCGGAAGGCGTCATCGTCCAGTTCGGCGGACAGACCGCGATCAATCTGGCAGACAAATTGGCGGCTCGCGGGATCAAGATCCTCGGAACGAGCCTGGAAAACATCGATGCGGCAGAAAACCGCGAGAAGTTCGAAGCGCTGCTGCGCGGTCTGAACATCGCCCAGCCTCCAGGCAAAACGGTCACCTCCGTAGAGCAAGCAGTGGGAGCGGCGGAAAGCCTGGGCTTCCCGGTTTTGGTGCGCCCGTCCTATGTACTTGGCGGCCGCGCGATGGAAATCGTCTACAACCAGGATGAACTGCTGGAATACATGGAAAAGGCCGTGAAAGTGAATCCGGATCACCCGGTCCTGGTAGACCGCTACATGGTCGGGGTCGAGGCGGAGGTCGATGCGATCTGCGACGGCGAAAACGTCCTGATTCCGGGAATCATGGAGCACATCGAACGCGCAGGGGTCCACTCCGGCGACTCGATTGCAGTATACCCGCCGCAATCTCTCTCTGCGGCCATCAAGGATGAGCTGGTGGAGATGACGACGAAGCTGGCGCGTGCCCTGCAAATCAAAGGACTGCTCAACATCCAGTTCGTCATCTACAAAGACCGTCCGTACGTGATCGAAGTCAACCCGCGCTCGTCCCGGACCGTGCCGTTCCTCTCGAAGGTAACGGGCATTCCGATGGCGAACATCGCGACCAAGGCGATTCTCGGCCACTCGATCATCGACCAGGGCTTCACGCCCGGCTACCACCCGGAAGAGGAAATGGTGTCCGTGAAAGTGCCGGTGTTCTCCTTCGCCAAGCTGCGTCGTGTGGATATCACGCTCGGACCGGAAATGAAGTCGACAGGCGAGGTCATGGGGCGCGAGAGCACACTGGCGAAGGCCTTGTACAAAGGTCTGGTGGCAGCGGGCATGAACATTCCGACCAAAGGTGCGCTGCTCGTGACCGTAGCGGACAAAGACAAGGAGGAAGCGCTGGGCATCGTCAAACGCTTCCGCCACCTGGGCTTCAAGCTGCTCGCGACTTCCGGCACCGCGGATTACCTGGAGCAGGCCGGCTTGCCGGTGACTCGCGTAAACAAGCTGTCGGAAGGCACGCCGAACCTCCTGGATATGATCCACAAAGGCGAGGCCAACATCGTGCTCAACACCCTGACCAAGGGCAAAACGCCGCAGCGCGACGGCTTCCGCATCCGCCGCGAAGCTGTGGAAAACGGTGCGGTTTGCTTGACTTCGCTGGATACGGCAACAGCCCTGCTGCACGTGCTGGAGACGATTACCTTCTCGACTGAGGCGATGCCGGCGCAGCGCTCCGGAGCGAAAGTAGCCGTGACGGTATAACGCACCCCCAAACAAAAAAGCGAGATCGGGATAGAAAAGAGGAGAGACGTGTGCAAACAGCTATTGATGCAAGAGAACGGATGATCATCGCGCTCGACTTTTCCACGCTGGAAGAGATCAAGCAGTGCCTGGCGCCGCTGGAAGGACGCATTCGCTATGTGAAAGTCGGGATGGAGCTTTCCTACGCGGAAGGGCCTGCGATCGTCCACTACCTGAAAGAGAGAGGGCTGAAAGTGTTCCTCGACCTGAAAGTGCACGACATTCCGAATACGGCCAGAGGTGCCATGAAGAGTCTAGCCCGACTCGGAGCGGATATGGTCAACGTCCACGCAGCAGGCGGAGTGGCGATGATGGAAGCGGCTCGCGAAGGATTGGAGCAGGGGACGGCTGCAGGCACACCCCGCCCGATCCTGATCGGGGTCACCATGCTCACCTCGACCAGTGCACAGACCATGAACGAGCAGCTCGCCATTCCGGGAGATGTGGAAGATGTAGTCGTCCATTACGCCAAAATGACGAAGCAGGCTGGACTGGATGGCGTCGTGGCTTCCCCGCTGGAAGTACCGATGATCAAGAAAGCGGCCGGAGAATCGTTTTTGACCGTGACACCGGGGATTCGACCGATCGGTTCGGATAAAGGGGACCAAACCCGCATCACGACACCTGAGCAAGCGTTCCGGCTGGGCAGCGACTACCTTGTGATCGGTCGTGCGATTACAGGCGCGAAAGATCCGGCTGCGACCTGGGAGAGCATCGTGGCTGCTGTGGAAGCCGATCGTCGGCAATAATCGAACCTGGAGGGAAAAGAAATGATGACGATGACAACTGCCAAAGAAATTGCGGCAAACCTGCTGGAGATTGGAGCCGTTCACCTGCGTCCCGATCAGCCATTCACCTGGACGTCCGGAATCAAGTCGCCGATTTACTGCGACAACCGGATCACCATGTCCCATCCGCAGGTGCGGCGCCAGATCGCCCGTTCATTTGCCGATACCATCCGTGCACAATTCCCGGATGTCGAGGTCGTAGCGGGCACTGCGACGGCAGGGATACCGCATGCGGCGTGGGTAGCGGAATTGCTTGATCTGCCGATGATCTACGTCCGCGACAAGGCAAAGGGGCACGGCCGCCAAAACCAGATCGAAGGCCAGCTGACGGCCGGGCAGAAAGTGGTAGTCGTCGAAGACTTGATCTCCACCGGTGGCAGCTCGCTGAAAGCCGCGCAGGCTGTTCAGGCGGAAGGCGGCAAAGTGCTGGGCGTGGTTGCCATTTTCAGCTACCAGTTCCCCGAAGCGGACGCACTGTTTGCGGATGCGGGCATCCCTTGCACCACGCTCTCCCAATATACCGCTCTGCTCGAATCCGCTGCCGAACGCGGCGTGATCACGGCGGAGCAAGAGAAAATCTTGGGCGAATGGCGCAAATCTCCGCGAACGTTCTTTGCATAAGAACGGCTGAACAGATGGATAGGAGAAGAGGACATGTGAGCCATGTTCTCTCCTCCTGTTTCTTGTGTAAGAAAACCTTACGTAACTTTCGTTTCTTTTGTCAAAACGGATCTCTCATGAGAGGCTTTCTGACGCCAACCTTGTCGAAAGGAACAAATCATGCAGATCATAATGGTCTTGTTGGACAAAGGGATTCACCCAACATTCCCATAATTCTTCATTGTGAAATCATTCAAATTTTCCTGTAAATTTGGAAGGGGGAATCCTTACGTGCAACAAACAGTGACACCACATGGAAAAGTGGAGGAAAGCAAAGCGACGCAGATCAAGACCCTGGTTGGCTCCATTCTGGGCTATGCGGCCGATGGACTGGACATGCTGCTCCTGTCGTTCGTCCTCGTGTTTATCATCAAGGAGTTCGGGCTATCTCCCGCAGAGGCGGGCAACCTGACGCTGGTCACCACCATCGGTACCCTGATCGGATCGTATCTGTTCGGCTTCTTGGCCGACATGTACGGGCGCATCAAAGTGTTTACCCTCACCATCTTGCTCTACTCTGTGGGGACTGCCTTGATCTACTTTGCTTCCGACTATTCTCATCTGGCCATTTTGCGTTTCATCGTCGGCCTGGGTGTAGGTGGAGAGTTCGGGATCGGGATGGCCGTCGTGACGGAGACCTGGTCGAAAAACAAGCGGGCAAAAGCGACGTCCGGCGTGGCGCTCGGCTGGCAGTTGGGGGTTCTCGGCGCTTCGGTTCTGGCCGCTTTGGTCGTGCCAACCATGGGCTGGCGTACCGTATTCCTGTTCGGGTTGCTGCCGGCGCTACTGGCAGCGTACGTGCGTTTTGGCTTGAAGGAACCGGAGATTTGGAAGAGCAAAAACGAGTACAAAAAGCATCTGCTGCAGAAAGAAAAACAAGGGACGCTGACGCAGGATGAACGGCAAGCGTTGAAGCAGATGATCGGTTTCCCTTTGGCAAAGCTGTTCGCGACCAAAAAGCTGACAATCGCCACAATCGGCCTCACGATCATGTCCTTCATTCAAAACTTCGGCTACTACGGCATTTTTTCCTGGATGCCGACCGTGCTTTCGGAAAAGTACGGATACAGTCTGGCCAAAGCGAGCGGATGGATGCTCATTTCTACCGTCGGCATGCTGATCGGGATCATGCTCTTCGGGATCCTGGCTGACCGAATCGGCCGGAAAAAGACGTTTGCGATCTACTACATCGGCGGAACGATCGCCTGCATTCTGTACTTTTTTGTCTTCACGGATCAAAACGTACTGCTTTGGGGCAGCGCGATGCTCGGCTTTTTTGTCAACGGAATGATGGGCGGATTCGGAGCGGTGCTGGCGGAAAACTATCCGGCGGAAGCCCGCTCGACTGCGGAAAACTTCATTTTCGGGACGGGGCGCGGGTTGGCCGGATTCGGCCCCGCCATCATCGGGATGCTGACAGTCGGCGGCAACATTATGGGTGCCATGTCACTGGTCTTCCTCGTATATCCGATCGGCCTGTTGGTCATGCTTGCCATGGTGCCGGAAACGAAAGATGTGGAACTGGACTGATTTGGGGAGAAAAGGCTTGCGAGAAGACTCGCGGCCTTTTTTTGTTTCGGTGCCGAGGCAAAACCATGTGGGCAGTCCGGGCTCAAACCTGTACAATGACGGTAACAGTCTTGGAAGGGATGGTGAGGGCGATGGCGATTTCTGTTGGGCAGCTCATGCGCGTAGGCGGGTTGCGGGACTGCCGGGTCGTGGCGGGTCACAGGGGCCTTTCGCGGCCGGTCAAATACGTCACGATCATGGAGGTTCCCGACATCGTCAAATGGCTGAAGGGAGACGAGCTGATTCTCTCCAGCCTGTTTGCGATCAAAGACGACGCGGAGGCGCAAAAGCTCCTGATCCAGCAGCTGCACGAGCGAGGGACGGCGGCGCTGGCAATCAAACCGCACCGGTTCATTGACGAAATCCCGCAGTCCTTGCTGGACGAAGCGAATCGGTACGACTTTCCCGTCATTGAAAT
Organism: Brevibacillus brevis; assembly: GCF_031583145.1. Classification (NCBI taxonomy): domain Bacteria; kingdom Bacillati; phylum Bacillota; class Bacilli; order Caryophanales; family Paenibacillaceae; genus Brevibacillus; species Brevibacillus brevis. Next base: position 3,777,783 of record NZ_CP134050.1, on the reverse strand, counting down.
CCCGGAGGAAATCAGCTATCTGGAAATCCTGCCTCCGGTCAGCCATGCGATTTTTGACCGGAAAGTCGTGCTGCAAGAGGACTTGGAGCAAGCGAGCGCGGTACTGAATGAAATCTCGCAGAGCGAGCAAGGCATGGAACCTCTGATCGAGACGCTTCGGATGCTGACGAAAAATACGATCACCGTGGAGAGCATGCTCTCTTACATGGAGGTGCCGCCGCTGCCATTTGCCGCCGTTCCTTTGTCTGCGGAGCAGGTGCGCGAGCTGGCCATCATCAGACGGCCTGTCCGGTTGCAGAGGAAGTGCGAGAGGGGGGAGATCGACTGCATCGTCGCACCGATATTGCTGGACGGAAAGGTGTACGGAAACATTACCTGCTGGGCGTTCGAGATGGATCATCTGGAAATGGACCTGGCGATCTTGGAGAAGGCGTCCACGCTGCTTGCTCTGGAGTTTCTGCGCTTGAAGGTCCGCTTCGATACCGAACAGCAATTCAAAAACGAGTTTCTGCGGGATGTCTTGATCAGCGAGCATCTGACGCTGGAAGATGTCCGGGAAAGAGGGCGGCCGTACGGCTTTTCCCTGGACGAGCCTTACATTTGCATGATGGTGCGGGCGGAAGGCGGGGAACTGCACGAGAATCCGTTTGATTTGGCCGATCGGATCGAACGGCTTTTGCGGGATTCTTCGCCGAGTGTCATCACTTGCTACTTCCGCCAGTCCGTGGTCTGTCTATTTCCTGCAAAACAGGGAGATGCCGAAGAGGAGGTAAAGCGGCGGGCCGAGTCTCTTGCAGAAAAGTGGAAAAAACAGATGGCTCTGCCTGGGGAACTGCGCATCGGGATCGGCCGCAACCACGGGGCTGGGCTGGCCGGACTGCGAGAGAGCTTGCGCGAGGCACAACAGTCGATCTTGCTTGGCAGCTCGCTGGGCAAGTCAGGAACAGTCGTCCGATACAACGAGCTCGGCATCTACCGGCTGTTGGCCCACATCCAAGACAAGACGGAGATGAAAAGCTTTTTCGACGAGACGGTCGGCAAGCTGTTCGAGCACGATCAGAGCAGCGACTTGCAGCTCGTCAAAACGCTGCGGCTCTACTTTCAGCACGACGAAAAGCTGAACGACACCGCAGCCGCGCTCTATTTGCACGTGAACACGCTGAAATACCGCTTGCGGCGGATCGAAAAATTGACCGGATACAGCCTGCAGCAGTCAAAAGGAAAGGTCATGCTGCACATTGGGCTTTTGCTGGCGGATCTGATGGGTGACACTTATCGTTATCGATAACGTTTCACCTCTTTTTTTGTTGGTTTGGACAAAGGTTTTTGGATCATCATCCAAGAATCCTCTTCGTACACCAGTAGAGATAGTAGGAATGTGGGGGATTGCAATGAATCTGGAACGACTGGAGCAAACGTGGCGGGAATTGAACCAAATTGCCTATTCCGACAAAGGGGTCATGAGGCTTGCCTATACGCCCCAAGAACGTCAGGCGGTCCGCCGGCTGGCGGCGATGTGCGAAGCGAGAGGGATGAGCGTCCGAATGGATGCGAGCGGCAATCTGATCGCCCGCAGGGAAGGGAAGGAGCCCCATCTTCCGGCGGTCGCGAGCGGTTCCCATCTGGATGCGGTATTCGAAGGCGGGTCCTACGACGGCATCATCGGAGTGGTCGCCGCGTTCGAAGCGATCTGCTCGCTGGACGACCAGGGCATTGCCACGAAGCATCCGATCGAGCTGATCTGCTTCGCGTGCGAGGAGTCTTCCCGCTTCGGCGTGTCAACTGTCGGCAGCAAGGCGATGATTGGGGAGCTGGACATAGACGGAGTATCGGGTCTGCAGGATCGGGACGGCAAGACATTTCGCGAGGCGCTGGCGGAATGCTCCTTGAACGGGTGGCCGTTGACTGAAGCTGCCCGCTCGGCGAAAGATCTGAAAGTATTTTTGGAGATGCACATCGAGCAAGGTCCGGTCCTGGAGAGCGCCGGCATCCAGGTAGGGATCGTCCACGGCATCGCGGCACCGACGCGCTTGCAGGTGCGCGTGCAGGGAAAGGCATCGCACACTGGTACGACGCCGATGGACCAGCGGCACGATGCGTTTTTGGCGGCGGCTGAAATCGGCCTGCTGTTGGAGGAAGCGGCTCTCGCGGAGAAGGCACACGGGACGGTCGGCACAGTAGGGGCATGCGTCGTCAAGCCGGGAGCGATGAATGTCGTCCCCGACACCGCCGAGCTCAAGATTGATATTCGCGGTACCGACGTCACTTCCAAGGCGACGGTGCTGAACAAATTGTACGCCGCTTTTCGCTATGTGGAAGAAAAGCGCGGCGTGAAAGTCGAGTGGACGATGCTGAGCGACGAGCAGCCGGTCCTTCTGAGTGAAGACGTCCTGGATTCTTTGGAACGCAGCTGCCGATCGCTGGGGATCTCGTACCTGAAGATGGCGAGCGGCGCCGGCCACGACGCAATGAACATGGCACGGCGCTGGCCGACCGGGCTGATCTTCGTCCCTTCCAAGGACGGTGTGAGCCACCACCGGGAGGAGTATACGTCCTGGGAACAAATCGGGGTCGGCGCAAGGCTGTTGGAAGAGGAGATCAAAAAATGGGCCGTCGTTCTGGATGCAGATGGCCGTCCGCTAAACGAAGAGGAAGAGGGAAGCCAGCCAAATCAAATGGGGGAGAGCGCATGAAATCCATTCCGATGAAAGTGACCGCCAACCAGCAGGTAAGCGAACGCTACTGGCACATGAAGGTCGATGCGAGCGAGCTGGACGCCGAGGTCTCGCCAGGGCAGTTCTTCCAGCTGCGCTGCGGGCACGATCTGAATCCTCTCCTGCGGCGGCCGTTCAGCATCTACCGGATCAACAGGCGGGAGCGGACACTGGAGTTTTTGTATTTGGTCAAAGGGGCGGGGACCAAGCGGCTGACACAGATGAAGGCAGGGGAGTACGTGGACGTATTTGGGCCGTTGGGCACGCCCTTTGTGCTGCAAGACGAATGGAAGACGATCCTGCTGCTCGCCCGAGGGGTAGGAATTGCGACTTTGGCTGCCTTGGCCCAGGATGCGGCGGAAAAAGGGGTGCAAGCCGTGGCGATTCTCAGCGCACGATCGCGCAATGACCTGCTGGCGGCCGAAACGCTGCAAGGGTTTGGCGCCAAGGTGCTGTACGTCACGGACGAGGAGGGTACGAGCGACGTTTCTGCAGTGCGTCGCTTGTTGGAAGGATTGCTTCGTGAGGACCCGATCCAGGCTGCCTTCACCTGCGGCTCCAAGCGCCTGTCCAAGCTGCTTCAGGAGCTCGCCGCGACTCACGGCATTCCGGCCCAAATCGCTTTGGAAGAGCACATGGGCTGCGCGATGGGAGTATGCTTTGCCTGCGTCTGCGACGTTCGCGAAGGCGGGCAGCTGAAGACGGTACGGGTATGCAAAGAAGGTCCGGTATTCCCATTGGAAAAGGTGGTGCTATGATGGCGGATGAGCTGAACTTGCAGGTGAATATCGGAAGTCTCACCTTGCCGTGTCCGATCATGCCTGCCTCGGGAGCGTTCGGGGAAGACATGGAAGCGATCATCGACTTCAACCGTCTGGGAGCAGTCGTGCCGAAGAGCATCACCAAGCATCCGCGAAAAGGCAATGCGACTCCCCGCGTCTGCGAGACGCCATCCGGCATGATCAACTCCATCGGGATCCAGAGCAAAGGCATCGAGTACTACATGGAGCACGTCATTCCGTACTACCGCCGTTACCAAGTGCCGCTCATTTCGAGCATCTCGGCGGAGTCCATTGAGGAATTTGCGGAAATGTCGGCGATCATCGCGGGAGCAAAGGAAGTGGCCGCACTCGAGCTGAATATTTCCTGCCCGAACCTGAAAGGAAACGGCGCTGCATTCGGGATGGACGCGCAGGCGACGCGGGATTTGATCCGGGAAGTCCGTCAGGTGACGAAAAAACCGCTGATCGCGAAGCTCACGCCGAATGTCACCAGCATCCAGGAAATTGCGCTGGCGGCGGAGGAAGGGGGCGCGGACGGACTGAACGTGGCCAATACGATCCTGGCGATGGCCATCGACATCCACAGCCGAAAGCCGCGCATCGGCAACGTCCTGGGCGGTTTGTCAGGACCGGCCGTGAAGCCCATCATTGTACGGATGATTTACCAGGTCCATCAGGTCACCTCCCTCCCGATCATCGGCTGCGGTGGCGTGATGAACGGGGAAGACGCGCTCGAGATGATTCTGGCAGGGGCCACCGCCGTACAAGTCGGTACCGCCAGCTTCGTGCAGCCGACAGCGATGCTCGATATTTTGGAGGAGATCAAGCAGTACATGATGCAGTACGGGATTGCGGACATCCAGTCCCTCGTGGGGCAGGTCGTCACGGGGAAACATAACGAGGGGGAATCGTAAATGGTATGGGATCACGTCATTCGTGGCGGGAAAATCGTCACACCGCAAGAAATGCTGGAAGCGGACATCTACATCCGGGAAGGCAAAATCGCCGCGATTTCCAAGGAACGCCTGCCGGGAGAAGCAAGGGAAGAGACTGATGCGTCAGGCTGCCACATTTTCCCCGGCTTCATCGATGTGCACGTGCACTCCCGGGACCCCGGGGCGACCTACAAGGAGGACTTTGCCCATTCCACCATGGCCGCTGCAGCGGGGGGCATCACGACCGTCTTTGAAATGCCCAACACGAACCCGCCGATCAACAACGTGGAAAACCTGCAAAAGCAAGTGCAAAACCTGCAGCAGAAGGCGCATGTCGACTACGGGATCTGGGCGATCTGCCTGGGGCATCTCAATCAAAGCGAGCTTTCTGCCTTGCACGAGGCGGGTGTCATCGGCTTCAAGTTTTTCTGGGGGTACGCGGTGCACGGCAAGACGTTCCAGCTCTTGTACAACTACAAGGAAGGGGACGAAGACGTCATTCCTCCGTTTGAAGACGGCGAAGTGCTGGATATGTTTCGCGAGGTGGCAAAGACGGGCCAAGTGTTTGCCATCCACGCGGAAAGCAGCGACCTAATCCAGCACTTGACCCGAAAGGTGGAGGAGAGCGGACGCCGGGACTATGAGGCGCTGCTCGAAGGACGCCCCAATCTGGCAGAGATCGTGACGGTGCAGACCGGCATCGCCTTCGCCAAGGAGACGGGAGCGCGTCTGCACATCCTGCACGTCAGTACAGGGGAAGCTGTTGACTTGATCCGTCAGGCGCAGGAGGAAGGCTACCCGATCACGGCGGAGACCTGCCCGCATTACCTGTTCTTGAGCAACGAGGACTTTGCGACGATCGGGCCTGCGATGAAAGTGTACCCGCCGGTGAAGTACAAAAAGGACCAGGAGCGGCTGTGGAAAGGGATCGAAGAAGGCGTCATCTCCATCGTCTGCTCGGACCACGCGCCCCACACGGAAGAGGAAAAGGACGGCGATCTCTGGTCGATTCCGGCGGGAATGTGCGGCGTGGAGACGCTGGCCCCGCTCATGCTGAATGCGGCTTCGCAAAACAGGCTGACGCTCCAGCAAGTCGCTGCCGTGCTTTCGGAGAATCCGGCCAAACAATTTGGCATCTATCCGCAAAAAGGCTCCCTGCAGGTGGGCACGGACGCCGACTTGACGATCGTCGATATGGAGCGGCCTTTTACCATCAAGCGAGAGCAATTGCACAGCAAGAGCAAAGTGACGGCCTATGACGGCTGGACGGGAGTAGGCAGTCCGATCGCCGCGATCGTGCGGGGACAGACGGTCATGAAAGACGGGAAAATCGTCAGCGGTCCGATCGGCAAATGGATCAGTCCCGGCAAAAAGGATTGAAGAAAAGGGCATGCTGAAAAGAAAACAACGATGATGAGGGAGGCCGTCATGCCGACAGAAGTGACGAAATTGATTTTATCCCATCGCTCCATCCGCAAGTTTACCGACCAGCCGATCGCAAATGAGCTGCTGGAGGAGATTTTGAGCTGCGCGCAGTGGGCGCCGTCGTCGCACAACGTGCAGGCGTACAGCGTGATCGTCGTACGCTCTCCCGAGACGAAGCAGACGCTCTCGGCCCTGGCCGGCAACCAGCGCTGGGTAGCGGAGTGCCCGGTATTCCTCGTGTTTTGCGCCGATTATTACCGGCTGGAAAAAGCGTGCGAAATGCACGGCCAGACGCTGGCTGCCGACGAGGTGGAGAGCCTCTTGGTAGGGGCGGTGGACACGGCGCTGGCGGCGGAAAACGTATTGCTGGCCGCTCGTTCCCATGGACTCGGCGGCGTCATGATCGGAGGCATCCGCAACAACCCGCGGGACGTAGCGACCGTATTGGGGCTGCCCAAGCTGACCATCCCGATCATGGGCATGTGCCTGGGGTATCCGGCCCAGGATGTCGAGCAAAAGCCGCGGATGCCGAAGCGGGCCGTCATCCATGAAGAACGGTATCAGACCGAAACCATTCCGGATGCGCTGGAGGAGTACGAGCGCGCATCGTCCGAGTACTACTCCCGGCGCAGCCAGGGAAAGCGTACGGAAGGTTGGACCATGCAAATGGCGGACTACGTGAGCAAGCCGCGCAGGGCGCATGTCACACCGTTCATCAAAGAGCAGGGAATGCGTCTGACCTAGATAGAAATCACGAGAGAACGAGGAGAAGAGGAGCAGGAGGGGGCGCGAATGGGAAGCAGGATGACGTTCATTGCGACAGGCGACAGCTTTATTACCCGGCGGTTGCCAAGCGTATCGTCCGAATCGTTTCGGGAGCTCGCTGGCCTGATCGGACGAGCCGAATTCCGATTTACCAACCTGGAAGTGACCACCCACAGGCAGGAGGGCTTCCCGTTTGCCTTTAGCGGAGGCACGTGGGCGATGGCCCAGCCGGAAGTGCTGGAGGATCTGCAGGAGTATGGCTTCAACACCGTGGCGTGGGCGAATAACCACACGATGGATTACGCGTACGGCGGTCTGGAAGCGACGAGAAGGTACCTCAATCAGTACGGCTTCGTCCATGCCGGAGTGGGGATGAATCTCGCAGAGGCCAGCGGGCCCGTGTACCTGGATTGCCCGTCCGGACGCGTAGGTCTTGTGGCCGCGACGTCGACCTTTCACGAGTCGTGGGCGGCGGGGGAACAGCGGCCAGACATGCCGGGACGTCCCGGCGTCAATCCCCTGCGCTACGAAACGACGTACGTGCTGCCGCAGGAAGACCTGGCCTGCCTTGAGCGAATCAGCCGCGAAATTCCGATCAACGCCAGCTACAATCTGGATGTGAAAGAAGGCTTCGCCGTCGCCGTGGAGGAAGGTTCCGTCCGATTCGGCACCCACCGTTTTTCGGCAGGAGAAGCGGCTGCTTGCCGTACCGTACCGAAGAAAGCGGACAAGAAGCGGATCCTGCGCTCGATTTCCGAGGCAAGGCGACAGGCGGACTACGTCGTCGTCAGCATTCACTCCCACGAGATGGAGGGGGAGGACAAGGCGCGTGCCGCAGCGTTCTTCGAGGAAATGGCGCGGGCCTGCATCGATGGCGGAGCCGACGCTGTGATCGGACATGGGCCGCACATTTTGCGCGGGATCGAGATTTACCGAAATCGGCCGATCTTTTACAGTCTGGGCAACTTCATTTTCCAAAACGAGACGGTCAGTCGTCTTCCGGCCGATTTTTACGAAAAATACAGCCTGGGACACGAGTCCAACGTGGCAGATGCCTTCGATACGCGAACCGATCACAACAAGAAGGGGCTGGGAGTGAATCCGCGCGTATGGGAATCGGTCGTACCTCTGTGGCGGATCGAGGAAGGAAAGCTTACGGAACTGCTCCTGTATCCGATTGAGCTCGGTTACGGCACACCGCGCTACAGTAGAGGATGGCCGCGTCTGTCCAATCAGGTGACGATTCTGGAGCATGTGCAGCGACTGAGCGAGCCGTACGGGACCACAATCGAGCTGGAAGGTCATGTCGGAAGAGTGAAGGTCGGCTAAGGTGCTCCTCTGTGCCCGAGATTCATCATGAAAAGAAACGCTTCCTCCAGATCAATGGGGAAGCGTTTTTTTGCGAGGTGCAGCCTCCAACAGGCTGAATTCCGTATGAATGTGCAGGTGTACAAATTCGGTTCCGGCTTCATTAGCTTGTCCCCGCAAGGCGTACGCGGGAATAAAGGGAGGAGCCCCCACCCCTGTTCCAGTGATTTTCCTACAATTTTACGAGCAAATTGGCCAATAAGGCGGCGCGAATGGCGAGGGAGTCGATGAGAATATGCTCGTGCTCCGCATGCAGCCCTTCGCCCGAAGCACCTAATCCGTCCAGCGTCGGAATGCCGAGCGCTGCGCAAAAGTTGCCGTCACTGCCGCCGCCGACGCTCGCTTCTCCCAGGGTCAGACCAAGTTCGCCGGCTGCGGCTTGGGCAACCGCAAACAGACTAGCGGTCTTTTCGGTTCGCTCCATGGGCGGACGGTTGATTCCGCCTGTCACTTCGATTTTGGCTCCTGTTACCTGCGGGCGCAGACCGAGGATTTTTTCGTTGATGCGCTCCGCTTCTGCAAGCGAGCTGATTCGCACATCGATCTGCGCCTCGGCATAATCCGGAACGACGTTTCGTTTGCTGCCCCCCTTGGCCGTGCCTACGTTGACCGTGGTTCCTTTTTCGTAGTCGGTCAGCTCCTGGAGCGCGATAATCTGCCGCGCCAATTCCTCCAGCGCGTTGATCCCGTCTTCGTGGTGGTTGCCGGCGTGGGCTGAGTGTCCGTACAGCTTCAGATCGTAGATGCCGACCCCTTTCCGGCTCGTTTTCAGCGCTCCCGTACTTGCTTCCGCTGGCTCGGCCACGAGGACGCAAACGCTTTTTGCCGCTTCCTCTTCAATGAGCTTCCGGGAATGGATCGAACCGATCTCTTCGTCGGAGTTGCAGAGGAAGACCACTTTTTTGTTCAGGGAAAGTCCACGCTCCTTGATCGCCTTCAACGCCCAAAGTGCCTGGATGATGCCGCCCTTCATGTCGAGAATGCCCGGGCCGTGCGCTTTGTTGCCCTCAATGCGAAAGGGGAGGCGGCCTTTGTCCCAGACTGTATCAAAATGGCCGACGATGAGAATTTGCTCGTTTCCCTGCCCGAGGGTAAATTTCAAGTGATCGCCCACTTCATTCTGTGCGATCACTTCTGCTTCTGCGGCAAGATGTTTGGCGAACAGTTCTCTGAGAAAAAGGCCGCATTCGTCGACCAACGCCTTGTCCTGAGACGGAGAATCCTTCCGCACAAACTGTTCTAGGTCGAATAGCATCTCCTCCTGATGCTGGCGAAGATACGCTTGTAGATCGTTCGCATGGTTCATGTTTCGTTCACTCCTGATCCAAAATGACTATCGAAGGGTGTAGCCATGCAATTCACTTGCCAACGAAAAGAAACCCAAAAAATCCGCGTAAGACACACGGTTTAGGTTTGTTTTTAAAATTTTTTAGGATGATTATTTCTTAAAAACAACCCAATAGATCACTTCGTTCTTGCTGATCAGACTGAAAAATGAACAAAAATATGATTGGCATAAATGTTGCAAAGATTTCAAAACGTTTTCACAGAAGATACATGGGGGACAGGAGTGAAGGATCAGGAGAGAATCAGGTTTATGACCAGGAACAACCAGAAGAAAAGTATGCAAGGGGGATGCGGCACACATGCAAGTGGCAGCAGAGAATGTGGAGAAGGATGGAAAGAAGAAGAACAGGTTTCCCAAGATTGACGCCTATGTTCTGATCTTTTGTATCTTGGTGGTCTGTACGATCATGACGTATATCGTACCGGCTGGAGAATACGACCGGGTGAAAAACGGCGATATTACTGTAACCGTGTCTGGAAGCTACCATACGGTGGAAGCGAGTCCGGTAAGCATAAAAGATTTGTTCACCTCGATTGCTGACGGGATGACCAAAGGCGCATCCTTGATCTTTCTGATCATGTTTACCAGCGGAGCGCTGGCAATCCTTGAGAAAACCGGCGCCATCGATGCCTTTTTGCGAAAGATCGTCATCAGCAGCAAGGACAAGCTGTTATTCTTGATTATTCCCGTCTGTGTTGTATTTTCGATATTGGGAACGACTGGTATTATCGTCAACTCTGTTATCGCCTTTGTTCCGCTCGGGATTGTCATCGCCAGAGGCTTGAAGCTTGATGCCGTCTTTGGCGCCGCACTGATTTATCTGGGAACCTACGCAGGCTGGAACACGACCGTGATGGCGCCGCAAACGCTCGGACTGTCCCAACGCATCGCCGAATTGCCGCTCCTCTCCGGATTCGGCTTTCGCATGGTCATTTATGTCGTGTTTCTTGTGGCAACGATTTTATTTTTGTACTGGTATGCCCGCCGCATCCAGCGAGACATCGGAAAGAGCGCATTGGGGGCGGACGTCTTTCCCAACGAGCTCGGTGCAAACCAGACTGACATGGTGAGTACCAGCGTCAAACTGACGCCACAACAAACAGGAGTGCTCCTGTTCTCCGGACTGTCCCTGCTCGGCTTCATTATCTGCACGCTGCTGCTCCAATGGTCGGAGAGCGAAATGACTGCGCTGTTTATCTTCATCGCAATCGGTGCCGGGCTGATTTCCCGCATGAATGCGAATGAAATTGTCAAAACCTTCATGCAAGGGTGCTCCAAGCTGGTGTATGGCGCGCTGATCGTCGGGATGGCCAGAGCCGTCATCATCATTCTCGAGGAAGGTAAACTGCTCGATACGATCGTGTACGGACTGGCCGGAATGCTGGAGTCGCTTTCCCCAATCACCGGAGCGATCGGGATGTTTATCGGCAGCGCGCTGATCCATTTCCTCGTTTCCTCCGGTTCCGGAGAGTCAGCCATGCTCGTGCCGATTCTCGTTCCGTTGGCGGATCTTTTGAACATTACCCGTCAGGTCGCTGTGCAAGCCGTCATGTTCGGGGAAGGCGTAGTCAACTGCGTGAACCCGACGTCCGGCGTACTGATGGCGATCTTGGCGATGACGGGAATTCCCTATGGCAAATGGATCAAATTTATCCTGCCGTTGATCGGCATCTGGTGTGTCATTGCCATCGTCTTCCTGGTGATCGGCGTCATCATCGGCTGGGGCCCATTTTAAACAAGTTCGTGAGGCAAAAAGTACCCCTGATGAACTGAAGTGCACCCCTTAGAATGGACATTGGATTAAACCCCTGGTAAATCCGATGAAATTTAAGGGGTGCATTTTTTATGGTGAAAAAGGGGCAAACGTTTAGAAGTTATTCTCACGAATTAAAGGTGGAAGCCATACGACTGCATATCGAAGAAGGATGGACATACCGTCGAATCATGGAGCATCTGGGGATTCCGGACCGCCACCGGCTTAAAGTATGGATGAAAAAATATAAACAGTTAGGCGAATTTGGGTTGATGGATCAACGAGGTAGACGTGAAGAATATGTTGACCAAGATCGATATGTTAAAAAGCTAAAACGAGAGAACTCGATGCTAAAAAAGTGTTTGAAAATCTGGATGCGGGAGGTGCAGCCCATAAGTATGAGGCGATCAAGCAAGTAGCTGGTGAGTATACGACTAGTGAACTTTGCAAGCTGTTTGGAGTCTCAAGAAGTGGATACTATGCATACTTGAAACGGCAACAAGCGGACCGGGACAAGCCCGTGAAAGACCTCATCAAAGTAGTTTATAAGAAGTATGATGGTAAATATGGGTATCGACAAACCCAGCTGTTTCTCTTACGAGATCACGGGGTATGGGTCAACCATAAGAAGGTACTACGTCTGATGCAAGAAATGAAGCTCCGTTCTCGAATACGCCGCAAATATCGAGGTCACTATGCTTCAACCGAAGGTGGACGAGTCGCTGAGAATGTGATGCAGCGGAATTTCAAAGCGGATGCACCTAATCGAAAATGGGTAACCGATGTCACACAGTATCGTGTCGCGGATACGTGGCTCTACCTGTCTGCTATTAAGGATTTGTTTAATAATGAGATTGTGGCTTACCACATTGGAGTTCGCAACGACAATCAGTTGGTCCTACGGACCTTTGAGAAAGCCTTTAAAAAGACGAAAGACGTGACTGGACTGATCGTTCACAGCGATCAGGGATTCCAGTACACGTCCTACGCTTACCACGACATGTTGCCGAAGGTTGGCGCCCAAATCAGCATGTCTCGGAGAGGCAACTGTTATGATAATGCCTCGATGGAGAGCTTCTTCTCGCATCTCAAAACGGAAGGGCTCTACCCTTATGATATCCGAAGTGTGGATGAGGCACAAAGGCGAATTGAGGAATATATTCAATTCTACAACCAAAGTCGACCACAACGAAAATTAAAAAGGCTGACGCCTGTTGAATTCAGACGTCAGCTGTCGGTCTAACGGTCGGGTTTTTTCTTACTGTCCACTAAATGGGGTCTTGACCAAACCGTCCGGGGTACTTTTTTGCGTGTTCGGACGATGTACCTGCGGAAATCAATCCCTTTGCAAAACGATAGGTGTTATTTTAAAATGATTGAAAAAATTGCGAGGAGCACGCTGTATGTGCAAGCATAGCATTCTGTTGGCAACCAAAAGCGAAAAAGTATGCGAGACTTTTGCGTCCAATCTGCAAGCCTATTTTGGCTCGCAAATCTCCATTTACACTCATTACGAAGGGAATCCGTGCGATCCGGAAACGCTCGACCAGGTGCAGCTGGTTCTGCTGTCAAACGACTACATCATCAACGAACTTCCTCCGGTTCCGGAGGGGAAAACCGTCCTTGTGTCGCGCAGGTCCATTCACATGACGCAGTTGGTAAAAATCATGGATCTTGAGCCTGGTACGCGCTGCCTGTTCGTCACCAACGCCAGGGAGACGGCGGAAGATTCCGTGGAAGTGCTCAAGCGGCTCGGCTTTGATCATCTCCTGTTCACTCCGTTCGATCCGGAAACCCGCTTGTCACCGGAGGAGCTCGACCAGATCGATCTGGCGCTTACGCTTGGCTTTCCCGAGCTGGTGCCGAAGCAGGTGCAGCAGGTGATCAATCTCTACAATCGGCCGCTCGATTTATCGACCATTTTTGATATTGCCCAGCTCTTCAATCTATCCGTAGACAAGAGGCATTTTTACACGGCGGAATTTTTCCGCGATTTTGTCCAGCTTGGCCGGAATCTCTCCATCTCCGTCAATAACGAAAAGCGGCTCATTCAAAAGCTGGAGTCCATTCTCAATGCCGTTCATGAAGGGATTATCGGCATCGACGAGCAGGGGGAAGTCACATTTTTCAACGACGATGCCGGAAACATTCTGCATATGGCGGCGGAAAAATGTATCGGCAAACATTATCTCGAGGTGATCCCCGACTTTCATGTGGAGGAAGTGTTTCGCACCCGTACAGTGATTGCTGACCAATTGCTGGAAATCGGCAGCCGCTTTCTGCTCGTCACCAAAAATCCAATCCTGATGGACAGCAAGTTCCTCGGGGTGGTGGTGACGTTTCAGGATGTCACCAAGGTGCAGCAGATCGAACAGGAAATCCGCACGAAGAGCACACAGCTTGGTCTTACCACCAAATACAGCTTTGCCAACATCATCGGGGTCAGCCAGACGATCGCCGCAGCCAAACAGACGGCGATCAAGCTTGCACAGGAGGAGTTTACCGTCCTGATCACGGGGGAGAACGGAACGGGAAAAGAGGTGTTCGCCCAGGCCATCCACAACGACTCGCCAAGAAAAGACGGTCCGTTTGTTCCGGTTAACTTCGCCGGTTTGACGGAAAGCCTGGCGGAGAGCGAACTGTTCGGATACGAAGAAGGCTCTTTTACTGGAGCACGCAAAGGCGGCAAGATCGGTCTGTTCGAGCTGGCGCACAACGGAACGATCTTTCTCGACGAAATAGGCGACGCCCCATTGAGCATTCAGGCAGCGCTGCTCCGCGTGCTGCAGGAGCGGCAGGTCATGCGCGTCGGGGGGAACCGCGTCATTCCGGTGAATGTCCGCGTGATCGCGGCGACCAACCGCAACCTTCTGGAGATGATTCAAAGAGGCAGCTTTCGCGAAGACCTTTACTATCGCTTGAACGTCCTGCCGCTGCAAATACCCAGCCTGCGGGAAAGAAGCGAGGATCTGTTTATCCTGATCGACTATTTTCTCAAGGGTAAACGGCGCCATCTTCATTTCCTGCCAGAGGCGCAGGAAGCGCTGCGGCACTATAACTGGCCCGGCAACATCCGTGAACTGGAGAACTTTATCAATTATCTGCTCGTGATCGTCGACGGCGAGCAGGTGGGACTTCAGCATCTTCCTGAGCGGATGCAAAACAGGCCACAAGTCGCAGGCAGCGCGCTGTCTGTTCAATCCCCGCTGTCCGACGAAGCTGGGCAGGTGGTGTTTTTGCTGGGACGTCACGGTTCGCTGCATGAGTACGAGGACATCCTGGCCAATTTGTGGCTGTGCCATCAACGAAGCGAGAGGATCGGCCGCTCCACCTTAGGCAAGATGCTCGCTTCGCCGCTCTCCGATGCAAAGCTGCGCAACAGGCTGGCCGTATTGCATCGCAGCGGCTGTGTCGAGGTAGGGATCAAGAAACAGGGCACACAGATTACCCCGCTGGGCGTACAGGTACTGAATGCTTTGCAAGTAAGCAGACAATCAAACACCGCTGTCCCGTCGATTGGCTGACGGCGGCAGCGGTGTTTTGGTAATGCCAAATAGGCAACAGTGATTCAAGCTTTTGACTATATCCGGGAAGCGTTTTTTTATAAGGAACACCGGAATTTGAATGTGCACACCCGGTGCCCAGAGATTGTCAAAAACGAGGAAGATTCGCCCAAGAAATCCTGTGGTCGATCAGACGGGACAATCGATAAGCAACCGGAAGAAACCCTTGGCGCGGCCAGAAACGTGAGGATGACAAATTCGTCATCCTCCAATCCGTCATACAATAGGCGTAGCCTTTTTCTTTCGCATGTGACAGCCCGTGCAAAGTGAGGGCGCGATTGATTCCCTGTCCGCGATACTCGGAGCGTGTCGCGGCTACTCCCAGCTCTACGCAATTATCAGGTGTGATGATGCTCGACGTATCGTGGTTGGAAGGATAATAGGCTTGAAAAGAAATGATTCGTCCTTCTTTCCATGCCGTCCAAAAATGAACGGATGGGTCGTCAAGCAGAGCCGCATAACCCTCACGGATGCGCTGCGCATCCTCCGGCAAGGCAACCGCAAAAACTGGCGCCTTTGCTTGATGAGATCGGATAATCTCGTATAGATCTTGGATCGAATCACGGTCGGACGGTGTTGCCAAGCGGATCTCCACGCCAGAAACGGGGAGGGGAGGAGGGGCTTGATCCTCTTCCAGTGAAAGGAGCCCATGCACCTGCTCATATCCGAATCCGAGACGGAACCAGGCGTCGATCAGCCCAGAATCGGTCGAGGGCAGCAGAGAATAGTGCGTAAAGTATCCTTCGTCCACCCAGCGTTGGGAAGCAAATGCATATAGCTCCCGATAAAGTTCGCTGGAGGCGCCTTCCGCGATTGCATGTCCGGCGAGGCTGATCCAGATATGTCGTCCTCGAAGCGAATCCTGGTGTCTTTGGCCGAGAAGATAGCCCAACAGCTGGCCGTCCTTGACCGCGGCCACTCCCGAAGGATTCGGCTTTTCCCATTCAGATCGGATGGCCAAGGATGCATCCCCTTCATTTTCAAAGCGGTTTGGCAGTCCAGCCTGTACCGTTCGATTATTCCGATGCCGTATGGCCAAGAGCTTCCCCGCATCGGAAAGCATTTCCGCAGAGAAAGGTACCAAGTCCATCGCGTTCCCCTCCATTTTAGGTTAAACGGTTTCTCTATTCCAATCATCCCGGAGTATGGAGAACATGATCACGTCAACAAATTTCCCCTTTGCCTTCTCATATTGCCGCAGGGTGCCTTCTTCGACAAAACGCAATTTTTCCAAGACCTTGACCGAGTTTGCGTTCTCAGGCTCGACCTTCGCTTCGATCCTGTTCAAACCGAGGTCATGAAAGCCAAAAGAAAGCAATGCTCGCAATGCTTCAGGGGTATAACCGTTCCCCCAAAAGGGATACCCGAGGTCGTACCCGATTTCCGCCCGTTCATTTTCGAAATCAAAAGAATTGAATCCGCACGAGCCTGCAATCTGACCGGTTTGCTTTAATGTAATAGTCCAGCGGCAGGCTGCGTCCTCCAGGCTGAGCTTCTGAAGGAGGGCAATCATCTGTTCGGCCTGGGTGAGATCCGTAAATGTGTCAATGTTCATATGCCTGGTCACCATCGGATCGGACCAAAAGGCAAAAAGTGCGGGAGCATCATCCAATTCCATTGGACGCAATCGTAATTGTTTGGTTTCGATTTGGATCATTTCCATAAAAATAATTCCTCCTGATCGATGAGAGAGTGGGGCGAAACTGGCGATCGCCGCAGCCACATGGATGGCCTCCCCGGAGTAAATCATTCCTTCCATTGTATCCGGGATTGACCTCGTGGACTGAACGATGCATGTCCGCTCTTTTTCGGGCGTTCTGCTTTGTCGGGACCCGTGTTTAATACGGAGAGAAAGCCGATAATGGCAAAAGCGATCCCCACAAAATATCCATGCTTGATCGCGGTTCCCGGTGGATCCTTCAGGAACGAGTGAATCGCAGGATCGATTTCCGTGGTTGCACGCATGAGCGTTTCCGGATTCAAAAGACTCTCCAATTGGCTGGCGGGCATGCCTTGCAGCAGCTCTCCAGCTATCATGATACCCTTGCGGACGTGATCGTATCGTCAAGGGGCGGCATCAACCGGCCCAAAGCCATGGCAAGAATAATGAAACCGTTTCTTCGACTGGATACTGACATAAAGACTCTCCTGTTCTCAGATGTTTTCGAGGCAACCTGGCCTGTTCCGCAAGGGGGCTTTTTGAGCGTATAACACGATTATCAAGGAAATAGACAGAAAATGGATAGGGAAAAAATCGTTATCAATCAAAGTTTCCATAGTGGAGAGGGGGAGAGGAGCACCGCGAAGGACGAATGCTCGGCAGTTCATGACTGGCAAGTTTTCTTTCCATTTGGCAACTTTTCATACCGATTGTGTCGGCCCGTTTCCGTAAAATCCCTCGGATCTTCCGGCTTCCTTCATTGGCATCATTCATGCAAGAAAGCGCTTTAAAACGAATGGATGAGGTGATCTTTGCATGAACGAGAACCAATCAGTGAAAACGGAGAAAAAGCAGGGGCGATCCACTACGGCCATTCATGCCGGCTTTCATTGCGACCCGCAAACGGGATCTTTGGCCACTCCCATCTACCAAACCTCGACTTTTGTTTTTTCGTCCGCGGAAGAAGGAGCGAGACGCTTTGCCGGCGAGGAAGCGGGCTACATCTATTCCCGGCTGGGAAATCCTACGGTTACGGTTTTGGAGGAGAAGATCGCTGCGCTGGAAAAGGCGGAGGCTGCTCTTGCCTTTGCATCGGGAATGGCAGCCATCTCTGCCGTGCTCATGGCGCTCGTAAAGACAGGCGATCATATTCTCGGCACAAAAGGGTTGTACGGATGCACATACGGATTGCTGAATTTGCTGAAAGACCGCTTTCACGTCGATTACTCCCTTTCAGACATGACGGATGAGGCCTCGATTCGTCAAAATCTTCAGCCGACTACCCGGGTGATTTACGTGGAAACACCGATCAATCCGACCATGGAGCTGGTCGATTTACAGCTGGTCGCAAACATTGCCAGAGAGGTTGGCGCCTGCGTGGTCGTGGATAACACCTTTCTGTCTCCGTATTTGCAAAGGCCGATTGAGTATGGCTGTGACATCGTCATCCATAGCGCTACCAAGTTCATCGGCGGGCACGGGGATGTCATCGCGGGTGTCGCTGCGGGTCCCAAGTCCATCATGGACACCATTCGCATGACCTCGCAAAAAGATATTGGAGGCATTCTGGCGCCATTTGACGCTTATTTATTGATTCGGGGGCTCAAGACGCTCGGAGTGCGCATGGATCGCCATTGTGAAAACGCTCAGAGGGTTGCCGAGTTTTTGGACCAACATCCGAAAGTGGCACGGGTGCATTATCCTGGCTTGCCCCAGTTTCCTCAACACGAGCTGGCATGCAGGCAAATGGATGGCTTCGGGGGGCTGCTCGCGTTTGAGCTGAAAGGTGGCAGAGAAGCGGGGAGTCGCATGATGAACCACGTGCGCTTGTGCAAAAGGGCCGTCAGTTTGGGGGATGTCGACACGCTGATCCAGCATCCTGCCACGATGACCCACTCCGTCATTCCTCCTGAAGAACGCGAGAAAATGGGCATCACGGATGGACTGATTCGCTTGTCTGTGGGGATCGAGGATGTGGAAGACATTCTGGATGATTTGGATACGGCCCTTTCTTTTGCCTAGTCCGGTTGGGACAGGCGCATTTCGCACCGGGCTTTTCTTTGCTAGTATGGAGATAGAAAAGAGACCGGGCGAGGTGGGGTTGCATTGGCGGGAGTTACTCTGGAGATCAAAGGCGTGAACCGGGTCGGAATTACCCATGAGGTCATTGCATGCTTTGCCGCACGCGAGATCGACATCGTGGGCATGGAAGTGAAACCCCACTATATTTATGTAAAAATCCCCTCTGTATCTGCCAGCCAGCTCAGCGGGATCGTGGAAATGATCAAGCAGGTGAAAGGCATCGAGAATGCAAAGACGATCCCCTGTCTCCCGGCTGAAGAGCGCGAAAATCGCATCCATACGATTCTGACCACCGTTTCGGAAGGAATTCTGTCAGTAGACGATCAGCTGCGAGTCACTGCGATGAATCGCGCTGCTCAGGCCATGCTGAGAATGGAGCCTGAACAGCTATTGCATCACTCTATCGAAAATTGGTGGGGAGAAGCGGCGGCCGAGGTGAAACGATGTCTGCATGAGGCGATCGAATTGCCCAGCGTCCAGGTGAGAATTTGGACCGGGCATAAAAAGCTCGTGAGCTACCTTTGCAGCTATCATCCGATCATCCCTGCGGACCGGAGCGAAAGACAAGGCGTAGTCATCGTGCTTCGGGACGATCGGCAGGTACAGGAATGGCTTTCCACCGTTCAAAAAAAGGATGGTTCTCTCTTTGACGAAATCGTTCAACAGAGCGCCAATATGAGACAGTGCATCGACACCGCGAAGCGTGTTGCCAAAAGCGAAGCGACCGTTTTTTTGCAAGGCGAAAGCGGTACGGGCAAAGAACTGTTTGCGAGGGCCATTCATTTTGAAAGCAATCGCTCCCAGGGTCCTTTTGTGCCGATCAATTGTGCCGCCATACCGGATGCTTTGCTGGAAAGCGAGCTTTTCGGGTATGAAGAGGGGGCGTTCACCGGTGCGCTGAAAGGCGGGAAGTCCGGGCTGTTTGAAATGGCCCAGGGCGGAACTCTTTTTCTGGATGAAATCGGAGACATTCCCCTTCATCTGCAAGCGAAGCTCCTCCGTGTATTGGAAGAGCGAAGCGTGCGAAGAGTGGGCGGGAGCAGAACGATTCCCATTGACGTCAGAATCATCGCCGCCACCAATCGCAACCTCTCTGATATGACGAGCAAAGGGCTGTTTCGCGATGATCTCTATTATCGCTTGCACGTCATTCCCATCGTCATTCCTCCGCTTCGGGAGCGCAAAGGCGATATCCCGATGCTGGCTCACTATTTCACGCAACGAGTATGCCGAGCCGCCAATCGGCCGGTGATCCCGATCGCGCATTCCGCCATTCGCGCTCTGCAAGCGTACCCTTGGCCCGGAAACGTGCGTGAGCTGCAAAATGTGATGGAGCGAACCGTCTATTTATGTCCGGGTGATGAAATTCAGGAGCAGCATTTGTATTTGGATTTCCCGCGGAACTCATCGGTCGAAGATCAAGATTCTTCTCACCCGTCAACCGCACTTCTGAAAGAACGGATGGATGCCTTTGAAAAAAGCTTGCTGATTCGTGCCCTAAAAGAGCATGCCTCGATCAGAAAAGCCGCTGCCTCACTCGGCATCAGCCACACGGCGGTTCTGCAAAAAATGAAAAAATACGGGCTGTAATCGAAGAGACGAAAGGGAATGGGGGAGATTTCATTTGATCATCGCTGACTCGGGGGCGATGATGAAACGGCTTTTCCCCGTTCCGCTTTTCCGCTTTCCCATGCTGCCGATGTTTTCAATTGGATCACGACGGGATGCCCGAGTAGGAAAGAGCAATAAATATTATTGACTGAACGGTCTGGAAATGATACCATGAACGCGTGAAGCGAAGGAGGTGCTGACCTTGGATAATGTGTAGATCCTGATGAAACTTTTTTTGTTCATTTCGGACTGAATGGTCTATTTTAAACTTCGTTCGAACGGCCAGAAGGAGCGAAGCGAGAGTGCCACACACCGACCGATCGCGTTGGAGAGGAAAGCCTCCCTCTTCTTGATCGAACGGTCCGAAAAAGGTAGTATGGGAAAAGAGGGAGGGATACCCAATATGGCTAGAACCAAAGAATTCGATACGACTGTCGTCCTGCACAAGGCCATGCAAATCTTCGGCCATTACGGTTACGAGGGGACGTCCTTGCAGATGTTGCTCGATGGACTGGGGATCGCTCGCCAAAGCCTGTACGATACCTATGGAACGAAACGAGATCTCTTTGTGAAAGCAGTGAAGCACTATGTGAATGAGAAGTCTTCCGCTGTGGTCGCCTACTTGGAGAGAACAGAGTCTGCAAAAAAGGCCGTTTCCGCTATTTTTCATGAAATTGTCGCTTCACTGCTGGACGAAAAGCGGAGAAAGGAATGCTTTATCCTGCACAGCGCAATCGACCAGGTGCCTCATGATCCCGAGATCGCGGCGCTGTTCGAGCAAGATCGGGTGCGATTGGAAGAAGCGTTTTACCAGGCTTTGGCGCGAGGCCAAAAGCAAGGCGAGCTTGGGGTCGATCAGGAATTGCGTGCGCTCGCAGGGTATTTGTACCACGCCCGGTACGCTTTGACACAGGTGGCGAAACTGACCGAGGACCCGAACGCTTTACGACAATTTATGGAAGTGACTCTTACTGCACTCGATGCAAAATGAAGCGCAGCAACCGCTTCATTCATTTTTTATCCTTTTTAGATCGAATGGTCTGGAATTTTGCCGGATCGTACATTTTCAATGAGGAGGATTACCGATGAATCCTAGCAGAGTGAAAGGATTAGCCTTGTTCATTCTAGCTGTTTCGCAGTTAATTTTGGCTCTGGATTACACCATTATTTTTGTGGCAATGCCCTCACTCGGAAACGAGCTAGGGTTTTCCGCCAACCATTTGCAATGGGTCGTCAGCGCGTATTCCCTCGCTTACGGCGGATTTTTGTTACTAGGCGGACGGCTGTCTGATTTGCTGGGCAGGCGGCGGATGTTTGTCATCGCCATGACCCTCTTCGCGTTGGGATCGCTATTGGGGGGGCTCGCCCATTCCCAGCTTCTGCTTATCCTTGCCAGAGGGGTGCAAGGCCTTGGCGGCGCTTTATTATCCCCGGCCACTTTGTCGCTGATCATGTCCAATTTTGAGGAAGGCAGCGAACGCAACCGGGCCATGGGTATCTGGGCGTCAATGGGCGGCGTAGGCTTGTCGCTTGGCTTGCTGTTGGGTGGCGTCTTGACCAGCTACATCGGATGGGAGGCCACATTCTTCGTCAATGTCCCCATCGGTTTATTGGCCATTGTGCTTGCACCCGTCGTTCTCGTGGAAAGCCGGATGTCTTCTCAAAGCAAGCACTTTGATGTAGCAGGTACGGTGTCGGTGACGTCTGGCATGCTTCTCGTCGTCTACTATCTCGTGCAGTCTCCGGTCGATGGCTGGCTCAGCAAAAGCACGCTGCCCTTTCTGCTGATCGGTGCCGCACTGCTTGGCGCCTTCCTTGTCATTGAAAAGCGTACGAAGGAACCGCTGCTTTCCTTCCGTCTTTTCCGTAATCGCAATCTGACAGGGGCGACGCTGACCGCCTTTTTATTCTCGGCATCGTTCGGTACCCTGTACTATTTCTTGACACTCTATACGCAGGGGGTACTGCATTATTCAGCCATCGAATCCGGCTTGAGCTTCTTGCCTTTGACGATAAGTGCGTTCCTGGGTGCCAAGCTGATTCAAAAAATGCTTACGAAAACCGGGGTGGCCGGAACAATCGCAACCGGGATGGGACTAGGGTTGATCGGTTTTCTGCTGCTTACTCAGCAGCTATCCGCAACCGGTTCCGCTTGGGGGATCATTCCGGGGACGGTCATCATCGGGATCGGTCAGGCGCTGGTCTTCACGACGATGTTTATCGCGGGAGGCACTGGCATTGATCCCAAAGAGCAGGGGGTAGCCTCCGCCATCATTTCGACCGGTCAACAGATCGGGGGGGCCATTGGATTGGCGGTAATTATGGCGATGATATCCGCAAGCCTGGGTTCCAGCGCGACCTTGGAAACGATGATGCCGGCGGATCTCAACCAGGCGATCCGCACCGCTTTCATTCTTGCAGCGGGGATCACGCTGCTGGGGGTCATCGTCGCGTTCATGACCCTGAAGCAAAAAAGCCGGCTAGACACGAAGGTTTCCCAGTGAAGGTTGTCTGTTATGGCGATGCTTCCTTCTTGTCAAGGTTGAACATTGAGAAAGGTACTGAATGCTGAGGTGACGATGGCTTTCGGCAGCAATGGGGAAAAAGAGCGGAAAAAGCGACTTGGCACGATGCTTGCTGCATACATTTTCGTGTAATGCAAAAGGGGCTTCAAGGTGTGCGGCTTGAGCCCCGTACACGCTGTTCAGGAATGTGGAGCTTTGGTTCCGTGAAAGCTCCTTGGAAAGGAGAGGGGATGGATGAACAGGTCGGGAGCGCATTACAAAGTCGTGATCGTAGGCGGAGGAACTGCGGGTATTTCGGTTGCGGCGCGACTCCTGCGCAAGTCGCGCGATTTCTTCGGGAGGATCGCCGTCGTAGATTTCGCGACCAAGCACTACTATCAGCCGTTGTGGACGCTTGTGGGGGCGGGCGAAGTCAGCAAGGAGACCACGGAGCGGGAGGAAGCCTCCGTAATCCCGCATGGGGCTGTATGGGTACAAGATGCCGTAACCGAATTGGAACCGGACGACAATGCCGTCGTCACTGCGTCCGGGACCAGACTGCATTACGACTACCTGGTTGTTGCAGCAGGCATTCAAGTGGATTGGAAAAAGATCAAAGGGCTGAAAGAGAGCATGGGCAAGGACGGAGTCTGCAGCAATTACTCGTATGACTTTGTCGACAGCACGTGGGATGCCATTCGTCACTTTCAGGGAGGGGAAGCGATCTTTACGAACCCCAACACGCCGGTCAAATGCGGCGGGGCCCCTCAAAAAATCATGTACGTCGCCGACGACTATTTCCGCAAGTCGGACGTTCGTTCCCGGTCTGCCATACGTTTCGTCTCCGGAGGGACCTCCCTGTTCGCCGTGAAAAAGTATGCGGACGCCTTGCAGAAGGTGATTGAAAGAAAACAGATCGAGACCCGGTTCAAGCATAATCTCGTGGAAATCGTCGGAGAAAAGAAGCAGGCGGTTTTCGAAAATCTGGACACAAACGAGCACGTGGTTATGCCCTACGACATGATTCATGTGGTACCGCCGATGAGCGCTCCGGATTTTATCAAAAAAAGCCCGCTCGCTGCAGGTGACGGTTGGATCGATGTTGATAAACATACGCTGCAGCACAAACGATTTGCCAATGTTTTCGGAGTAGGCGATTGCACGAATCTGCCTACATCAAAGACAGGCGCTGCGATACGCAAGCAGGCGCCGATCGTCGTCCAAAACCTGATGTCCATGATCCAGGGAAAGCCGCTGTCCGATCATTACAATGGCTATACATCATGCCCGCTCGTGACGGGGTACGGAAAGCTGATTCTGGCGGAATTTGATTATGAGCTGAATCCACGGGAGTCGTTTCCCTTCGACCAATCCCGCGAACGAAGAAGCATGTATTTGCTGAAAAAAGACGTGCTGCCCCTATTTTATTGGAAGGGCATGCTCAAAGGACGGATGTGACGCCCGTATCGAAAGCGGCCACTCTGTCTTGACGGTGGATGTGTACAAGAAAAGGCAGTGAGGCAAAAATGGACGTGAAGCGAATAGGAGGGTGACGGATGCTACTCAAGTATTTCTACGATGACAAATTGTCCCAGGCCTCGTATTTGGTGGGATGCCAGGCAACGGGCGAGGCCATTGTCATCGATCCTGCGCGGGATGTCGAGCCGTACGCGAAAGCAGCGGCAGCCAACGGATTGAAGATTGTGGGCGTGACGGAAACCCATATCCACGCCGATTTCCTCTCGGGAGCGAGGGAAATCGCTTCGAGGTTTGGCGCCACCCTGTATTTGTCCGAAGAAGGGGGAACCGACTGGGCCTACCCATACGCTCGCGACTACAAACACAAGCTCTTGCGGGACAAAGACATCTTTTCGATCGGCAACCTCACCTTCGAAGTGCTGCATACACCGGGGCACACACCGGAGCACATATCGCTGCTCTTGACAGATGGCGGCTCATCGCAAGCAGAACCGATCGGGATCTTTACGGGGGACTTCGTGTTCGTAGGGGATGTGGGGCGTCCGGATCTGCTGGAGAAAGTGGCAAGGCTTAGCGGCTCCGCGGAAGAGCTGGCTGGCCAAATGTTTCATTCGTTAGCGCGCTTCAAAAAGCTGCCCGACTATCTGCAGGTCTGGCCTGGGCACGGGGCAGGCAGCGCGTGCGGCAAGGCGATTGGGGCCGTCCAGTCAACCACCGTCGGCTATGAGAAGCGAACGAACTGGGCGCTGCGGCATGAGGATGAGGATGAATTCATCCAGAAGCTGTTGGAGGGCCAGCCAGAGCCGCCGACATATTTTTCGACGATGAAACGTTTGAACAAGGAAGGACCGCGGTTGGTCGGAGAAATAGCAGCCCCGTCGTACGCGGAAGCTTCCGTAGGTACGGTCGAAAGCTGGGTGAAAAAAGGCATTGTCGTGGATACGCGCCCGGCACGCCTGTTTGCCCAAAAGCATGTGTCAGGCGTGATCAATATCCCCTACGAGAAGTCTTTTGTCACGTGGGCCGGATGGCTGCTGGACTATGATCGTCCGCTATACCTGTTGACGGAAAGGGAGTCCCTTCCCCTTGTTTTGAAGGATTTGCAGTCAATCGGGATGGATCAGGTCGCGTCCGTGATGGATCCGAATGTGTTCGATCCCGATGACGACCCGAGACTTGCGAAATATGAGGACATCACCCCTCAAGAGGGAAAGGAAGCCGTCCAGTCCGGACAAATGTACGTGTTGGATGTCCGGTATAAAAAAGAGCGGGAGGAGGCATACATTCCCGGCGCGAAACACATCATGCTCGGTTACTTGCCGATGAAACTTCAGGAATTGCCGCGGGACAGACCGATTCTGGTACAATGCAAGACTGGCAAAAGGTCT
The DNA here is from genome assembly GCF_031583145.1 of Brevibacillus brevis. Classification (NCBI taxonomy): domain Bacteria; kingdom Bacillati; phylum Bacillota; class Bacilli; order Caryophanales; family Paenibacillaceae; genus Brevibacillus; species Brevibacillus brevis. The sequence continues at coordinate 3,752,406 of NZ_CP134050.1, read as the reverse complement.
GCCATAGGCGTGAGCATTTTGCGTGCAAACGGCTTTGCACAGGTATCCAACCTGGCCGGCGGCTTTGATGAGTGGACCAGACAAGGGCTTCCGATTGCGCGGGAAGGAGAGGACGAAACGCATCCGAACTGACGACGGCGATGAGCGGACAGACCCAATGGCGGGGCCAACAGAACAGCGAAGACAGGGACGTGATTTCCCCGTTCTCTTCTTCGCTGTTTTCTTTTGTAGGCGGACTGCCCCATTTTTTGTGAATTTCCATATTCTTCTTGTTGGGAGATTCCATTATAATGAAGGGGTTGGAGTTGTACCAAGGGGAAAGGAGCACACGCAGTGAACGAACGATTGCTGCAACCCTCTCTCCGAAAGGGAGGGGTCAAGGAGACCAAATCCTATCAAATCAGTAGCTTCGTCTATGCGGGTTTCTTTGGAGGAGTGCTCCCGGTCCTGGCATTGGGCACCGTGAACTGTTTGTGGCTGCGAGCGAAAAGGTCGCATACGGCAGGGCTGTTTTTGACGGGAATGCTTCTGATTGCATCGACCTTTTTCTATACATGGATCGTGGGCAACTGGCTGGATGCGCTTCTTTGCTCGCGCGTCCTGGCTGTTGGATTGGCGATCGCTTACCGCTGTACGCTGAAAAGACGCTTTCGCCTTCATTCCGTCGTGAATGGCCGCTTTCAGCCATTGGCCAAGCCTGCCATCCTGCTGTCAGCGGCCGGCGTTTCTCTGGAGCTGCTGGAAATACACGCTGGGGAGGTCTTCCATGATGGTTTGTTGGTCGGATAAAGACCTCGGCAGATGGAAGGAAGCCCTTTACTTTTACGAATTGGGCAAATACGCCAAGGCCAAGTCCAAGTTTCTGGGCATTTTAGCGCATGACCCTTCGGACGGAGTCGCCAAATACTATCTCGCTTCTTGCGCCTTTCATCTGGAAGAGATGGAGATCGCGGAGGCATTCGCCAGGGAAGCAGTCCTGTGCGAATCCAGCAAGGAAATGACGTACGCGCTGTTGGGCGCCATCTGCCTCGAGAGGGAACAATACGTGGCAGCGGAGGAGTGGCTGCTCGCCGCCCTGGCCGCCCAACCGGAAAACGCTGGAATCTTGGCGCAATACGCGTACTTGATGCTCAGGACCGGACACGAAGAAAAGGCCCGGAGACTGCTCGCAGAAGCACAGCGCCTCGGACCAGGGGACGAGACTGTCCTGCATTACGGCTACGTGTTTCAACGGGCCTATGCGGAACCGTGCTGGGAGGGGCAGGCGATTCGCGATGTTTTGCAGCTTGCGGGCAACCGGGTAGACAAGCTGGTCAAGCTGGGGCTGCTTGCGCTGGATCGGGGCTCGTACGCGGAAGCGAGGGACTATTTTTTGCAGGCGTACCAGATGGAGCCGTTGAACGAGCACCTGCTCACGGCACTGGAGCAATTGAATCGACTGCTCCACCCTCTGGCATTGCCGAAGCGTCTGGTGCTGAAGGCGGGGGGCCCCGACTTGTGGTGGATCTCACTGGCTTTCGGTGTGCTCGCTCTCGGCAAGGCGAGCTGGCAGGCGGCGATCGCTGCCGCTGGCATGCTCTTCCTCCTGATCGGAGGATACATCTGGCTTTCGCCGTTTTTATACAAATGGTCATGCAAAATGGCACGCAGAGGATGAAACGGATGACGAAGATCGAGATCTTGAAATCCATGGTCCGCGGCGATCAGAAAAACGCTGCGGCATGGTATCTCCTGGGGCTGGAGTACACTGAGCAACATAACCGCGTAGAAGCGTTGCTCGCTTTTACCCAAGCCTTGGCTTACGGGGACGAGGAATTGAAGCAGTCGGTCATCAGGGAATTGAACAAGCTGAGCCGGGAAGCGCCGCAAAGCACGGGTGCGGAGGTGCAGGAAACGGAGGTCTTGCTGTCGAAAGGGAAGCACACTCCTGCTGTAATGCGCGTCATCGAGGGAGGCAAAAACAGAAAAAACCGTTCCGATCAGCCGCTGACAGAAAAGGTCGTCGACTTTTCCGAAGTAGGTGGATTGCACGATGTAAAAGAAGCGATTCGGATCAAAATGGTCCAGCCGGTTTTGACGCCCCAGTTGTACGAGCGATTCCGCAAACGGGCTGGAGGCGGCGTGCTCCTGTACGGGCCGCCGGGTTGCGGGAAAACGTTTTTGGCCAGAGCGGCTGCCGGCGAGTGCAGCGCCAAGCTTTACCACGTGCAAGTGGCGGATATTCTGGATCCGTACGTCGGTGCCAGCGAGCAAAACATCCGCGACCTGTTTGCCTCCGCTCGCCAGCATCGGCCTGCTGTCCTGTTTCTCGACGAGATGGATGCACTGGGGTATCATCGGGGCAAATCGGCATCGCCGTGGATGAGGGGAATGATCGATCAGCTGTTGGCGGAGATGGAGCGAGCGGCCAGACAGTTGGACCGGCTGCTGCTTCTGGGCGCCACCAATCTGCCGTGGGACGTCGATCCTGCCTTTTTTCACTCGGGGCGCTTTGACAAGGTCGTGTTTGTCGGACCTCCCGACTCCGAGGCACGCGCGGCGATCTTCCGGCTGAAGCTGGAGGGGCGGCCGACGGAGCCCATCGACTATGCCCAATTGGCAGGCTGGACGGAGCTGTATTCCGGGGCCGACATCGAGTATGTCGTCGAATTGGCTACCGAACAAGTCCTCCACGACATCTTGGCGACAGGGATCGAGCGGCCGATTCGCATGAGCGACTTGCGGGAATCGATCGCCGCGACTCGTCCGACGACGATCGAATGGCTGCGAACGGCGAAAAATTACGTCAAATACGCCAATGATGAAGGATTGTACGACGGAGTCGAACAGTTTTTGACGGCACACAAGCGAATCTGATCCATGGAAGCGGAGGAGAGACAGACATGAAAATATTCGATATTTCAAGGCCGCTGCTGCCGGGCGTTCCGACATGGCCAGGCGATACGGAGTTCCGGTATGAAGTGAACTGGCCGATGGCAGAGAGCGGTTCCGTCAATGTAGGGAAGCTGACGATGAGCATTCATACCGGCACCCATGTGGATGCCCCCTTTCATTTTGCAGACGACGGGAGAAGAATGCTCGAGCTGGATGTTCAGCTGTACGTGGGACCCGCCAGACTCATCGATGTCTCGGGCAAGCCGAGCATAGGAGCGGAAGACTTGCGGCCATTCGATCTGGTAGGAGTTACACGGCTGCTGTTGCGCACCAGCTCATGGGAGGATCCGACTCGCTTTCCGGAAAAGATTTGCTATCTACGCTCCGATCTGGCTCCGTACCTGGCCGAGATAGGAGTCCGGCTGATCGGTGTGGACGTGCCGTCTGTCGATCCGTTGGACAGCAAGGAGCTGCCCGCTCATCACGGACTGCACGAGCACGATATCCACATTTTGGAGGGTCTTGAATTGGACCATGTTCAGCCTGGAGATTACGAATTGATCGCGCTGCCGCTTCCGCTTGCGGAGGCAGACGGGAGCCCGGTGCGGGCCGTACTGCGTTCCGTTTAAGGCCCCTCCAATCAGGACATCTCGGAGGGAAATCACTTATGGCTGCGATATGCAGGCACATGCCAAAGAAACCGTTCGAGCGCGAGAGTGGCCCGAACGGTTTTTGTATCTCAACTTACGTCTTTACGTGATTTGCAGGAGCGGAGAGGTTTTTTCGATCACGTCCCAGACCATGCCGCGCGCCTTCAGCTTGCTTAAAAACGGAATCGGGTCGATCAGCTCCGGTGGAATGCAGCCTGTGGCCGACAAGGACCCCTCGGCGATCATGTCGACAGCGACGACCGGCGGGATGCCGGTTTGCCAGATCGTCGCCTGGAACTCGGTCTTGAAAAATACCTCGTCATGGTTCGCGATCGTGTAGACGTAAATGTCTTTTCGCTTGTTATCCTTCTTTCCTTTGACGAGGGCTCCGACGCTGGAATAGCCGTGAATTTTCCCCGCCAGATCCACGGGCTTGGGCATCGAGGTCACGACCACGTCGCGAGGGGCTACCCGCACGCCCTTCACCTCGATTTCCTCGTCGCTGTCCAGCCCCAAATAACGCAGTACCTTCAACGTGTTCACGAAGTCAGGGTGCAGGGCGTATTTGAAATCGACGTATTTGCAGCCTTTGGCCCTGCCGATGGTCTCCCCCAAAGTAGTCGCTTCCTCGTGCTCGACATGGTAGCAATCGAGCCAGCCGATGGGCTCGGGAAACTCGAATTCTTCCTTGTTGGCTAAAGGCGTGGGCAAATACTGCTCGCCTTTCGCCGCGGTCCAATAGTTCGGCTTCGCCAGACACTCCTGGATGGCGGTCTGGGGGCTGAAAAACGAGCAAAAGCCGTCGTAGTCCACGACGGAATTGTCGCCGTCGCGGATGAGGATTTCATCGACCTCGTCCAGTTGGTCCACCGCGTAGCGTGCGGCGATGTTGGAAAAACCGGGATCGCAGCCCAGACCCATGATTCCGAGTATCCCGGCCGCCCGAAATTGATCGTTCCATGCCAGTTGCTTGCGCAGCCAGCGAGGCCCGCAGGAAGCGGTGTCAATGTAGTGCGTCCTGGTGTTCAGGCACGCTTTCATCACGGCGAAGTTGTTTTCAGGAAGGCCGATGTGGAGCAACACGTCTATGTCTCCCAAAATAGCTGTCACGCTGGAGACGTCGCGGGCGTCCACGCGCTTGACCTGAATCTCCACATCGGTTTCCCGGCGCAGTTCAGCCGCCAGCTCTTCCGCAGGTCCGATCGAAATATCCGCCAGGACCAGCTTCTCTACATACGCAGACTTCATGAGTTCACATGCGCTTACTTGTCCTACTCCGCCGACTCCCAAGATTGCGACGCGCATACAGTCCTCCTCCTATTTACGAATACATGCAACCTCATCGCATTCGAAACCGCCATTTTTGCAGATGTAAATCAATCGTGGCAGGGTGCACCCGCACTTCTCGGAAGCTGTCGATCGGTTCCCGGGGACGCAGTCTCATTCGCATGCCAAGACCTCCTTTGTGCTTCGCCTTCGTGGCGTTCGGCCGAACATCGTGATGATGGTGGAAAGAACAATTCCACTTTGTACATGTATATGAAACGCCCCTGACGTCCCATGCGCAGGGAGGAAGAAAACGACAGCGGGCAGCCGAAAGGGAATCTGCTTTCTTCGTTCGGGAAAACTACGGAGGCAGAAAAAAGAACGATCTTGATTACGGACGCGTTTTCTCTAATAATAACGATGTACTCATGTACTACTTACTCGCAGCAAAAATTGCAGGAAGGAGGCGGGATCGCACATGGATTCGATGACCTTTGTGCTCTTTGGTTCGACTGGAGACCTGGCAAAGCGAAAAATTTACCCTGCCTTGTACAACTTGTATCTCGACAAGAAAATGCCTCCCGCTTTTTCCATTGTAGGCGTAGGCAGAAGAGAATGGTCCGACGAAGAGTTTCAGGCGAGCATCGCACAGTCCATCCGCACGTTTTCTCGACGTCCCCATCCGGACCCGTCGGAGCTGGAGACGTTTCTCGCTGCGTTTCGTTACTGTGCTGTCGATGTGACGGATCCAGAGGCCTTCCACCCGCTGCTGTCGGTCGTGACACAGCGCGAAACCGAGCTCGGGCTGCCGGAAAACCGGATGTTTTACCTGTCTGTCGCCCCCGAGTTTTTCGACGTGATCGCAGCGAATATCAAGGCATGCGGCCTGGGGGAGACGACCGGCTGGAAGCGGCTGATTATCGAAAAGCCGTTTGGGCACGACCTGAACTCAGCCAGACAGCTGAACGAAAAGTTGAGCGCTGCGTTTTCGGAAGAGGAGATTTACCGAATCGATCACTATTTGGGCAAGCCGATGGTACAAAACCTGGAAGCGTTGGAATTTGCCAATCCGGTGTTTCAGGCGCTGTGGAACAACCAGTATATCGCCAATGTACAAATTACCGCAGGGGAAACGGTAGGCGTGGAGGAGCGGGCCGGATACTATGATCAGGCTGGTGCCCTCCGCGATATGGTGCAAAACCACCTGCTGCAAATGCTGATGATGACCGCCATGCACGTGCCGAAGCGAATGACGGCGAGTGATATTCGAGCGGAAAAGCGCAAGGTGATGGAAGCCGTCCGTCCTCTGAAAACGGAGGATGTATGGAAGCATGTCGTTCGCGGTCAGTACGGGGCTGGGGAGGTACTTGGCAAGAAGGTGGTCGGGTATCTCGAGGAGCCGGGTGTCCGGCCAGACTCTCAGACCGACACGTTCGTAGCTGCCCGCGTCTGGATTGACGATCCATTTTGGCAAGGCGTCCCGTTTTACATCCGCACGGGCAAGCGAATGAAAGAGAAATCGACGAGAATCGTCATCGAATTTAAAAATCCGCTGGAAAAGCTGTATCGACAAAAGCGGGAGAAGCCTGCGCCCAACCTGTTGATCATCAGTGTCAATCCGGATGAAGGAATCGCCCTGCAAGTGAATAGTAAGAATCCGTCCAATCGCGGAAAAATTGAGCCGGTGACCGTGGACTTCTCGGCAGGAACGGAGGATGTCCCTGAGGCGTACGAGCTGCTGCTGTTCGACGCGCTGCGAGGAGACTCCACGTACTTTGCCCACTGGAAAGAGGTCGAGCTGTCCTGGATATGGGTGGAGCCGATTTTGCAGGCATTCCGGGAGAATCTTGTGCCGCTGCACGAATACACTGCCGGGTCCCATGGTCCAAAGCAAGCACGTGACCTGCTCGCGGCAGACGGATTTTCGTGGTGGCTGGACAAAGAGCCGGAACGTCAGCCGATCCCGGTGCATTCGTAACAGCAGGACAGTGCGTTCATAGGCGAACAGAGGTACAGATGTGAGGAGAGTGACTCGCGATGCGGTTTGGCGTCATCGGAACGAATTGGATCACCGAAGAATTCATTGCTGCAGGCAGGGAGGTATCGGGCTTTTCTCTTGCGGCCGTCTACTCCCGGACACGGGAGCGGGCCGAACAGTTCGCAGAAAAACACGGAGCGCCGCATGTGTTTACGGATGTCGCCCGGATGGCGGAGAGCGGCGTGATCGATGCGGTCTACATCGCCAGTCCCAATTCCTTTCATGCCCGGCAAGCCATCCTCTGCATGGAGCACGGGCTGCACGTACTGTGCGAAAAGCCGATGGCCTCCCATGCTCAGGAAGTGCAGGCCATGATCACGGCAGCGCGAGAAAATGGCGTACTGCTTATGGAAGCCGTCAAGTCGACGCTCGCCCCCAATTTTCAGGCGATCCGCGACAACCTCCACAAGCTGGGCAAAATCCGCAAGTATGTCGCCGCGAACTGCCAATACTCGTCACGCTATGACGCTTACAAGAACGGAACCATACTGAATGCGTTTGACCCGGCCTTCTCGAACGGCGCCTTGATGGATATCGGCATCTACTGTCTCTATCCACTGGCGGTCCTCTTCGGCAAGCCGATTTCTATCAAGGCGGAGGCGGTCTTGCTGGAGTCTGGCGTCGATGGAGAAGGAAGCATCCTCCTGAAATATGAAGACAAAGAAGCGGTCGTCATCTATTCGAAGATAACCGACTCGTATTTGCCGGCCGAAATTCAGGGAGAAACCGGAACGATGGTCATCGACAGGATCAATCACCTCACCCGGATCGAAATTCGCTACAGGGACGGGCGAGTGGAAGATGTAACAAGGCCGCAGAAGCCGAAGCTGATGCCTTACGAGATCGAGGAGTTTCTCGCTCTCGCCAAGGCAGGAGCGCTGGAATCCGCCACAAACTCGCATGAAAGCAGCTTGATCACCATGGAGATCATGGACGAGGCGCGCAGGCAGGTGGGGTTGGTGTTTCCTGCGGATCTGGAAGGGAGAGAAGGATTCCCTGCCCGCTGATTGGAATCAAGGGGAAGGGCGGCAAGCTGGAGAAAGCAGGCTGTCGCACCGATTGTCCCGAAAAATCCTGGAGGAGGTCATGTTGCGATGAAGATGTACGATGTAACCGGAGCGATTTTCGAAGGAATGACGGTGTACAAGAACAAGCCGGAGAAGCAGCCGAGGATCAAGCCTGTCACAAACGGGTATGTGACGGAATCGAGGATCGAGCTGGACGTTCATACCGGCACGCACATAGACGCCCCTCTCCATATGGTGACGAAGGGCGAAACATTCGAGACCATCGATTTGGAGAGATTGGTGGGAAGTTGCAAGGTACTTGACCTTACTCACGTGGAGGACTGCATTACCCGCGCTGATCTCGAGCCATTGGACATCGGGCCCGGCGATTTTGTGCTGTTCAAGACTAAAAATTCGTGGGATGAGGCATTTTCTTTCACCTTTGTGTACCTGAGTAGCGACGGGGCCGAATATTTGGCTGACATCGGGGTGCGCGGCGTCGGAACGGACGCACTGGGGATCGAGCGCAATCAGGAAGGCCATCCGACGCACAAGTCGTTGTTTGCCGCCGGAATCATCATTATCGAGGGCTTGCGCCTGCAGGAAGTGCCGAAGGGAGAGTACTTCATGGTAGCAGCACCATTGAAGCTGCTCGGAACGGATGCCTCGCCTGCTCGGGTGCTCTTGTTTGAAGGGATTACCGTCACTTCGTAAGGGTAGTGCATTCCTGACAGACAGACCGATGGAGCCGTTTGTTCCGGCGTAAATGGCTCCCCCTATGCAAAAATATGCACGCAGACTCCCTCTTCAGTTGGAAGGAATCCCGGAAACGCGTAGCGAAGAAGATGCTGACATCCAATTTGTACCAAAAAGGGATTTCCCCAAAATGAAGACGAAGAGGCGATACGGGTGATTCTGATCAAGCATGTGATGTTGCAGCTCTTCATCGCTCTTTTGCCATTCATCCTCTTTAACGTGCATTATCGGGATAAGCTGCGAAATTACAGCCAGAAATTCGTGATCGTCTCCAGCGCTTTGTCTCTGTTTTTGGCCATGACGTTCTCCTGCAGCATGGTAGACGGATTTTTCTTTGATGTCCGCCATATCATCATGTATTTCGGCGTCCTATTTGGCGGTGTGCGGGCTGGTTGCGTGCTGCTTTCTGAATTTTTTGTCTACCGCTTGTACTTGGGAGGGGACGGCTTATGGACGGGATCGTTTATTTTTGTGTGTACGTTTTTCCTGTCCCTTCTCTTACGGGAGCTGCACAAAATCTCCAGACGAAAGACCTTCGTCACATGTCTGGCCGGCCTCGTTCTCGCCGTTCACCCCTCCCTCATTCTCTATCTGAATCACCCCGACCACGTCACGGTCTATCTTCTCGAGCACTTGCTGGTCTTTCCCCTCCAATATTTGATAGGGATTTGGCTGCTCACTACCTTGTTTCAGAAGGCAGTTTCCGACAAGGCCATTTTCATCAGCTACTTGCAGAACGAAAAGTACGAAGCGATCAGCCACGTCGCCGCCTCACTTGCCCATGAAGTGCGCAATCCGCTAACGGCGGTGAAAGGATTTTTAAAGCTGATCCGCTCCAGCACGCTGGAACGAGGAAAAATGGAGCAGTACATCGATATCAGCCTGATGGAAATCGTCCGGACGGAATCGGTGCTCTCGGATTATTTGTCGATCACCAGACCGCCCAGCAAGCAAAAGGACAAAACCAACCTGTCCCAACACGTGCGTGTCATGATTGATGTCATGTCTTCGTATGCGATCATGAGCAATGTTCAGCTCGTGCTGGAACAAGAACCGGTCGCTCCGGTATGGATCGTGGCGAATGGGGAGGAAGTCAAGCAGGTTCTCGTGAATTTTATGAAGAATGCGATTGAAGCTTGTGTGGAGGTGCCGCAAGCGAAGGTGTCTTTGAGCCTGATTCTGGCAGATCGTCATGTTCTCCTGGTCATCAAGGACAACGGGGTGGGGATGAGCGCCGATCAAATCAATCGGCTCGGTTCGATCTACTACTCGACGAAATCGAGCGGAACCGGATTGGGATTGACCTACTCCTTCCAAATTATCCGCGCCATGGGAGGTTCCATCGCGGTGAAAAGCGAGCCGAAAGCCGGAACGGTCTTTACCATTTCGCTTCCGCTGCAAGAATATGCGCCTGAACCATCTGTTTCGCAGATTTGGTAAAATCCAGTACCCAGGAGGAAACAAAGGAATGAAGCGTCCAACGAACGAAGAGCACATCGCATACTATGGGAAGTATGTGAATCTGGTTCCGGAAGGGGATCTGCTGCTTCAGTTGTCCAGACAGATGGAAGAGACCGTGCAAATGCTGTCTGGCCTGACGGAAGAACAAGAAAACTACCGGTATGCTCCCGGAAAATGGTCAGTGAAAGAAGTGCTTGGACATCTCATCGATACGGAACGAATCATGAGCTATCGGCTTTTGCGGATCGCCAGAGGGGATCAGACCCCGCTTGCGGGCTACGACGACGAGGCGTACGTAGCGGAAGGGGAATTTTCTTCCCGGCGGATGTCGGAGCTTCTCGACGAATACAAGGCGGTACGGCAGTCCACCATCGCGATGTTCAAAGGAGTACCAGCACGTGCATGGGAGCGGACCGGGGTTGCGAACAACAGCCATTGTTCGGCCAGAGCGCTGGCGTACATCATTGCCGGTCATGAGCTTCATCATGGCATCCTTCTAAAGGATCGGTACCAAATCGGGTGATTTCGCCGATTCGTATGGCAACTGACTGAAAAGAAACAATTTTGTGTTGACGGATTGGGTGGAATTTCTTAGAATAGCCTAAACAGCATACAACGTTCTTATCCAGAGAGGTGGAGGGTCTGGCCCGATGAAGCCCGGCAACCGTTGCGTAATGTGACAAGGTGCCAATTCCTGCGGGACGAATTGTCCCGATAGATAAGAAGCGGGCTACTCGTAGACGTCATACGAACCTTCTTCTTGTCGAGGAAGGTTTTTTGTTTTGAGTTTGACACAATTGAATTGCGGTTTTCTTATCGAGAGAGGTGGAGGGACTGGCCCGATGAAGCCCGGCAACCGTTGCGAAGCATTGCGACAAGGTGCCAATTCCTGCAGGATGTGCGCGTCCTGGGAGATAAGAAGAGGGTGCAGCGATGCCGACCAGCCTTCTTCTTCCCCGAAGAAGGCTTTTTGTTTTGAACAAGATTGCCGATGAGGTGAAAGAGATGAGTGCAGATGTCGTCAAAGTAGGGTTGTTGGGGCTTGGAACAGTAGGAGGCGGCGTGATCAAGACAATCCGCTCGCAACAGGAAAAGCTGACCTCGCGCCTGGGCAAGCGAATCGAAATCGTCAAGGCGCTGGTAAGAGACTCGGAAAAACAGCGAGCCGTATCGCTCGACCGCTCCGTACTGACCACTGATTTCGATGAGGTATTGCAAAGCGACGTGGATATTGTCGTGGAGGTCATGGGCGGAGTCGAGCCTACATACGAGTACGTACGGGCTTTGATCGAAAAGGGCTGTCATGTGGTCACGGCGAATAAGGAGCTGCTGGCGAAAAAAGGGACCGAGCTCGTTGATTTGGCCAACCGGCATCACGTTCATCTCGCGTACGAGGCGAGTGTAGCCGGGGGCATCCCGATCCTCGGCGTGCTGCGGCAGTTTCTGCGGACGAATGACATCACAGGGGTTCGGGGGATTCTCAACGGAACGACCAACTTCATTTTGACGAAGATGGAGACGGAGCAGCAGTCTTATCACGACGTCCTGAAGCAGGCGCAGGAGCTCGGATACGCAGAGGCCGATCCGCGCTCGGACGTGGAAGGCTTTGACGCGATGTACAAACTGTACATTCTCGCGCAGCTGGTATACGGGGAATCATTGCCTTTGGAAGAGGTGAACCGGCGCGGCATCGCGGATTTGACAGCCGGGCAGATCCGAATGGCCAGCGAGCTCGGCTACCGAATCAAGCTGATTGCCCAGGCGCACCGCAGAGGTGACGGTATCCGACTATCCGTAGAGCCGACCGCACTGCCGACGAGCCATCCTTTGGCTCAAATCCAGGACGCATTCAATGCGGTGCAGCTCTCGGGAAATATCGTCGGAGATCTCCTGTTTACCGGAAGGGGGGCAGGCGAACTGCCAACCGCCAGCGCCGTCGTCGAAGATCTGGCGTACTTGCTGACGCAGCCGTTCATCCCGCATCCGGCATGGAAGGAACGGGAAGCTGCGACGAGCAGCAAAGAGGAAGTGGAGGGGCATTCGCTCTGTTACCTGGAGGGTTCGGGTCCGGCTGCCACTCCGGACCAGGTGCTGCACTTCCTGCGCCGAGCAGGCGTGAGTGTCCACAAGCTCAAGGTGCAATTTGACCTGGGAGGCGTCTTGCGGGCGGGGTTGATCACCAGCGGCCTCGAACAGGAGCATGCCGATCTGCTGACGTCAGATTTCGGCTTGCAGGTACGGTGTTTTCCCTTGCTGGGGGACGCGTAAGAGCTATTTTTTCGGCTCGCCGGCATCCCCGTTTTGTTGATTGTTCGGAAAAACGGCTTTTTCCCATTTCGTCAGGAAGTAACCGGACAACAGAAAGACCCCGACTGAGGCGAGCGCGATGATGATTCCGGTCATGTCCAACCATCCTTTCGGTTTGCGTCGTATACTATGTGTTACGAAGCAAACAACAGCAAAGTTTCACTCCACACGGCCATTCGGGTGAATGCTCACCTGTCGGGAGATGGACTCGATCCGCTTGCGCAAAAGAGCGCCGTCCGATTCGTTCATCGGTACGGCCTGGCCCAGTTCAGCGTGGTAGGGGAGCATCGTCAGCGTGCAGTCTCCGCTTTTGGTGCAGCTCGCTTGAAGCACCATGCTCTCCCACGTCTTCGGTTCGGATGCGCGTGTAAAGATAAAGTTTCCGAGGCTGTATGCGATCCATTTCCCGTTGTACTTCTCAAAGCCTTGGAGGACGTGAGGATGGCCGCCAACGACCAGGTCTGCGCCTGCATCGATATACGCGTGGGCCAGCATAGTCTGATGATCGACCGGTTCGTCTACGCGTTCCTTTCCCCAGTGGGCGATGACCACGACGAGGTCTGCTTCCGTCTTCGCCTGGCGGATCGCTTCGGCGGCTCGTGCCGGATCGTAGCTCGCCGCCACTCCCGGCTTGTTTTTACCGGCGTACCAGCTTACTTCCGGTATGACTCTGCTAAAACCGAGCAGCGCGACCCGGATGCCGTTTTTTTCAAAAAAGACGGGTGCGTATGCGCGCGTGTCATCCCTTCCGGCACCGACATACTCCAGTTGTTCGGCTTCGAGGTTATGCAGGGTATCCAGCAAGCCATCCATCCCTTGATCCATGGAATGGTTGTTGGCCAGATTGACGGCGTCGACACCGGCTTCCTTCATGGCAGGGAGCGAGGCGGGAGGCGATTTGTACACAAATTCCTTGTTGTCGGAAGGGGTTCCCCGTTCCGTGACGGGCGTCTCCAAATTGACAATCGTGTAGTCATCCGCGAGAAACAGAGGTCGGACATGCGCGAATGCGTACTCGTACCCCTTTTCCTGCAGCGTCTTTTCGACATTGCCTGACATCATGACATCGCCCGCAAAGCTCAAGGAAATGGCCGCTTCAGGGGCAGATCCGGTCGAGTCGGATGCGGATGGCGATGATGGCAATTCGGATTGATTTGAGGCATCGCGATGAAGAAGATCGATCATTCCGTACAATCCGACCCCGAGCGCGGCGACCAGGCAAAAGAGAAGCGTGTGCCGCCCTACCCGGAGCCACCTGCGCCTCGCTTTTTTGCGTTGTTCCATTCTGCGGATGGTTCGGCTCGTTTGATTCATGGCTCCCCCTTTCTCTATATAGGACGGGACTAACCCGGACATGGTTTCACATTCGCATGATCGTCTTTCCTTTTCATGGGAGAGAAAGTACAATGGACAAAAATCGGCGCCCGTCCGTCGGGCGAGGAATTGAGGTGGAATAACGTGCACTTGACTTTCGATCATATGGTACATTTTCTGCATCGCTCCCCGGGAGAAGCGGCAGACAGGTTTCGGGAACTGGGGTATCACGCGGTAGCGGGAGGCAGGCATGAGAAGTGGGGCACATGGAATAGCCTGAGTTACTTTGGGCTCTCCTATGTGGAGTTTTTGGCGGTCGAGCGCGCGGATGTGGCCGAGCAGTCTGACAATCCGCTGATTCGCCAGCTGGTAAATGAGCGCAGCGCGGGAGAAGGCTTCGGCCAGATTGCTTTGCGCACCCGCGAGATGGACCAGTGGGACGAAGAGCTGCGCAAGCGAGGGCTGCAAGTGAGGGGCCCCGTGGCAGGGAGCCGGACACGGGAGGATGGCACGGTCATTCGCTGGCGCATGCTTTTTCTCGAGGATCCGTCAAGCAGGCTGATTCCTCCTTTTCTTATCGAGTGGCATGAAGAGGATGCGGGCCGTGAGCGCGACCTGGCCAATCGCGGCATATTGGCTCCTCATCCGAATGGAGCGCAAACCGTTCAATCCATCGGCTACGCGGTAGCCGATCTGGACGAGGCGGCCGAGCGCTGGAGCAGGTGGTTTGGCTGGGAGGGCAGCGACATTTTTTCCGACGAACAGCTGGGAGCGCGTTGCCTGACGTTTCCCCTGCCCGGGGGCGACATCGTTCTTTGTCAGCCGACTGGAGCGGGATGGACACAGGAAGCGTTGGCGAGCAGAGGAGAACGCCCGTTTTTTGTCCGCTTGGCCGGGACGGATGGGAGCGGGATGGATACCGTGTTCGGCGGAAGGTATGTACGAACGGGACGATGAACGCAAGCCCCCCATCAGGGAAATGAAAAAGCGAGGGTGCTCCGTACCAGGCGGAGGCCCTCGCTTTCTTTATTCAAGCGTTATGTCCCAAACGTTTTTTTGGTCAACTGACGGTACATGTACAGCATCGCGATTCGCCAAGGCACCAGCATGCCGAATGCGAGCAGGAAGAACAGACCGCCCGTTTGCAGGGGCGTGAACGAATCGTTGATTATCAATTTGATGATCAGGCGAATGATCAAAAGCCCAAGCAAGATGACGAAAAAAGCCTTCGACCGTTTGAGGTACACATCCTGCCCGACAATTTCAAAGCGTGACGTCAGGATCAGCGGAATAGAGAATACCAATCCGACGAGAAAGGCCGTAAAGTCGTACATGGGAGGTGTAGCTGCCTCCGGTAGGAAAAACATCAAAAATCCCGTCGCCATAAAAAACGGCGGCAAAATAATGCTCTTGGCGGACACCGGTCTTTTTTGCCGACGCATCCGTACGAAGATTACCAGCGTCGCCATGATGAGCGGCACGAGGATGCCCAGTGCCGTTGAAGACAATATTTGCATGGAAGAATCCCTCCAATAGTTTTACGCTGATACTCTTATCATACACGATTGTCGGAATGAAGGTAAAGGATCTGACAGTGATTCCCTCATTTTTTACGCGGCCGCTTCGTCATGAGCGCGCACGTCCAGCTTGTGTTTTTTGCTGTACCCGTACGTGATAAAGCCAAACAGCACGGTAATCGTCCCGATGAGCAGCAAATATCCGGAAATGCCCAAGAGGTCCAGGCAGACACCGGTGACGCCCAAGGCAAGCAGGAAAAAGCTGCGATCGAGCATGCTCTTGAAGGAAAAAAATCGGCCCTGCTGATGCTCCGGCAGCCGCTTTTGAAAGATCGTGGCGGAGACGGGGAAGAAAAACGCTACCACGAATCCGAAGGCGGCAAAGGATGCGAGCACCATCCATTTATGCGCGGCGAAGGACATGCCGTATTGCGAAATGCCGAAAAAGACGAGCATGAGAGTCGAGGAAGCAACCAAATTGCGGCCGCCGATCCACCGCTTCGCAAGCAGGCCGCCGACCAATATGCTGAATCCTTCCGCCATGTAGATCCAGCCCATGAGCTGCGGCTCCTGCTGGATTTCGCTGAAATTGAGAATCATCAGATTGACGCCGCCAAGGAACAGCGTGATCAGGCCGTTGTTGATCAGGCCGACCAACAGCGCCGGGTCCCGCCGGGCGATCGTCAGCACTTCGCGAAACTCCACTTTTTCCTTCAATGTGCGCGTAGACACGTGGGGAATACGCAGAAAGAGCGTGACGACAGCAAGTACGGCATAGGCGATGATAGAGCAGACGTAAAGCATGGACAGCTCCATCGAGACGACCAGCACCCCGCCGACGGCCGTCCCGCCGATGCGCGACAGTGTGGAGATATTCAAATAGATGCTGTTCGCCTTCAGCAATTCGTCCTTCGTCAAAATAGCCGGCAGCGATGCCTGCACGGTCGGGAAATAGAAGGCGGCGGAGCACTGCATGATGATGAGGGAGACAACCATCCAGGGGATGGAATTGCTTGCGAGTGCCGGAAACATAAAGACGGGGCTCAGACAGCGAATCAGGCTGGCGAGCATCATGACCTTCTGCTTGTCATACATGTCGATGATGACGCCGGCTTTGGGGGAGAGCAAAATACTTACGACGAGGCCGCTCATCAGGACGAGAGCTTTGACCGTATCGGAAGGGATCAAGCTCTGCATGAACTGGAGATTGGCAATGATTGAGATCCACATACCCGCCCCCGCGATGACTTCGCCGGTCATCAGCAAGAGGAAGGTTCGGTTGCGCCATAGCATGTGAAGTACTCCTTATCCAATTTTTTTGAATGAACAGATAGATAACCCACAGTATAGCATTTCCGGAATCATTTGTATATTTCGCAAAGCTGCTTGCATTCAAGGCGGGTAGATGGGGAAAACTAAACTGATTCGGGTCGGCAGGTAACGGTCAGACTGACTCGGGGTTTTTCCTTGAGGAATCAGAAGGAGGCTTGTCCTCATGATCAAAAAACGGTCCCTGCTCTTGGTGATCGTATACGGCTTTGCCGCCACACTGTCCATTTTTTACGGCCTGGTGGAACGGCAGAGCCTGTTTGTCACATTCGTCTGCTTCCATCTCCTCGTCTGTTTGTGCGTACCCTTGATTCACGCCTGGTGGGAAGGGAACCTGAGCAGAAGCTGGCAGGTAGCCTGGGGAAAATTTGAGTGGAGAGGGGCCGTCTTCGGCTTGGGGCTGGGCATCCTGCTGATGGCTGCCGCAATCGCGGGTATCTGGCTGCTGCTGCAAAGCGACGGGAGGCCCGAGCAAATCAGGCAGACTCTGGAGAGATGGGAGCTCAGCAGGCGGTGGATTTGGTGGTTTTCTCTGTACCTGGTGATCGTCAATTCGCTGCTGGAAGAGATGTTCTGGCGCGGCTTTGTCCTGGAGCGGTTCGTGTCGGTGCTGGTACGATCGCACGCAGTGCTGCTTTCGAGCTTTTTTTATTCGCTGTACCACCTTATCGTATCGAGCGTGCTCTTCGGGTTCAAATGGGGATGCTTGATCACGCTGCTCGTGTTTGTCGTGGGAAATGTGTGGGGGTGGATGAAGGCGAGGTACCCCTCTGTGTACTCTACGTGGTTCAGCCATTTGCTGGCCGATCTGGGACTGGTGCTTCCGGTCATCTGGTGGATCTTTTAAAGGATAGGGGGAAGGCAGGATATGCAGGCAAGCCATGAAACAACAAGACTGCGCAAGCGACTGCTCAGCATTTTGAGACAGAACAGCGAGTACGTCCAGCTCTATTACGATACATACGGCTACACACCTGTAGAGCCGCTGCTCGCATATATACGGACATTGAAAGGATGCGCCTACGTGACTCGCTCTGATTTGCGGGAGGTCGTGGAGAACGATCCGGGCCGGCTGTTTGAATGGGATCAGGGGGATTTGATTCGCGCGACGCACGGGTTCATGCCGGTTGTGAGCAAGGGCAGGCTGGCGGAAGCAGAGCCTCCGGAATTTTTATACTACGGGACGCACAAAAAGCTCGTGCGGCAGGCCTTCGCAGCTGGTCTGCTGCCGATTGCCAGCGAATACGTCCAGCTTGCGGATCGGGTGGAGGCCATCGGTCTGCCTGCAGGTACGCTGGAGATCCTCCTGGTGAAAGCCAGGGAGGCCCATGCGGCAGGCACCCCCTTTTTCCGGCTGGCTTCCTCCCCTTCCACATCCGACCCGTATTATTTTTGCAGTGCGGTTACAGCTGATTGTCTGGAGCCGCTGTGACGCTCCTCACGCCTTCCCGCTTCGTCTTTGTTCGCGGAGCTGGAGCTGGCGCTGGCGCTCGGCATGCACTTCGCTGCGGTCGCGAAGGGTATGCTTGTTGAGCAAGTAGGAATCGCTGAGGTCGCTCTCGCGGGAGGCGGGGGCCTTTCGGGCTGCGCAGGCATCCTCGTACTGTCGGCGCAAACCTTCATCTTTGATTGGCAGGTCTAGGCTACGGTAGGCTTCTCCGTCCTTTACCTCTTTCAGTCGGGCCTCCAACAAGCTCGTCAAGGCATTGTCGTCCATCCCTAATCGCTGGATGTCGTCCGGATGCTGCTTGACGATCCGGATGGCGCTCGCCAGCATTTTAAGTGCGCCGTTCTGATTGCCGCGGCGTTGATGGTACAAGGCGACCGCAATCTGGATGAGGCCCACCCATACTGCTTTACGTTCGTTGGCAGGGAAGCTCTTCCAGTACTCTTCCAAAATTTCGTGGCATTCAAAATAGTCTCGATCGACATGAAACTGAACCAGATAGTCCAGATATGGCTGCGGGTACATGGGCAAAACACCTCGCTGCTTGGTTTTCAATTGACAGGATATATACTATTATAAAGGAAAGCGTGTAGAAAACGAGGTGCGAACATTTCATGACCACGGAAGAATTGCTGGCCGTCTTGGAAAAAAAGAAAATGACAGACGTGATAGAGTTGATCGATGATGCAAAAGCAGGCGAACTGGAAGAGCTGGAGCTCGTGGAAAGCTTGGGCTTGCTCATGGACGAGGAGCTGAACAGGGAAGTCCTGAAGCTCCTGGAGAGCCTGGGGGTCTCGATCATTTACGTAAGCGGTGACGACGAGGACGAAGAAGAAGAAAGCGAAGAGGACGACGAGCAGTAGCGGGATAAGAAGAACCAACCACTCCAAAGTGAAGGGTTGGTTCTTTTTCTTTTCAACCAGTCATTTTTGCGTCCATACCCGGTTTTTGTTGCGCGTGGCGGGGAACTTCTCTCCACGGCTCAACTCGATAATCATCGGATCCTGTACGCTTGCTCCTGATTCTCCGATTTCCATGTAAACAGCGTTTTTGGGTGAATTTTCACCTTCACGAAAACGGCTGTGTTCTCCCATCAGGTCACCTTCTTTCGTGGCTGGTTATGTGGACACGATTAGTATTTCCGCCGCAATCGCCTTCATGCTGCCCCATCTATTGACGTTCTGTTCAAAATTCATATACGATGATTTCAGAAGCGAAGGAGAGGTGGATTCATGATAAAACTCATCCTGCAAAAGGACTCGAATGTTTCGTACCACGAACAATTGTACCAGCAGATAGCCGCCTTGATCCGAAGCGGGGAGCTCCCGCCGAATGAGCAGCTTCCGACGGTGAGGGAATTGGCAGCCCAGTTGAAAATCAATTACAATACCGTACGCAGCGTATATTTGCGGCTCCAGCAGGAAGGGATGGTCGATTCCCGCCAAGGCCGAGGCACGATTGTGAGCAACGTGGTCAACGATCCGCTGCTGACTCGCAATCCGGCTCATCTGGCTTTGCTGGCGAAAGAGACCTTGCACAAAGTAAAAGCGATGGGGTATTCCATCGATGAATTCACCCGCGTCCTCTCTTCGGTCATGCAGGAAATCAACCAGTTCCCGGTCTTGTTTCTCCGGTTTACGGAGCTGGAGCTGGCAGAATATCTGCGGCTTGTCCAATACCACTTGCCGAGTGCGATGGTGGAGGGACGCACCTTTGAAGACTTTATCGAAAGGCTCGAGCAAGATCCGAGCTTCCTCCATCAATACAAAGCGATTGTGACACACCCATCCGTCAATTTGCGCATGATGAAGCAAACATTGCCCAGGGAGGCTCCCCCACTCGTCAGTCTCGATTTCATCCCGGATCCAACCACGGTCATCCCGGCGATGGAGGCTTATCCCCGCCATACGAAGGTCGGTCTTATTTGCGCCACCATCCGAGGGGCGGCGGGCATGATCAACGATTTATACAATGCAGGCATTACCCACCTCGATTTGCGCACGATCGAAGCCAACCATCCGGATGTGTTTGAGCTGATCGCCAGCTGCGACGTGGTGTACATATCCAAGCCGGGTTATATGACCAGGCCGCATCTTCTTACGCTTCCCAAGGTCAAGGAATATCAAGAAATCCCGGACCATCACGGAATCAATGAACTTCGGAAGATCGTCACTCAGTAAATATGCTCTTATCAATCCTTATCCCTTCCTCCTCCTCGTTTTTTCTGGCCATGCCGCCGAGACGCCAAAGTCATGCTTTCGCGCTGCTTGGGACAGTCGCATAGGCTTGCACAAGCAGTCGGGACATTCGCTGATTTTCGCTATCATCTAGACAGATGTCCATGCCAATACGCCGTCACCCACATACCTTGTTGATGTACCGATCAAGAGGGGGTGAGGTTAATGGGTTGCGGATGCAGAAGATCTCGTTGCAGATGCCACGTTACGAAATGCTGCAAAAAGAAATACTACAAAAAACACTGCTACTACAAGCCTGTTTACAGAACGGAGTGCAAACATAGCCACGGCGGTTACGGCCATCATGACGGCTATGGGTATGAAAGCCACGGCTACGGTTACGGTCACGGTTCCTCTTCGGGTTCTGGTTACGGCGGCAAGTATTAATTCATCCGAAAAAGCGCCAGTCAGGCGCTTTTTCGTTTTTTCGCAACTTTGCGTCAAAATTGTCGTACACTAGAAATAACCAAATCTAGGAGGAATCATCATGAATGTTTTGTACGGAAAGGAGGAGAGGATGTGGGCTATGATCGCCCACCTGTCCTCCCTCGTCGGTTTTTTTATTCCGCTTGGAAATGTACTGGGTCCGTTGATCGTTTGGCTGGTCAAGAGGGAGACCAGTCCGTTTGTGGATCGCCACGGAAAAGAAGCAGTCAACTTTGGCATTTCCGTCACGATTTACGCTGCCGTTTCCAGCATCTTGCTCCTCGTCTTCATCGGCGCCCTTCTGTTGATTGCCCTTTTTCTGTTTTGGGCGGTTTTCTTGATCATGGGAGCGGTGAAAGCCAACGAGGGGAGCGAGTTTCGATATCCGCTTACGATTCGTTTCATTAAATAATCATTCGGCACGCAGTCGTTCCAACGGGGAGCGGCTGTTTTTTGGGGATCATAATTTTGAATTTTCAATCAGGGGAAGGATGCCATGCCCGCCACCGCGAAAACAATGGAAAGGCAAACGGAGGAAAGGGTGTACGATATGTTGACAGGAGTTACGGTCGTCGATTTTTCCCGCCATCTTCCTGGACCGATCTGCACCATGAGACTGGCTGATCTGGGGGCTGAGGTCATTGAAATCACGTCATTCTCCGTCCATGACCATACGTCACAGGCTCCACCGACCGGCTTGGAGGGCAGGGAGACGGGAGCGTTTTACCTGCGTTCCCATCGCAACCACAAAAGCATTTCGCTGAATTTGCGTACGGATGAAGGAAAGTCGCTCGCGTTTGCCCTGGCGAGACAAGCTGATGTGATGGTCGAGAGTTTCCGCCCAGGGGTGCTGCGCCATCTGGGATTGGACTACGACAGCCTGTGGGAAGTCCATCCCGGCCTTATCTATTGCTCGGTCACCGGATATGGTCAAAGCGGAGAAATGTATCAACTGGGTGGCCACGATTTGAACATCCAGGCGGTTAGCGGCTTTTTGTCGGCTGTCCGCGACGGGGAAGGAAAACCGGTCATCGCAGATTTTCCTTTGGCGGACTACGCCGTCGGACTGTATGCCAGCGAGCAGATCTGCGCTGCGCTTGTCCAGCGATCCCGTACTGGACGCGGGGCTTATCTGGATGTCGCTTCCGGAGATCTCCTGTCCTCTTGGATGGGGCTGCACGCCATCCTGAGCAAATGCAGCGGGCCGAAAGAGTATGGAATGACGGGGAGAAGCCTGCTTGCCTATCAGGTATACGAGACTGCGGATGGGCAATACGTGGCCCTCGCTGCTTTGGAAGAAAAGTTTTGGCTGAATTTTTGTCGCGCTGTCGGCCGCCAGGACTGGGAGATGCTGCAGCGGGCGTCCATCGAACAGCAGCCGGAGGTGTACGAGGAGTTGAAAGCACTGTTTTTATCCCGTACCCAAGCGGAGTGGAGCGAGCTGGGAATGGAAGTCGATTGCTGCCTGACGGCTGTCGAGGAGAGGGAGAGCTGGGCGGAGAGCCTGTATGTCACGAGCCGCGAAATCGCCTATACGATCCCCTATTTGGAGAAAAAAGAGGCAAACTCTCCGGTGCCCGGATCATCTGCTTGGTACCGCGATCACACCCGGGATTTGCTGCGAAAAAAATTGGGATTGGCGGATGCGGAACTGGACAGGCTGCAAAAGCTTCACGTCATTCCGAGCGTGCTGTCGTAGAGAGGAGATGTCGTAGAATGGTGCAAGAAACTCCCGTCTGTACCCGGCTCAAAGGGGGCGTTTGGATTATCACGCTCAACCGCCCGCACGTGCTCAATGCATTGACTCTGGAGATGTTTGAACAACTGCGCGACGCCATCGAGCGGGGCTCCCGTGAGGAAGAAGCGGAAGTCGTCCTGTTGAAAGGCGCGGGAGGGAACTTCTGCTCCGGGGCGGATCTGAGCGTCCTGGGGGACATGAGCAAAGAGGCTGGAGCAGAAACAGCCCTCACTGTCATCAACGACTTTTTAACCCAATTGCATCACATGCCAAAGCCCGTGATCGCCGTGATCGAAGGGGTGGCTGTCGGTGCGGGGCTAAACCTGGCGCTGCATGCAGATTTCGTCGTGGCATCAGAGGATGCCGTCCTTCAGGAACCATTCGTTCACATCGGACTGACGACCGATTTCGGCGGGACGTACCTGCTGCCGCGGCTGGTCGGGCTCGCTGCGGCCAAACGGCTGGCACTGCTTGGCGAAAAGCTGACAGGCAAAGAGGCGGAGAGAATCGGCCTGATTTACAAAGCGGTGAATACCGCAGAGCTCGCAGACGAAGTCGAACGCCTGATTGCTTCCGTCCGCCGCATCCCGAAGCAGGCTTTTCGTGTAACCAAGGAAGGGCTGTCCCGGGCGTACGGAATGGATTTGGAGCAGGCGCTTCATTGGGAGAAAGCCCAGCAGTCTGCGTTGATCGCTCATCCGGATTTCCTGCCGCTGGTCATGGCCCGGCGAAAGAAACGGGAATGAGACAGCCGAGGCAGGGAACATTATCCGTTGAGCAAAAGCGTCACCTGTGGTAAAGTAGACGTATCAAGATCCTGCGATGTACGTAAGGCCGTAAATGTTTCTAACCTTATACGTGTTTTTCGGGAGACGGAATTCTGTGATGGAAGTCAGGCCCACCTCCTTTGGGATGAATGGGAAGGCAGAAGTGCGGAGGGGTCACCCACCTGTGTGAGCGCAGGTTATAGAAACATGAGGTCAACGGCAGAGCGGGGACTTGCTCTGAACGTCTAACAAGCCTTCGGGCTCCTATAAAACAAAAAACCACTTGGAACGAAAAGGTTCCGGGTGGTTTTTTTTGTACACAGAAGAATGGATAAGATTCCAATTCGGTATGAGGGCAACCGAGGCTCCGCCAAGCTTTTTGGCGGAGCCTCGGTTTTCGAATCGTGGTCGCGATCGTCAATGCGTAGTCTTGTTCTGCCTGTTGGAGCCGTTTCCCTGATCCTGCCCGTTTCCTCCCTGGTGTTGACCGTGTCCATCCTGTTGGTCTCCCTGACTTACGATCGTCAAAGACTGCTGCAAGGATTGCGGATCCTGGGCGTCTTGCAGGATTTGATACATTTGTAAAAAGTTCGCCTTCTGACCTTCCGGGATTCCCTTGATCCGGACGGTCATCTCCTGCGGGCCGTTTTGCTGCTGCTGTTGCTGCCCGCCGCCGCCGCTACTACTCTCCTGGCTGCTTGGTTGTTCATCCAGAAAGCTGAGGAACATGGAATCGCTGTCTTGACTGTCCTGACGGTCTTGCTGTCCTTGACCGCCGTTCTTTTGCGATTGTTTTCCCTGTCCTTGCTGGCCGCCTTGTTGCCCGCCTTGCCCTTGCTCGAACAAGACGCTGAATTCGTTCAAATCCGTCTGGATGATGCCGATGACGTTCATCCCGATCCTCCTTCCGTGAAAATGAATCAGCTTCAGCCCGGATGTTTGGTATGATGCACACCGCGGCGCTGCAAGTAATCGTGGTAAAAGTACTCCGCGACAGCGATCACAAATGCCGTTAGCAAAATGCCCGAGAGTCGGTAAGGCTGGAGAAATACGTAACTGCTTATCCAGAACAGGGCGAAGACCATGATGAAATCTGCAGTGGTCGCAAAGGTATTGTTCGTTTTGGGCAGGATGAGCGCATCGCCCAAGGCGTAGGCGATCAGACTGACAACGACACTCGTAACGACCGCGAACGTAAGGGACGTTCCCGACCAATAGAGCCCCGGTATGCCAATGATTCCGTTTACCAAGAGCTTGATCAAGATGTTCAAGGAACGAACACCTCCTTTCATGCCCTTAGTATGATCTTACCTACCTCCGCTATGCGTGGAGGATGCGTTCGCCTTAAGCTGTCGGACCAGCGTCTCGTCCGGCGTCACGTACAGCGTACGCTGCTGCTCGTAGATGACGTAGCCGGGCTTGGCGCCGTTTGGTTTTTTGACGTGCTTGATCAGCGTATAGTCGACAGGCACTCCGCTGCCATGCTGCGCGCGGCTGAAGAAGGCGGCCAGATGGGCTGCTTCCAGCAGTGTTTGCTCTGTGAATTCGCGTGCGCGGATGACGACGTGCGACCCGGGGATGTCCTTGGTGTGCAGCCACGTCTCGAACGGCCCAGCCAGTTTGTTTGTCAAATATTCGTTTTGCTTGTTGTTTTTCCCGACCAGGATGTCCGTGCCATCGGTCGATCTGTACCATTCCAGTTCGGGCCTTGCGTCCTTTTTCTTGCGAGGACCGCGTTTTTTGCGATCGCGCATGTAGCCTTGTTCCACCAGTTCTTCGCGAATTTCCTCGGCGTCCTGAAGCGTGGCATGGGACAGTTGGACGAGAAGCCCGTCCAGGTATACAATCTCTCTCTGGGCCTGTTCGATTTGTTCATGGACGACCTGCAAGCTGTTTTTCGCCTTGTTGTACCGTTTGTAGTACGATTGCAGATTTTCTGAAGGGGTTTTCAGCGGATCGAGCGGGATGGTAATCGTTCCCCCGGCTTCGTCGTACCAGTTTACGGTCACGAGCTCCGTATCGCCCCGTTTCATCTGATGCATATTGGCTGTGATGAGCTCACCGTACAGCCTGAATTGCTCAGCATCCCTGGCTTCCTGCAACGTCGCTTTCAGCTTTTCGATTTTTTTCTCGTTCTTTTGTTTTTCACCGGTGACAAACCGGATCAAGTCGTGCGCACGCTGTTTGACCGTGTCCCTCAGCGCTTTCCCTTCGTAAAACGATTGCAGGCACTCTTGAACAGAGGGAAATGGCGTCACGGAGACGGCATCGGAAAGGTGGGTCAGCTCCACCACGTGGAAGTTCGCCTTGTCTGTGCTCTCCACGATGACCGGAGTGTATTGATGGCGCTCGATCGCGGCCATGATTTCGGAAAACGACTGCCAAAGCGTAGCGCGATTGGCGAGTCCGGCTCGATGGACGATTTCTTTCGCGAGCAGCGGACTGATCCCGGTGTAGGCTTCGACGATCTGTTTGTCCAGCTTGCCGCTGTTCCAATCCAGTGAAGAGAGAAACGCCTGCTTTTCCACTGTAAGCGGGTCTTGTTTATGCTGACTCGGCGGAGCGACGTACGATTTTCCCGGAACGACCTGACGGTATTGGCTGATGGCCAGCGTCACATGCTGCGCGCTGTCCAGAATCATTCCCGTCTGCGGGTCCATCAGGATGATGTTGCTGTGCTTGCCCATGATTTCCATGACGATGCGACGCGTAGCCGTATCCCCCAGCTCATCACGGGTGCGCACGTCGATATGAATGATTCTTTCCCGATCTACTTGGCGGATCGACTCGATCATGCCGCCTTCGCAATGCTTTCGAAGGAGCATGCAAAACATCGGAGCTTCCAAAGGATTGGTAAACTCCTCCGTGGTAATGTGGATGCGCGGGTATGTCGGGTTGGCGGAAAGAAGCAGCCTGACTGTTTCTCCCGCAGTCCGCACTTGCATGACAATATCCGTATGATGGGGCTGGTGGATCTTCGCAATCCGTCCCCCGATCAATTTATGTAACTCCCGTACAACGGCACGGGTAACGACGCCGTCAAATGCCAATGGTGTTCACCTCGCTGCTCAAATTCAGAAAATGAATGAATTGCTATCCTGCGAATAGCTGCCAGTCACAGTGTAGCACAAAGGCAACGGCAGGAGGAACTTTGTTGTCGGGGTGCGGCTTCGGTTGACACTGCCAAGAGTTGTCTCCTATAATTAATTAATTGATTTTACGTCTTGGAAGTGAATACGATGGTTCGAAGCATGACAGGGTATGGACGAAAAGACGACTCGAGAGGCTCGCTGCGTTTGACGGTGGAGCTGCGGGCTGTCAATCACCGGTTTCAAGAAATACTGGTGCGGCTGCCAAAGAAGTGGAGCATGCTGGAGGATCAGGTACGCAAGCTCGTCGCTCAGTACGTCAGGCGCGGCCGGGTGGATGTGACGATCTCCTTGGAAGGAAGCGCGTCGTCCTCGAACACGCTAGACGTAGATTGGAACGTAGCCGAACGATTCCTGCAGCTCGCTCGCGAAATGGACCAGCGCTTTTCACTGGAGACACCAATGAGTGCCAAGGATTTGCTCATGTTTCCTGGCGTGATACATACCAAAGAAGCGGAAGAGGCGGACGGCGAGGATGTAGCCGTATGGTTGCTCGATCTGGTAAAGGACGCTGCCGAAGATCTGCTTTCCATGAAAACGGCCGAGGGTGGACAATTGGAGTCCGATCTGAACAGCCGGCTGCTTTTAATCCAATCTTGGCTGGAGGAAATCCGCCTCTTGGCTCCGGCAGGCACAGAGGAGTACCACAAGCGCCTGGAGCAGCGGCTCAGCGAATGGTCTACTCAAGCTTCGTTCGAGCTGGATCCGCAGCGGGTGGCCCAAGAGGTAGTGTTTTTCGCTGAAAAAAGCGATATTAGTGAAGAATTGACACGTCTGCACAGTCATTGCCTCCAATTTCGCGGTCAGCTCGAAAAAGAGGAGGCGATCGGCCGCAAGCTGGATTTTCTGTTGCAGGAAATGAATCGCGAGGCGAATACGATCGCATCCAAAGCCAATCATTTGCGCATCCAGCATCTGGCAGTCGAGATCAAGACCGAGCTGGAAAAGATGAGAGAGCAAGTGCAGAATGTCGAGTAGGATGAAAGGATGGGCTGGGCCGTCATGGCAATCAAGCTAATCAATATTGGTTTCGGTAACATTGTGAATGCGAATCGCATCATTTCCATCGTGAGTCCGGAGTCTGCGCCGATCAAACGGATCATTCAGGAAGCGCGCGACCGAAACATGCTCGTCGACGCCACTTACGGCAGACGGACACGCGCGGTGATCATCACCGACAGCGATCACGTGATTTTGTCGGCCGTCCAGCCTGAGACGGTAGCGCAGCGACTGACGACAAAAGATGACGAATCGGATGAATAAAGTAGGAGTGGAATCATGACCATGGAGGATCGCGGTCTTCTTTTGATTCTTTCCGGGCCTGCAGGGGTGGGGAAAGGAACGGTGTGCAAGGCTTTGCGGGAAAAAATGCCCGAGCTGGTGTACTCCGTATCCGCTACCACCCGTTCGCCGCGTCCGGGAGAAGTCGAAGGAGTCAATTATTTTTTCAAATCGAAGGAAGAGTTTCAGCGGATGATCGAGCAGGATGAACTGCTGGAATGGGCGGAATACGTCGGCAATTTTTACGGAACGCCGCGCCGGTTTGTGAATGACATGCTTTCAGAAGGAAAAGATGTTATTCTGGAGATTGAAGTTCAGGGTGCCTTGCAAGTGAAAAAGCGTTTTCCGCAAGGGACGTTTCTGTTTTTGGCCCCGCCTGATCTGAACGAGCTGGAAAACCGCATCGTCGGTCGCGGCACCGAAACGGAGGAAGTCATTCGCAAGCGAATGGAAGTAGCCCGGGGGGAGATCGAGCTGATGGATCAGTACGACTACGTGGTCGTCAACGACGTCATCGAATCGGCGTGCGACCGGATCCAGGCGATTATTACCGCCGAGCACCTGAAAAAAGAACGTCAGATTCACAAATATCGCAAATGGCTTAGGGAGGTCGAGTAATTCATGTTGTATCCATCCATTGACGAGCTGACGAAAAAAGCAGACAGCAAATACATTCTCGTGACGGTGGCGTCCAAGCGTGCCCGTCAGCTGCGGGAAAACAGCGAACTGCAGGTAGTCAAACCGAAATCCAAAAAGTTTGTCGGCCAAGCGCTGGAAGAATTTATTTCCGACGAGCTGATGGTTCACGAACTGTAATAGCTGCCATACGCATTACGCCTTGAAAAACAACCTCGTGCAGGTTGTTTTTTTCGGATGGGCAAGAGAGGAGAGAGACGCATGGTTTCGCTCGCAGGAAAACGAATCGTACTCGGCGTGTCCGGAGGCATTGCGGCTTACAAGGCCGCGGCACTTACGAGCAAGCTGACGCAGGCTGGGGCGCAGGTGAATGTCATCCTGACGCACAACGCCCTTCAGTTCGTGCAGCCTTTGACATTTCAGGCCTTGTCTCACCAACCAGTACATACCGACACCTTTACAGAACCGGACGCTCACGTCATCAGCCATATCGAGCTGGCGGACAAGGCGGATCTGGTTTTGGTGGCACCCGCGACAGCAAACATCATCGGAAAAATGGCAAACGGGATTGCCGACGACATGCTGACGACCACACTGCTGGCTACCAAATCGCCCGTGATGGTGGCGCCTGCGATGAACGTCAACATGTACGACCATCCTGCCGTCCAGGCCAATATGGAAAAGCTGGCGGAGTACGGCTATCGCTTCGTAGAGCCGGGAGTCGGGCTTTTGGCCTGTGGCTGGATCGGAAAAGGACGGCTTGCGGAGCCGGAGGAAATCGTGGAGGCAGTCCGCGCTTTCTTTGCACAGCAGGAGAAGGGCAATGTCCGTCCGCTGGATCTGCATGGAAAGAGAGTGCTGGTTACGGCAGGACCTACGCGGGAGAAGATCGACCCGGTACGCTACATTACCAACCACGCTTCCGGAAAAATGGGCTACGCCATCGCGGAAGCCGCACGAGACCGAGGGGCAGAGGTCGTTCTGGTCAGCGGACCGACTGCGCTCAAAAAACCGGATGGCGTCCGGTTCGTAGCGGTCGAGTCGGTGCAGGAAATGTTCGATGCGGTGATGGAGCATTTGCCAAAGAGCGATATCGTCGTCAAGTCGGCCGCGGTATCCGATTACCGTCCCAAGACGGTGCATGCGCATAAGATGAAGAAGGGCGATGGACCGCTGGTACTCGAGCTGGATAAAGCCCCGGACATCCTGAAGACGATCGGGGAGAGGAAAACGACGCAGTTCGTCGTCGGCTTCGCGGCGGAGACGCAGGATTTGATCAAGCACGCCAAGTCCAAGGTGGAGCGGAAAAATCTCGACATGATCGTAGCGAACAATGTGCTTGCGGAAGGGGCGGGCATGGGCAGCGACACCAATGTCGTGACGCTGCTGACTCGAGCCGGAGAACAGGTGGATCTGGAAAAACTGAGCAAGCGAGAGGTAGCGGACAAGCTGTTTGATGCCGTGCTGTTGAAGCTGTCCGAACGTCCGCTGTCCGAGCTGTCATGATCGCCCAAATCATCGTGGACGTGCCGGTCAACCGGACGAACCGGCCGTTCGATTACCGGGTGCCCGCGTGGCTGACACCGCTGATTCGGGTGGGCAGCCGCGTCGTGGTTCCATTTGGTCCGCGCAAGCTGCAGGGGTACGTCATCGGTATTGCCGAAAACGCTCCCGATCTGACGGACACAAGCCGTCTGCGGGATGTCGAACAGGTACTGGACGATACGCCCCCCTTGACGCCTGAACTGCTGAAAATGAGCGAATGGATGTCCAGGCAGTACTTGTGCCCGTGGGTGACAGCAGTTCAGGCGATGATTCCGGCCGTTCTCAAAGGCAAATCGGAAAAATGGCTGACGGCCACGGACCAGCTGGATGAAGAGACGTGCGGCAATTCGGGTCTTTTGTGGGAGCTCTACCGCAAGCAGCATCTTCCGCTCGCAGAGGTCGAGAAGCTATTTCCGGAAGAGTTCCTGCTTGTGCCCGGTTGGATTCACAGCGGCCTTTTGGCGACAGAATACCAGGTGAGGGATCGGATCACGCGCAAACAGCAGTCGTTCGTACGCTGCCTGCTCGGCAGCGAAGAGCTCGCAGATGCGATCGCCGGATTGCCTGCGAGGGCGGAGAAGATGCGACGAGTTCTCGAACTGTTTGCTGCGCACGAAGGCCAGTCCTTTTCTACGAAGATGCTGGAAGGCGAATGGGGTGTCACCCGTTCTTCGCTGAAGACCCTGGAGGCGAAGGGGTGGCTGGTGATCGAGCAGGTCGAGGTGTACCGTGATCCATTCGCGAACAGGCGCTTTGCCGAGAAGGCGAAGCCCGAATTTACACCGTTGCAGAAGCAGGTCCTTGCACCTATCGTCCAGTCGATTCAAGAGAAGCGCTATGCCTCCTACCTGCTTCATGGGGTGACGGGAAGCGGCAAGACGGAAGTATACCTCGAAGCGATCGAACAGACGCTGGCCAAAGGGCGGGAAGCGATTTTTCTCGTTCCCGAAATTTCCTTGACGCCGCAGATGGTGGAGCGCTTCAAGGAGCGCTTCGGGGCGGACGTCGCCGTGCTGCACAGCGCTTTGTCGCAAGGCGAGCGCTTCGACGAGTGGCGGAAGATTATCAGAGGCCAGGTCAAGGTCGTCGTCGGGGCTCGCTCGGCGATTTTTGCGCCGTTTCAAAACGTCGGGCTCATCGTGATCGACGAGGAGCACGAAAGCTCGTACAAGCAGGAAGAGACGCCTCGCTACCACGCCCGCGAGGTGGCCTTGTGGCGCGCGAAAGAAAACGAGGCGGTGCTTCTGATGGGCAGTGCCACTCCGGCACTGGAGACGTATGCGCTGGCGAAGCGTGGGCGCTACTCGCTTCTGGAAATGCCGGACCGGGTAGGAAACCGGCCGATGCCGAACGTTCACGTCGTCGATATGCGCGAAGAGCTGCAAGCGGAAAACCGCTCCATGTTCAGCAGAAAGCTGCACGAGATGATTGCGGACCGGCTTGCGAAGCAGGAGCAGATGGTGATCTTTCTCAACCGCAGAGGCTTCTCCACCTTCGTCATGTGCCGCTCCTGCGGCTATACGATGCGCTGCATCCACTGCGACATCTCGCTCACCTATCACAAGACGAACCACACTGCCCGTTGCCACTATTGCGGCTATACCATTGCCCAGCCTGCCCACTGCCCCGAATGCCAGAGCGAGCACATCCGGTTTTTCGGGACGGGGACGCAGAAGGTGGAGGCAGAGCTGGCCAAGCTGTTTCCGGGCATTCGCGTGATTCGCATGGACGTCGATACGACGTCGCGGAAGGGCGCCCACGAGGAGCTGTTGAACAAGTTTAGGTCCGGGCAGGGGGACGTACTGCTCGGGACGCAGATGATCGCAAAAGGGCTGGACTTTCCCCGCGTGACGCTCGCAGGCATCATCGCGGCCGATACTTCGCTTCACTTGCCTGATTTCCGCGCGGCCGAAAAGACGTTCCAGCTGCTTACGCAGGTCGGAGGGAGAGCGGGACGGCATGAGCTGGAAGGCGACGTGGTCATCCAGACGTACACGCCGGAGCACTACAGCATCGTCCACGCGACACGTCACGATTATCCGGCTTTCTACGAAGACGAGATGCTACAGCGAAGGGCAGCAGGCTACCCGCCTTACTTCCGCCTCGTGCTGATCACCTTCAGTCACGAAGACGTGCCCGTCGTCATTCGCGGCGCGCATACGATGGCGGACTATTTGCGGCCTCGTCTTGCCGAGACGACGATCCTGCTCGGACCGGTAGCGTCGCCTATTGCCCGAGTGAAGGATAGATTTCGTTTTCAGATCATGTTAAAATATCGGGATGAACCGCAGCTTTCCGCCTTGCTGGCCAGGGCGACCGCTGCGTTTGAAGAATGGAACAAACAGCAGAAAGTACTCATGACGATAGACGTTGATCCGTACGTACTGCTTTAGGGAGGATAACAAGCACATGGCTATTCGCAATATCGTAAAACATCCAGATCCGATCCTACGGGAAAAAGCGGTCGTGGTCACCAAATTCAACTCCAATCTGCACAAGCTGTTGGACGACATGGCCGAAACCATGTACGATGCCGACGGGGTAGGCCTGGCGGCACCGCAGGTGGGCATCTCCAAGCGCGTGATCGTCATGGATTGCGGCGATGGATTGATCGAGATCGTCAACCCTGAAATCGTGGACTTCAAAGGCGAGCAATTTGATTATCCGGAAGGCTGCCTGAGCATCCCGGGCCTGCGCGGCGATGTGCGCCGTCACCAATGGATCAAGCTGCGCGGACAGGACCGCTTCGGCAATCCCATCGAGCTGGAGGCGGAGGACCTGCTCTCCCGCTGCTCCCAACATGAAATCGATCACCTGAACGGCGTGCTGTTCATCGATGTGGCAGACAAGGTGTATCAGGTGAGCCCGGATGAGGAAGGGGAATAAACTGCATTGAAAGATACGCGCATTTTATTCATGGGTACGCCCGACTTTGCTGTCTCCAGCCTGGAGGCGCTGCTCAGGGAAGGATACAATGTGGTCGGGGTGGTTACCCAGCCCGACCGCCCGGTAGGACGCAAGCAAGTGTTGACGCCGCCCCCCGTCAAGGAGGCGGCTTTGCGTCATGGACTGCAAGTGCTGCAGCCTGAAAAAATCAAGGCGGACGCCGCTTTGGACGAGGTTCTGGCGCTTGCGCCTGACTTGATCGTGACGGCAGCGTACGGACAGATCCTGCCCAAGCGGCTGCTGGAGGCGCCTCGCTTTGGGTGTATCAACGTCCATGCTTCCCTCTTGCCGAAATACCGCGGCGGGGCTCCGATCCACAAATCGATCGTGGAAGGCGAAAAGGAATCCGGCGTCACCATCATGTACATGGTGGAAGCGCTGGACGCGGGAGACATGCTCTCCAAGGTAGTCGTTCCCATCGAGGAGCGGGACACGGTCGGCACCTTGCACGACAAGCTGGCGGCGGCGGGCTCTGCTCTCCTGATCGACACGGTTCCCAGGCTGCTCGCAGGTGAAATCGAGGCGGAGGCGCAAGACCACGAGGCTGCGTCCTTCGCTCCGAACATCAAGCGGGCGGACGAGCGCATCGACTGGACTCGCACTGCCGAGCAGATCTACAACCAGGTGCGCGGCCTGAATCCTTGGCCTGTCGCTTTCACGACCTACGGCGGAAAAGTATGGAAGCTCTGGTGGGTCGAAAAGCTGTCGCAAGGCAAGACAGACCGGGAGCCGGGGACGATCATCGCCCGGGAAGAGGATGGTCTGGTTGTGGCGTGCGGCGAAGGTGCGGTCAAAATCACCGAGCTGCAGCCGGAAGGAAAGAAGCGGATGAGCGCTCTCGACTTTTTGCGCGGAGCGGGCAGCAGCATCGAAATCGGCACGAAGGTAGGAGAATAGCCCGTGGCAAAAAAAGGAGCCCGCGATATCGCTCTCGATGTCTTGAATCGGGTGGAAGAACACAAATCGTACAGCAATCTGGAGCTGCGCCATGTCCTGGACCGGTCGGACATGAATCCTGCCGATACGGGACTGGTGACCGAGCTCGTGTACGGCACCATTCAGCGCCGGCTGACGCTTGACTTTGTCCTGTCCCAGTTCACCACTGGGAAAAAGCTGCAGACGTGGGTACGCAATCTGCTCTTGCTCAGTCTGTACCAGGTCCGGTATCTGGACCGCATCCCCGAACGCGCGGCTGTGCACGAAGCGGTAGAAATCGCCAAGCGCAGAGGCCACCAAGGGATCGCGTCCATGGTCAACGGCGTCTTGCGCAATGTCTTGCGCCAGCCTGACGTGTGGGAACGAGTACCCAAAGGCGATGCCGCAAAGCAAATCGCCGTGCTGTATTCCCATCCGGAATGGCTGGTCCGCAAGTGGATCAAGCAGTACGGGGAAGAGGAGACCAAGGCCATTTGTGAAGCGAACAATCGGGCGCCCCATACGTCTTTGCGGGTGAACACGCTTAAGATCGGGAAGGACGAGCTGGTAGCGCGACTGAGGGAGGAAGGACACGAGGCCAAAGAATCAGCTTTGAGCGAGCAGGGACTCGTGCTCGCAGGCGGCGGTCACGCTGCCGGGACTCGGTGGTTCAAGGAAGGCTACTACACCTTGCAGGATGAAAGCTCGATGCTGGTCGCTCCGGCGCTGTCTCCCAAGCCGGGCATGCGCGTCCTGGACGCTTGCGCTGCACCCGGTGGGAAGACGACTCACCTGGCCGAGCTCATGGGGGATCGCGGAGAAATTATTGCCAACGACGTGCATCCCCACAAGCGCGATCTGATTGCCCATGCAGCCGAGCGGCTGGGGATTTCCATCATCGAGCCGATCGTCTCCGATGCGCTCGACCTCCCGGACAAAGGGCTGGGGATGTTTGACCGGATCTTGCTGGATGCGCCATGCACGGGATTTGGCGTCATCCGCCGCAAGCCGGATTTGAAGTGGAACAAGTCGCCGGAAGACGTGCGCTCGATTGCGCAGCTGCAATACCAGCTGCTTGCGGGCCTCTCTTCCATGCTGGCTCCAGAGGGAACCCTCGTTTACAGTACGTGTACGGTGGAACCGATGGAAAATCAGGATGTCGTTCGCCGTTTCGTCGACAGGCATCCCGAGTTTGTGCTCGATTCCACGCTCCAAGACGACTTGCCGCAGAATGTGCGGGCAAAAGTGGACGAGTCCGGCGCGTTTATTCAAATCTTGCCGCATCACTTTGACAGTGACGGTTTTTTCATAGCCCGTTTGAAGCGAAAAGGGTAAGAATAATGGGGGTGGCGCGCCTTCGGGATCGTGCCACTCCCTTGCCTTTGTTTGCATGTGTTCGGAATGGTTTACACTAGGAAAAGCGACGCATTTCCTGGCTGGATGGCAAAACCGTTTGAAGCGTGGACGTTTGCGAGTTACAATGATTAAATGACGATTTATGCAAGCCATGAACTTGAGGATGTGAAAACAGCATGCCGATTACGACATTTACGGGCGAAAAGCCGCTCATTTACAGTTTGACGCAAGACGAAATGAAGCAATGGCTGGTGGAAGCGGGAGACAAACCGTTTCGCGCCCAGCAGATTTTTGACTGGCTGTACGTGAAGCGCGTCTCTTCTTTCGAGGAGATGAGCAATCTGTCCAAGGACCTGCGCCAAAAGCTGGAGGACACCTTCCGGATCGATCCGCTGAAAGAAATCATGCACCAGCAGTCCCAAGACGGCACGATCAAGTTTTTGTTTCAGCTGGTGGATGGCCACGCCATCGAAACAGTCATCATGCGCCACAATTACGGAAACAGCATTTGCGTGACCACGCAGGTCGGCTGCCGAATCGGCTGTACGTTCTGCGCGTCCACGCTAGGCGGGCTCAAGCGCAACCTGGACGCGGGAGAGATCGTTTCCCAGGTCTTGATGGCCCAGCGCAAGCTCGACGAAGAAGGAGAGCGTGTCAGCCACGTGGTCGTGATGGGGATCGGGGAGCCGTTTGAGAACTTCGAGAGCCTGATGGCCTTTTTGTCCGTCATCAACGACAACCGCGGCTTGAACATCGGCGCGCGGCATATCACTGTCTCGACCAGCGGAATCGTACCGAAAATTTACGAGTTCGCCGAACGGGGCGGGCAAGTCAACCTCGCCATTTCCCTGCATGCTCCCAACACGGAGCTGAGAACGCAGCTCATGCCGATCAACCGCGGCTTCCCGCTTGAAAAGCTGATGGAAGCGTGCCGTCACTACATCAACAAGACAGGTCGGCGGATCAGCTTTGAATACGGTCTGTTCGGTGGCAAGAACGATCAGCCGCACCACGCGGAAGAATTGGCGGATCTGATTGGCGACATGCTTTGCCATGTCAACCTGATTCCTGTCAACTACGTGCCGGAGCGCGATTATGTCCGCACGCCGCGCAATGAGATTTTCCAATTCAAACGCATCCTGGAGGACAAGGGAATCAATGTGACCATCAGACGCGAGCACGGCAGCGACATCGCAGCCGCGTGCGGACAGCTGAGGGCACAACACGCTAAAGAAACCGTGGGGTGATACCATGGAAATTGCAATGAAATCCCATGTGGGCCACGTCCGTTCCGTAAACGAGGACTACTATGCCTGTGAGGCAGACGCGAACGGACGCGCCCTGGCTGTTTTGGCTGACGGAATGGGCGGCCACGAGGCTGGTGAGATCGCCAGCCGCCTTGCCGTTGAGCGAATAGTAAAAGAACTGCGTCACATCGATGGAGAGCTGGAAGGGGCGGACCTGCGAGAGTATTTGATGAACTCCGTCCTGCTCGCCAACAAGGAAGTGTACGAGTACGCCTTGGAGCACCCGGAATGCAGCGGAATGGGAACGACGACGATCGCAGCCTTGTTTCGGCCAAGCACGGTGATTACGGCGCATATCGGCGACAGCCGGCTGTACAAATTCGGCGCCGATGGCCTGGTCATGAAGACGGAGGACCATTCGCTGGTGAACGAGCTGGTGAAAAGCGGACAGATCACGGCCGAAGAAGCGGCTGTCCATCCCCACCGCAACGTGATCATGCGGTCTCTCGGGACGGAGCCGGATGTGCTCGTCGACCTGGACCAGTTCGAATGGGCACCGGGCGATGTCGTCTTGATCTGCTCGGACGGACTTAGCGATAAAGTTCCGCCTTCCGTCATGGAAGAGTGGCTGCGGAAGCCGACGTCGCTGCAGGAGAAAGTAGAAGGCTTGGTGCAGGAAGCATTGGCCGCAGGAGGGCAGGACAATATCACGCTGGTAGCTGTCCGCAACATGCCCGACGCCAGTAGGAAAGAGGGGTGAGAGAGATGGAAGGTCAACGGCTTGGAGGGCGATACCAATTGGAGGCCCGTGTAGGCGGGGGCGGTATGGCTATCGTGTACAAAGCCAAAGATTTGATACTAAATCGTCCAGTAGCGGTGAAAGTGCTGCGTTCCCAATTCGGCGGGGATGAAGACTTCGTCAACCGGTTCAGACGGGAAGCGCAGGCGGTGGCAAGCCTGTCTCACCCCAATGTGGTCGGGGTGTACGACGTCGGGCAGGAAGGCGATACCCATTACATGGTGATGGAATACATAGAAGGCTACACGCTCAAGGAACTGATTATCCAGCGTGGGGCTTTGCCTGTGGAAGAAGCTGTGAGAATCGCTGCACAAATATGCGACGCGCTTGATCACGCCCATCAGAATCAGATCATTCACCGGGACATTAAACCGCACAACATCATGATCGGGAAAAACGGGCGGGTGAAGGTCACCGACTTCGGGATTGCGAGGGCGGTCACTTCCACGACGATCACGCACACGAATGCGATGCTTGGGTCCGTTCATTACTTTTCCCCGGAGCAGGCCAGAGGGGGCATCACGGGGGAGAAGTCGGACATCTACTCGCTCGGGATTGTGCTGTATGAGATGGTGACGGGCGAGCTGCCGTTTTCCGGCGATTCGCCGATTTCTGTCGCTCTCAAGCATTTGCAGGAGCCGCTGCCGGAGCCTCGGCAAGTGAACCCTGCTATCCCGCAAAGCGTGGAAAACGTCATTCTCAAAGCGTTGGTAAAGGATCCGTTCCTGCGCTATGCTTCCGCTCGCGAAATGCTTGAAGATTTGGAGACGTGTCTTTTTCCGGAGCGGTTGAACGAGGAAAAGCTGACGTTCCCCGAGGACGAGGAGATGACGCGCGTGGTGCCGATCATCACGCAGGACATGCTCGACAACCACAATGGCGGGAGGACGGTCGGCGGTTCGCGGAGCCGTTATGAAAGTCCGCGCGATGAGGAAGAGGAGCAGGAGCCCAAGCGCAAATGGTGGGTGAAAACCCTGCTTTGGGTCGTAGGGATCGGCTTGTTCCTGGTCCTTGGTTTCTTCGGGTTCAACTTCCTCCTGAACGTCTTCCCTTCGGTGCCGGAAGTGCAGGTCCCTTATGTGGAAGGAATCGAAGTCAGCCTGGCGCAGAAAAAGATCGAGGATGCCAACCTGGTGGCGAATATCGTAGAGGAAGCCAACGACACGA
Source organism: Brevibacillus brevis (assembly GCF_031583145.1). Classification (NCBI taxonomy): domain Bacteria; kingdom Bacillati; phylum Bacillota; class Bacilli; order Caryophanales; family Paenibacillaceae; genus Brevibacillus; species Brevibacillus brevis. The sequence continues at coordinate 3,714,231 of NZ_CP134050.1, read as the reverse complement.
TAGAGAAGGGCATGGTCATCAGGCAAGATCCGGCGCCGCCGATGCGGCTGAAGGAAAAGGCGACTGTCACGCTTTACGTCAGCAAGGGGCAGGAGGCGATCGACATGCCGAACCTCGTGTCCTCCTCGCGCGCGGTAGCCGAGCAGACGCTGAAGCAATTGGGCTTCAAGCCGGAACTGATCACCTATGAAGAGGTCGAGGACGACAAGGCAGAGGCAGGCATGGTAATCGGCCAGTCGCCGGATGCGAATACGAAAGTGTATCCGGGCAAGCAGACTGTGAAGGTGACGGTCAGCAAAGGGAAATCGTACGTGAAAATGCCGAATGTCATCGGGAAAACGATGGAGCAGGCGCGAGTCGAACTGTTCAAGTACAACCTCGCGATCGGCGATATCAAGGAAGAGCCTTCCTACACGACAGACAAGGCCGGCATCGTGCTCTCGACCCATCCGTACGATGCGGGCATGGACGTGCAAAAAGGAGTAGCGATCCCGCTCACGGTGAGCAATGGCCAGTACCCGCAGGACGCCAAGCTGGCCAACGTGCCGGTCTACGTCGAAATCGTGCCGGGAGAGACCGCTGACATTCGAATCGATGTAAGCGACGCCCGTGGAGACACATCGGGCGTGTACAAGGAGCAGATTGCCGAGAGCAAGGATTATGACATACCGGTAGTCATGTCTCCGCAAAAAGATGCAGTCATCAAAGTGTTCAAGAAGGATCCGGCGACAAACAATTACGTGGAATACCAGACCATTCCGATTTCGTACAGCAGCTTGCCATAATCAGGTGGAGGGACATGAATGCCAGAAGGACGGATTGTGAAAGCATTGAGCGGGTTTTACTACGTAGCGGATGAAGGCAGGATTTTCAGCTGTCGTGCTCGCGGGCTTTTCAAGAAAAAGGGAGCCAAAGTGAATCCGCTCGTAGGCGACTGGGTCGTCTACGATGCGATCAGTGAAGAAGAGGGCTACGTCATGGAGGTGGGCGAGAGGACCAGCGAGCTGGTTCGCCCGCCTATCGCCAACGTGGATCAGGCCGTACTGGTTTTTTCCATGTTCAAGCCGGCGTTTAGCGCCCTGCTGCTCGACAAGTTTCTGGTGCATACGGAGCATGCGGGGATCGACTCTGTCATCGTTTTGTCCAAGGCCGATCATGCAACGGAGGAAGAAGTCGCGGCGATCGTGCAGAAATACGAAGCGATCGGGTATACCGTCATCCCGACGTCGACGAAGCAGCAGCGGGGCATATCCGAAGTCAGGGACGTCCTGCATGACCGCATTTCCGTCTTCGCCGGTCAGTCCGGTGTCGGCAAATCCTCTCTGATCAACGCGCTGTTTCCGGGAATGAGCCTGCAGACTGGGGATGTCAGCGAAAAGCTCGGGCGCGGAAAGCATACGACCCGTCACGTCGAGCTGATTCCGCTGGAAGGCGGCGGCTATGTGGCAGATACCCCGGGCTTCAGCTCGCTTGAGTTTAACGGTTTGGACGAGCTGGGTCTGGCGGAAGCGTTCCGGGATTTCGCGGATCGTTCCGCCGGCTGCAAGTTTCGGGGATGCCTGCACGTCAGCGAGCCGTCCTGCGCCGTGCAGGAGGCAGTGGCTGCCGGGGAGCTGAGTCAAGAGAGGTATGACCATTACTTGCAATTCCGAGATGAGCTGAAAGAATATCAACGGAGGAATAAACCATGGTAAAAATCGCGCCTTCGATCCTGTCGGCTGACTTCGCCAAACTGGGAGAAGAGATTCTGGATGTCGAACGGGGAGGGGCAGACTGGATTCACGTCGATGTCATGGACGGACATTTCGTGCCGAATATTACGATCGGACCGCTGATCGTCGAGGCGATTCGCCCCGTGACCAAACTGCCGCTCGACGTTCACCTGATGATCGAGGAGCCGGACCGCTACATTCCGCAATTCGCGAAGAGCGGAGCGGACTGGATCACCGTGCATCAGGAAGCGTGCCGCCATCTGCACCGGACGATTTACCTGATCAAAGAACAGGGGATCAAGGCCGGTGTGGTCCTGAACCCGGCTACGCCGCTGGGGACGATCGAGCATGTCCTTTCGGATGTGGACATCGTGCTCCTGATGACCGTCAATCCCGGATTTGGCGGGCAGAAATTCATTCACAATGTGCTGCCCAAGGTCAAGGAGCTCCGCCGCATGCTGGATGAGCGCGGCCTCGGCCACGTCGAGATCGAGATTGACGGCGGCGTGAACGCCGAGACAGCGCGTCTGTGCGAAGAAGCGGGAGCTACGGTCCTGGTGGCCGGCAGCGCCGTATTCAACCAGGCAGACCGCACCCAGGCGATTGCTGCTATTCGCGGTTGATGCCACAGATCTCCAGATAAAAAAGCCATCCTTTATATGCCTGAAGAAGCCCCCATGTTGGATCGCACAAAACAATGGGAGGTACCCTTCAGGCAAGAGGGGTGGCTTTCGTCGTACAGATAGGAATTTATAAAATTCCTATCCGGTATAAGGGCAACATAGCGAGACTTCGAACACAGTGAGATAGAGAGACTTGTGCCCTTTGGGTACCGCGGCTCCGCCAAGCTGGCGAAGCCAGGTTTTCTAATTTTCGTGGCATCCATATCGCTTTCGGTGAGCGGCCGCTGCATTACGGCTGATCGGAGGTGACGTACGTGCCCGCCACCAGATCGTGAATGGCGCGCTTGTCTTCGCGGACGCCGACCATGATGGCGCTGATGATCGCCCCGATGCCGAGCGTCACGGAATAGATCAGCCAGATCCCGATCACGATACGCAGCAGCATCGTGCCGATTCCCACGGGCTCCCCGTTCAGCTTGACGATCCGCACGCCCATGATTCGCTTTCCGACGGTGTATCCGTACCAGAAGACGGGCAAAAGCAGGCTGTACAGAAACGATAGCAGGTTGGTAAACAGGTTCCCTTCCGTATCGCCGGTAAGCAGGTAAGAGATAAGGGCAAGGGGGATCCCGATGATCAATCCGTCCAGCAGGCTGGCCCCCAGACGGCGCCAAAATCCAACCGGATTGCTAGGAAGCGGCTTTGCGGTCTCCATCTTCTCAACTCCTTTCGCTCGATAGATATATATATGATGCCCCCGCAAAAAGTAGAGCAAAAGAACTCCGCCGTTTTCGCGGCGGAGGGCAATCCAAACCTTACAAGCTGCTAAGCAGACGCAGAAGGACGGCGATGCGGCCGGGAACGGCATCGATCACGATGTGCTCATGGGAAGCGTGGGCGCCGTCCCCGACAGGTCCTAGCCCGTCGAGAGTCGGTGTGCCTTCGTCTGCCGCGAAGTTCCCGTCGCTCGTTCCGCCTACGGCTCGTTCCGTCAGCGTGAGTCCCTCCAGGCGGGCTTGCTCCTGGGCGAGCGAAAACAGTCGCTCGGTTCCGCTGGTTCTCTCCATCGGCGGTTTGCTGATGCCGCCTTCCACGACCAGCCGGGCACCGGGCAGGATCGGCGCGAGTCCATGCATGAGAGCAGTAATCCGCGCAGCCTCCTGGCTTTTGCGGATCCGCACATCAATTTCCGCCTCCGCATAGTCCGGGACGACGTTGGAGACGCTGCCGCCCCGGATCGTTCCCACCGAGAGCGTCGAGCCTGCCGCATAGTCTGTAAAAGACTGGATGGAAAGGACGTGGTGTGCGATCTCTTCGATGGCGTTGACGCCCAAGGCGTGGTCGTTCCCCGCGTGGGCAGCCCTGCCCGTCACTTTCAGCAGAAATTCTCCTCCGCCACTTCGGCTGGTCTTCAGCGAGCCATCTCCTGCGGCAGGCTCAATGACCAGCGCGCATGTGCTCCGTCTGGCCTCTTCCCGGATCCACCGCTCCGACGACACGCTCCCGATTTCCTCATCCGTATTCCAGAAAAAGACGAGTTTTTTTGGCAAGGGGATGTTATGCTCCACAATCGCCTTCAAGGCATAGTAGCAAAAGACGATGCCGGCCTTCATGTCGTACGTCCCCGGACCGTATGCACGGCCGTCCACGACTTTCCATGGCTCGCGGGCGAGCGTGCCGACTTCCTTTACCGTGTCGAAATGGCCGAGCACCAGGACCTGCTCCTCCCCTTCGCCGAACTCGATGCGCAGCTGGTTTCCGTATATCTGCTGCGGGATGATGTCGACCCTGCAGCCGAGAGAGCGGAAGCGGCCAGCGATGAATTCTCCCAGCTTGTCCACCGCCTCCTTGTTCTGGGTGGGCGTCTCCATTTCTACATATGTCCGCAGCTCCTCGAGCACCTCGGGGAGCTTTTCTTGAAAATAGGAAGTCCAATTTTGGGCCATCATACTTCCTCCTCAAAGTTGATTTCATATGCACTATAAGTCTTTGCCAGGCTTTTCGCCAGAGAAAAATCGGCATTCTGCGGAGAAATTGCCCAATCCGGACATACTACAACGGACAGGAAAAACCACCACTCTATTTATTTGTAAATAAAATTCAGTAAATTGGATATTTGAGATATGGCTAAAAAAAGATTGAAATTGTTCAGCTAATGATTAAAATAATCATTATGCTGTATAAATATAAGTTTTTCATTCATGCAATCTACTTGTTTCAGACATCATTTCTTCGCTGATGCTAACTACAATCCTAACGGGGGTACCATTATGAAAAAACAATCGCTCGTTTCTCTCGCATTCACTTCCCTCCTGGCTGCAGCCGTTCTGGCAGGGTGCGGCACAGGCAATCAGCCCGGCACCGGCCAGCCTGCGGGGACACCGCAATCCGGTCAGGCGAGCGGTGGCACAAAGGTATTGAACATGGCTACATCTGCGGATTACAAGCCGTATGAATTCCACGACCTGTCCAGCGGCAAGGACGAAATCGTAGGGTTCGACGTGGACATTGCCAACTACATCGGAAAAAAACTCGGGTATGAAGTAAAGGTAACCGACATGAACTTCGACGGACTGGTCCCGGCACTGCAAACCAACCGTGCGGACTTCGTCATGGCAGGAATGACGCCGACTCCTGACCGCGAGAAGAACGTCGATTTCTCCACGATCTACTATGACGCGAAAAATACGATCGTGACCAAGAAGGAGAGCAGCCTGACGAAGCCGGAGCAGCTCGCAGGCAAAAAGATAGCGGTACAGCTGGGTTCCATCCAGGAATCCGCTGCGAAGGAGCTGGCGACTTCGACGGCACCCGGTCTGCAAATCACTTCCCTGAACAAAACGGGGGAAATCGTTGAGGAAGTGAAAACGGGACGCGTAGATGCCGCCATCCTCGAGGATACCGTGGCGAAAGGCTTCGTAGAGAGCAACCCGGGCCTGCAGTACACCACGATCCAATCCGACGAGAAAAACGGCTCTGCGATCGCCTTCCCGAAAGGATCGCCTCATGTAGAGGAGTTCAACAAGGTGATCAAAGAGATGCAGGAAAACGGAGAAATGGACAAGCTGATCAAAAAATGGTTCGGCCAATAATCGCCGGGTACGGCAAAGACAAACAGCTACACGATTGACAGAAAGGGGTGGGTACGGGCATGGATTTGGATTTTGGACAGATTGTGCCCTATATCCCTTTCATTTTGAATGGGATAAAGGTAACATTACTCGTCACGCTGATTTCGGTGATTTTAGGGTTTATCTGGGGTTCCATCCTGGCCCTCATCAAGATCTCCAAATTCGGTCCGCTGAATTGGCTGGCGGTCGCTTATACGTCCGTATTTCGCGGCACGCCGCTGATTTTGCAGCTGACCTTCGTCTACTTTGCGACGCCGCAGCTGACCGGTTATAACATCTCCCAGCTGGAAGCGGCTGTGTTGACGTTCACGCTGAACTCCGGCGCGTACATTTCCGAGACGATCCGCGGGGGCATTCTCGCGGTGGACAAGGGGCAGTGGGAAGCGGCCAAAGCGCTCGGCATTCCATACCGCCGGATGATGCTGGACATCATTTTGCCGCAGGGGGTCAAAAACATCCTGCCTGCGCTGGTCAACGAGACGATCGCGCTGCTGAAGGAATCGGCTCTCGTCTCCACGATCGGCCTCGCCGACATCCTGCAAAACGCGAACGTGGTCAAAGGCACCATCTTCCGGTACTTTGAGCCGTATATCATCGCCGGTGTCCTGTACTACGTCATGGTCATGATCCTGACCTGGGTGGCGCGCATGCTGGAGAGGAGGATGAGGCGCAGTGATTAAGATCGACAACATTACCAAATCGTTTGGACAGCTCGAAGTGTTGAAGGGCATTTCTACGGAGATCGGGAAAGGAGAGGTCGTCGCGATCATCGGTCCGTCCGGCTCCGGGAAGTCGACTCTGCTGCGCTGCATGAATCTGCTGGAAGTGCCCACGACCGGCAGAGTCACCATCGACGGGGAGGACATTACAGCCCCCAAAGCGGATGTACTGAAAGTCCGGCAAAAAATCGGGATGGTGTTTCAGCACTTTCATCTCTTTCCCCATATGACCGTGCTGAACAATCTGACCTATGCCCCGATCAAGGTCAAGGGAATGTCCAAGGCAGAGGCGGAGTCAAAGGCGAGAGAGCTGCTCGGCCGTGTCGGCTTGTCGGACAAGGCGGATGTGTATCCGTCCCGCCTGTCCGGGGGGCAAAAACAGCGTGTGGCCATCGCGCGATCCCTCGTCATGGAACCGCAAATCATGCTGTTCGACGAGCCTACCTCCGCTCTCGATCCCGAGATGGTCAAGGAAGTGCTGGAGGTCATGAAGGGCCTGGCGCACACCGGTATGACGATGGCGATCGTGACGCACGAAATGCGGTTTGCCGAAGAAGTATCCGATCGGATTTTGTTTATCGACAACGGCAAGCTGGTGGAGGAGACACCTCCTCAGGAGTTTTTCCGAAGTCCGAAGAGCGAGCGGGCCAAGCAGTTCCTGGAGAAAGTCCGCTAGAGCATTGAGTCGCGGCTGTGCCTACAGCTCGCGGCTTTTCTTTTTTGACAGGTCCTTCGCACTTGGGCTAGAATCAGGGAGCGGCGACCGTAGTTGCCAGATTGTTTGCTATTATAGATCGGGATAGGATGAAAAGGAGTGAATGACGTTGGATCGCATGCGATTGATCACGTTGTTGGAAATGGCGATGATGGCGGCGCTGGCGCTGGTCTTCAGCCTGATTAAGGTATTCGAGATGCCGCAGGGCGGCTCGGTCTCGCTGGTCATGGTGCCGATCGCACTGATCGCGGTACGGCGGGGCTTGTGGGCCGGGGTAATTACGGGACTGGCAGTGGGCGTGCTGCAGCTCTTGTTCGGCAGCACGGTCGTGAATCCGGTTCAGCTGCTGCTGGATTATCCGCTTGCGTTTGGCGCATTGGGACTTTCCGGGCTGGTGAGCCTGTCCGGCTTTGAGTCGAAAAAAAGCCGCATCGCGGTGATGTGGAGCGGGCTGCTTATCGGGGTGCTGGGGCGCTTCGTCTGCCACTTCGTCTCCGGGATCGTCTGGTTTGGCGAATACGCTCCCCAGGGGACGCCTGTGGCCTTGTATTCTTTCGTGTACAACATCACATACCTGCTGCCGGAAATGGTGATTGCCGGAGCGGTGCTGACGGTCGTGATGACAAGCGCGTCCTCGCTGTTGTTTCCGGCAAGAGACCGTTTGGCGTAGCAGGGACACGCATATTGTCGAGAATGTGCGCATAAGGTAATCAGGCAGCAAAAATTGTTGCCTGATTTTTTGTTGATCATTTCCTTGTTTTTCTGGCATTCATACGGGCTGGAGGCGGCCATTCATTTTTTCGCCCGGCAGGATACATGTTTATCCGACAGCAGAATATGATGTAATATGCACGTTTGGGAGAACACCTGAAGGAGGTGCAGTATGAATGGGATTGCGCTCCTATCGCCTGCGACAGGGGGGCGCCTTGCGACGTGTTCTCGGGGTTGCGTTGGCTGTCGGAGGTATCACCATTTTCCTGTACACGGCACCTCCGTGGGTTTGGTATAGCCTGTTAGCGTTGGCTCTCATGGGGGCGGGCTGGTTTCTGTATCATGTGAAGTAATTTCGGTGAGGAGGGGTATCATGCGGTTTTACACCATCAAGTTGCCGAAGTTCCTAGGTGGCATGATTCGCGGCATCATAGAGGCGTTCAACAAGAAAAAATGACGGCCTCGCCAAAAGGCCCCTGAGGGAAAGAGCGGAACGCCTGAGAAATGCAAAAAAGCACCTCGAGGGTGCTTTTTTTCGCGTTGCAGACAAGACTACACGCGAGTTACGAGTCCGGATTTCAGTGCTCGGGTACTTACATAAACGCGCTTCGGTTTTCCGTTTACAAGAATGCGCACTTTTTGTACGTTAACACCCCAAGTGCGGCGAGTTGCGCGCATGGAGTGGGAGCGAGCGTTTCCAGCTTTAGCAGATTTACCAGTTACAAAGCAACGACGTGCCATTACGATCCACCTCCTTGTTGCATCTAAACGGGATTCCCCAAATGGGAAATACAAATACTCAACCATAGTAGCATAGGCAGGCTGTCAATTGCAATACTTGACATGTGGAAAAGCCTTCACTTCCTTCCTTCCTTTCCGATTCGACAAAACGCTTCATTTCTCCTATGGGTTAGTGTAGAATTATGGGAAGCATGTATACATACCAAGCGATCAAGCTGTTGAAAAGAGGAGGAGTCCTTGCATGACAGTTGAAATGAGTACCCCTTTGGGGAAAATTGATGTGACAGAAGAAGTGATCGCACGGATTGCGGGAGGCGCGGCCATGGAAGTGTTCGGCCTCGTCGGCATGTCTCCACGAAAAGCGTTGAAAGACGGGATTGCCGAGCTTTTGGGACGAGACAACCTGAGCAAAGGGGTCGTCGTTCACAACCAAAATGGCGAAGTGACGTTGGACATGCACATTATCGTCAGCTATGGCGTGAAAATTTCCGAAGTGGCCGCAAGCGTGCAACGCCGCGTCCGCTACACCTTGGAGCAAACAGTCGGAATCGACGTCTCTGCCGTGAACATCTTCGTGCAGGGAGTACGTACAGACAGGGATACATAATAAGGAGGAACATCAGTTGGTACATACGCGTCTTGATGGCGTGCTTTTTAGCCGGATGGTTTACCTGGGGGCAAAGCTTTTGTCCGATAACGTCAAAGTGGTGGATGGGCTCAACGTCTTTCCCGTACCCGATGGAGACACTGGAACGAACATGAATCTGACGCTGACATCGGGGGTGGAGGAGCTGTCCCGCAGGGAATCCCCGCGTGTCTCGGAAGCGGCTTCCGCCTTGGCCAAAGGCCTCTTGATGGGTGCCCGCGGCAACTCCGGCGTCATTTTGTCGCAACTGTTCCGTGGCTTCAGCAAAGCGGTGAGCGGAAAGGATGTCGCAGATGCCCGCCAGTTTGCCGAGGCATTCAAATCCGGGGTAGACTCCGCCTATCAGGCCGTCATGAAGCCCGTCGAAGGGACGATTCTCACGGTCGCCCGGGAGGCAGCCGAGGCTGCTGTCCGGGCTTCCCGCACGTCGGACGATATCGTCGCGGTCATGGAGAAAACGTATGAACAGGCGCAGGCCACCTTGCTGCGCACGCCAGAGATGCTGCCTGTGCTGAAGGAAGTCGGCGTCGTCGATTCGGGCGGCCAAGGCCTGCTGTTTATATACGAAGGATTTTTGCGCGCGCTCAGAGGAGAGGCTGTCGACGATCTGGCGCACCAGCAAAAGCCCTCGATCCGGGAAGAGGATCTGGACGAGCTGGTACGCGAGCAGCATGCGCAAATCCACATGAAAACGGAGGATATCCGGTTCGGCTACTGCACCGAGTTCATGGTCCACATCGCAGGAAGCACGGAGCCGAACAAAAAGCCGTTTTCAGAAGGGCTGTTTCGCGGCCAGCTGGACCAGATGGGGGATTCCTTGCTGGTGGTCTCGGACGATGAGGTCGTGAAAGTCCATATTCACGCCGAGCATCCAGGCAGCGTGCTGCAATACGCGCAGCAGTTCGGAAGCCTGCATCGGATCAAAATCGAAAACATGCGGGAACAACATGCCAACATCCTCAAAGCGGAAGAGCGAAAAGGGCAGGAAACGGCCGCGGTCCAGCGGGGAACCGCGTCCCTCGCCTACGGATTGATCGCTGTAGCGGCTGGCGAAGGGATCTCCAAGATTTTGCGAAGCATGGGTGTGCACGTCGTCGTAGAAGGCGGGCAGACGATGAATCCGAGCACGGAGGACTTCCTGAAAGCGATTCAGGGACTGCACGCAGAGCACATCATCATCCTCCCGAACAACAGCAATATCGTCATGGCCGCGGAGCAGGCGGCGGAGCTGTCCGAGGCCTCCGTCTCCGTCGTCAAGGCGAAAAGCATTCCGCAGGGCATGGCAGCGCTCGTCGCTTTCAATGCGGCTGCAGCGCCGGATGCGAATCTCGCAGCGATGGAGAAAGCGATCGGTTCGGTGAAGACAGGAATGGTCACGCACGCGGTCCGCGACACGCAAATGGGCGAGGTCACGATCAAGGAGGGCGACTACATCGGGATTGCCGAAAAGGAAATCGTCACAGCCGGTCCCGATCTGATGGAAAGCGCTGCGGCCCTCCTGACGCATATGGTGGACGAAGATGCCGAGATCGTTACCGTGTTTGTGGGAGAAGGCGCGACCGAGAAGCAGGCAGAAGAGCTGGAGCAGACATTGGCGGAGGCGTTTCCGGATGTGGAAGTGGAGATCCAGGAAGGCGGCCAGCCCTTGTATCCGTTTATTTTTTCTGTGGAGTAATTGTGAGAGGAGCTCTGTTGCATGCCAATCGTGATTCTTACCGACAGCGCGTCCGATATTGATGCGTCTGTGCGGCAATCGCTGGGGATTGTGGCCGTGCCGCTGAAGGTCATGTTCGGGCCGCAGACGTATCTGGACGGAGTCACCATCTCATCCTCTGCTTTTTTTGAAAAGCTGAAGGAATCGAGTGTGCTGCCCACTACCTCCCAGCCTTCGCCGCTGGAGTTTGCGGAAGCGTACAAAGCGATTCACGAACAGTACGGGGATGACGTGCAAATCATCGCCATTATCCTGTCCTCGGCTTTGTCCGGCACCTATCAGTCTGCCATGATCGCCAAGTCCATGCTGGATGAAAGCATCGACATCACTGTCATCGACTCGCGCAAGGCCTCCTACGTACATGGAATGATCTGCGTGGAGGCGGCAAGGGCAGCGCGGGAAGGAAAAAGCAAGCAGCAGATTCTCGACATGATCGACCGCTATTTGGACGAAGTGCAGGTCTACTTCATCGTCGACACGCTGGAATACTTGCAAAAGGGCGGGCGAATCGGCCGCGCGTCGGCGGTCATCGGCTCGCTGCTGAACATCAAGCCGATCCTGACGCTCGATCCCGCGGGCTACGTCAGCGCGTACGACAAGGTGCGGGGAACGAAAAAAGCGTTGAATCGCGTCCTGGAAACCTTGCAGGAGTACGCGGGGGGAAAACCGGTCAAAACGGCGGTGCTGCACAGCAGTGCACTGGATATGGCGACGGAGATCTCGGCGAGGATCAAGCAGGAATTTCAGGTCGTCGATTCGCACCTGGAAGAGATCGGTCCCGTCATCGGTACGCATGCGGGTCCGGGACTTCTGGGAATTGTAATGGTAAAGGCATAGGATGAAAACCTCCCCGGCCATCAGGGAGGTTTTTCTCGTACAGACAGGATAAAATTTCGATCCGGTATAAGGGCAGCCGCGTCTCCGCCAAAAGGCATGGCGTAGCCAGGTTTTCAAATGGCCGGAATGCTCCCGGAAGATATTCTTCGTAGCGCTTTCACATCGGGTAGGATACAATGAGAGTGAATCTTGTGTAACCCCTTGCGATATCAGGAGGAGAACCGGTTGAAGTACAAAAGCGTATTTGATATTATCGGTCCAATCATGGTTGGACCGTCCAGCTCACATACAGCAGGTGCCGCACGTATCGGCAGGGTGGCCCGCAAGCTGTTCGGCAAACAGCCGAAGCTCGCGGAGATCACGTTTTACGGATCGTTCGCCAAGACGTACAAGGGTCACGGCTCCGACGTCGCGACTGTCGCCGGAATCCTGGATTTTGACACATCCGACCTGCGCCTGAAAAACTCGCTGATCATCGCCGAAAAGGCGGGAATGGAAGTCGATCTGCTCACGTCCGACGTCTTGACCGAGCATCCGAATACGGCGCGAATCAAACTGTCTGACGTTGACGGAGCGACCGAGATCGTCGGCGTTTCGATCGGCGGCGGAAAGATCGAGGTCCTGGAGATCAACGGCTTCGGCCTGCAGCTCGGCTTCGACAGTCCGACGCTGCTGGTGCTGCACGAGGACCGCTTCGGGATGATCGCCGCAGTAGCCAAGGTGCTGACCGAGCACCGGATCAACGTGGGACTGATGGAGGTCTCCAGGCATGACCGCGGTTCCCGGGCGCTGATGGCGATCGAGACAGATGCACCGGTCTCTGCGGAAGTCCTGGAGGAAATCCGGCAGATTCCGCACGTATTTGATGTATCCCTGCTTTCGTTGAACTAGAAGAATGCTGACTTTTGCCCACACGAAAATTGCGGGAGTAGAGGAGTGAACGCGCGACATGTTTCGCAACGTAGCTGAACTGGTGGAATTGGCGGAATCACAGGGGAAGAAAATCTCCCAGGTGATGATCGAGGCTGAGATGGAAGTGTCCCAGCGCAGCCGAGAGGATATCATGAAGGACATGTACGCCAACCTGGATGTCATGGAAAAAGCGGTGCGCCGCGGCCTGGAAGAAGATATTCGCTCGCACAGCGGGCTGACGGGCGGCGACGCGAAAAAGCTGCAAACCTATATGAAAGACAAGCCCTTTCTCTCCGGGCCAACCTTGCTGAACGCGGTCTCCATGTCGGTCGCGGTCAACGAAGTCAATGCGGCGATGGGGACGATCGTGGCTACGCCTACCGCTGGAGCTTGCGGGATTGTGCCGGGGACGCTGTTCGCGGTGTCCGACAAGCTGCAGCCGACTCGGGAAGAGATGGTTCATTTCTTGTTTACTGCCGGGGCGATCGGTTACTGCATCGCCAACAACGCGTTCATTTCGGGCGCTGCGGGCGGCTGCCAGGCGGAGGTCGGCTCGGCCACGGCGATGGCGGCGGCAGCGATCGTGGAAATGGCGGGCGGGACGCCGGAGGAATCGGCCCAGGCGGTAGCGATTGCTCTGAAAAACATGCTCGGTCTGGTTTGTGACCCCGTAGCCGGACTGGTGGAGGTGCCTTGCGTCAAACGCAACGCAATGGGTGCCGCAATCGCGACGGTGGCGGCTGACATGGCCTTGGCCGGAATCAAGAGCGTCATCCCTACCGATGAAGTCATCGAAGCGATGTACCGCATCGGATGCTCAATGCCGACGGCGCTCAAGGAGACGGCCCAGGGCGGATTGGCCGCTACCCAGACCGGACGCCAAATCGAAGCCAAAATTTTCGGCGTGAGGATCGACAAGCAGTGACTACGGCATACGAAGCTCCGCTCTCCCAGCTGCACGGGGTAGGGGAAGAGCGGGCCAAAGCTTTTGCCGGGTTGGGAATTCACAGTATCGGAGACTTGCTGGAGTACTTCCCGACTCGCTACGAAGACTACCGCGTGCGCGATTTGACAGAGGTAAAAGACGGAGAGAGGGTCACGCTGGCGGGCACCGTATACGGCGAACCCTCTGTTCGTTTTTATGGAAAAGGCAAATCGCGCATTTCCGTCAAGGTAGTCATGGACCGGGTGGTGGTCACTGCCGTCTGGTTCAATCAAACGTTCGTCAAAAACAAACTGTCTCCGGGCAAGGAAATTCTCATCACGGGAAAATGGGACAAGCACAAGCTGCAAGTCACCGTCAGCGAGATGACCGAGGCGGATTCCGAACGAGCCGCCAAACGGGGTGAGCTGGCTCCGGTCTATCCGCTGGGCGGAGATGTCACGCACAACCTGCTGCGCAAGTCCATCCAGCAGGCGCTGCGGCAGTACGGCAAGGAGATTCCGGAAATTTTGCCGTCCTACATCGTCGAGCGCTATCGGCTGATGCCCCGTGTCGAAGCCTTTCACTCCATCCACTTCCCGGCCAATGCGGAAGAAGGACGGCAAGCGCGGCGGCGGATCATGTTCGAGGAGCTGTTTTTGTTCCAGTTGAAAATGCAGACGCTGCGCCGGGTGAACCGGCAGCAAACGGAAGGCGTGGCGATGTCCATTCCGATGGAAGAGGTGCGGCAGTTTGTCGCCTCTTTGCCGTTCCCGCTCACCGAGGCACAGAAGCGGGTCGTGAAAGAAATTTTGGATGATTTGCGCTCACCGCACGCCATGAATCGGCTGCTGCAGGGCGATGTAGGCTCAGGGAAGACCGTGGTCGCGGCAATTGCGCTCATTGCCGCTGTCAAGGCAGGGTATCAAGGGGCGCTGATGGTCCCGACGGAAATCTTGGCGGAGCAGCATGTCCAGTCGCTGACGAGCCTGTTGTCTCCCCACGGCATCGAGGTGGCGCTGTTGTCCGGCTCGCTGACGGCCAAGCGCAGACGAGAGGTCATTTCCTCCCTGCAGATGGGGCTGATCGACATTGCGGTCGGGACGCATGCCTTGATCCAGGAAGATGTCTTCTTCTCCCGACTGGGCCTGGTTATCACGGACGAGCAGCACCGCTTCGGCGTCGAGCAGCGCCGCATCCTGCGCAGCAAGGGGCTGTCGCCCGACGTGCTGTTCATGACCGCGACGCCGATTCCGCGGACGCTGGCGATCACGGCTTTCGGGGATATGGACGTCTCTACCATCGACCAGATGCCGGCTGGCCGCAAGCCGATCGAGACGACCTGGAAAAAGCACGATCAGTTTCCGGCCGTGCTGGAGCAGATGCGCCACGAGCTGCGCAAAGGACGGCAGGCGTACGTCATTTGCCCGCTGATCGAAGAGTCGGAAAAGCTGGACGTGCAAAACGCAATCGACGTTCACGCCCAGCTCACACAGGTCTTTCCCGAGTTTGGCGTAGGGCTCATGCACGGTCGTTTGCCAGCCAAGGAAAAAGATGCCGTGATGCAGGCGTTTCTCGCGGGAGAATACGCGGTGCTCGTCTCTACGACGGTCGTCGAGGTAGGGGTAAACGTGCCGAATGCCACCTACATGGTGGTGTACGATGCGGAGCGCTTCGGCCTTGCGCAGCTGCACCAGCTGCGCGGCCGTGTGGGTCGTGGGTCGGAGCAGTCCTACTGCGTGCTGATCGCCGACCCCAAATCGGAGATCGGGAAAGAGCGGATGCGCGTCATGTGCGAGACGACGGATGGCTTTGAGCTGTCCCAGCGCGATCTGGAGCTGCGCGGACCGGGCGATTTCTTCGGGACCAAGCAGAGCGGGGTTCCGGAGTTCAAGGTCGCCGATCTGCTCAGCGACTACAAGGCCTTGGAGGTGGCCCGTCAAGAAACGGCCAGGCTAGTGGCCGAAGACGTCTTCTGGCGGGATGCCGAGTACCGCTGGCTGCGTGCGTACCTAAAGCGCGAAGGGGTGCTTGACGGCGTCGTGTTTGACTGACCATTGTTCCTATTGGAAAAGGGAGGGGCTTTCTCTGTATTCGGACAGGGGAGGCTCTTTTTCATACAGATAGGAAGGTATCAAATTCCTGTCCAGTATAAGGGCAATCGCGGCTCCGCCAAAAAGCATGGCGCAGCCAGGTTTTCTAATGGGCGAGAAACAAATTCGGCACGAGCCGCGTCTAACTAACGGAAGCAGGGAAATTTTTCTAACCGAATATACAGAAGGGCGGTTTTTTCATGCGTTTGTTTCGACTTTTGCCTTGGGGGCCATTGCTTCTGGCAATTGCTTTGGCTGCTACCGGGTGCACCCGCACCACGAGCCCGCCGACTCCAAGCGAGCTGCCCGGTACGAAGGAGCCATCCGGGCCTCCTCCTGCGGGTGAGCCGGTTTCGCCTGCTCCATCGCCGCCTGCTGACCCTCCAGCAGCTGTGGAGTGGAAGCGTGAGGAAATCCCGTTTGACTATGAAGCGATGAAAGAAGAGGTGCGGGTTCAGCTCGACGAAGAGCCGCAGCTTCACTCCCCCCTGCGGACAGTAGTGGGTGCTGGCCCGCAGGCGTACACGTTTTTCTTCCGGGAGCCGATGGATCGCTCCAGCGTGGAAGCAGCAATCCGACTTCATACCATGGACCTCTCTTCTCCTTATCGTGTGCAGCCTGCCTTGGACTTTCACTGGGTCCACGACCGGCAGCTGCACGTGCTGGCGACCTTGGCGAAGATGCCGGATGCGGATTGGATTGGCGCCGAGTATGTGCTGAATGCCGGCGGAGCCAAAACCGCCAAAGGGAAGGAGATCAATGGCGAGCTGGCCTTTCAAGCCGTGGCCATGGTTCCCAGCCAGGTGTGGCAAGTCTCGCTGGACGGAATGCAAAATCGGCAGCTCTCGTCGTTTTCCGCTCCTTATTTCGTCTCGGCCGCCTTGGATGACGATCGCAGGTTTTTGCTGATGTACCGCTACAAGGAATTTTGCGAATGCGACGCCCCACACATTCCGCTGTACGCTGTATATGACACGGAAGATAAGACGTTGGTACGCTACCCGGTGCAGCTGGTTGTCAACTATCGGGGAAAAGGGGAGTTTGTGGCGGACCGGCGCGGTTTTTTCTACACGGAACCCGGAGATCGGACCGAGGTGCCACCGAGCAAGTGGGCCGTTCCCGTAAACGTAAAAGGATTTGTGCACGGCGCCAGCTTTAGCCGCGACCGCCGATATGTGCTGATGGCGGTGGGGTCAGCGGAGCAGAAGAAAAACCTCGATCTGGTCATCTACGACCTGGATACCGGGGAGGAGCGGCGGTTGCAAGGAGCGGTGAAAGGAACGATCCCGATCAGCGAGGCAGATGGCGCCACTTTGCCCGTACAGTTTGCTGACGACGGCCGCTACGCCACGTTTATGATGCGGGAGAACAACGAAGATATGGTGGAGGTGCGCCAGCGCTATGACTGGAGACTGGGCCGGGTAGTGAAATGGAGCCCGCCTGTCGCCCGGGATGCCTGGTCGGGCTACGTCCAGTCGGATGACGGCGCTTACCAGATGTATTGGAATGCCGGGCTGTACCACGGCGAAACAAAGATCAAGGACTCTGTCGCTTCGGGAGTATGGATCCCCGGGACTCATTTGCTGGCGTATCTCCAGTGGGAAAAAGGACAGCAAGAGACGTCCTCTGTGGAGACCCTTCGCATACTGGACGCGGACAAACGGGAGGAGCGGGTAATTCTGGGTGGACTGAGAAGCGGACTGACCCACCTGGTTGCCGCGAGCCGGGATGGAAAGTGGCTGTTGCTGCAAAGTGAACAGGATCTCGGCAATTAGCCGGGCCGGTATTCCCGCGCCAGCATGGACAGGACGATCAAGGATTCGTAGCCAGCGCCGGTCTTTAGGCATTCGCGCAAGGTGCCTTCGATGCGAAACCCTTCCGATTGGTACAAGTGAAGGGCGCGCTCATTCGTCTCCTTGACGTCCAGCCAGAGGCGGTTCGCCCCCTGGTCGGTAAACGCCCACTGCTTGATTTGGCGCAAGATCTCGCGTCCGTAGCCTTTGCCTTTGACCGCGAGCGTGATGCGCATCAGTTCAATTGAATCATGGGATTGGGCCAGCCCCGCGAGGATGACGTATCCGACGGGCTGGCCCGTTTTCGTATGCTCGGCGATCCAGTGCCGGATATCCGGGTCGGCCAATGCCTTCTGGTGACGTTCGATGGGCCAGGGAAGCAGGTACGGGCTGTTGTCCGCGGCGTGCTCCAGCCCGTAGACGAAGGGGAGGTCGGCTTCCGTGGTGGGACGCAGATGCATGGTCATGGGCAGTTGTTCTCCTTTCGGGTGAATGGGATTTGCGGGCGAAGCCAATCGCAGGCTACGCGCTCACGGCTGGCTTGTTCTTCGCACGCTTTTGGGAATTCGCCCCCGGGCCGGGCATCCCTTCTCCGCTCGTAAATATTTACCAGCGCGTTTTTGCAAAAGAGAGGTATAAAAGCGAACGTTTGTTTGCTATACTAAGAACAAAAGTATTTGCGAACACTTGTTCTTATAAGGGGATGGCGATATGCCCAATGTGAACAAACGGATCGTTTTTTTGGTCGACATGCAGAGTTTTTACGCGAGCATCGAGAAGGCGGCCAATCCGCAGCTGCGGAACCAGCCCATCGTCGTAGCGGGGGACCCGGAGCGGCGCAGCGGGGTGATCCTGGCGGCATGCCCGATCGCCAAATCGTATGGAGTGGTCACGGCCGAAGCCTTGTGGCAGGCGCAGCAAAAATGCCGCAGCCTCGTCGTGGTTCGCCCGCGGATGGAGATGTACATCCGCATCTCGATGCAGATTACCCAAATTTTTGAGGCGTTCACGGATAAGGTGGAGCCGTACTCGATCGACGAACAGTTTCTCGACGTGACGGGCAGCGTGCACCTGTTTGGCGGCGATGCCCTGAAAATGGCTGCCCAAATCCGCCGGCGCGTCTGGCTCGAGACCGGGATCAACTGCCGGGTCGGCATTGGCGAGAACAAGGTGTTGGCGAAAATGGCGTGCGACAACTTCGCCAAAAAGCGGGAAGAGGGTGTGTTTTGGCTCAAGCGGGAGGAATTGGCCGATACGCTGTGGAAGCTGCCGATCGAAAAGCTGTTCGGAGTCGGGTCGCGGATGAAGCGCCACTTTCACCGCATGGGAGTATATCAGATCAGACAGCTGGCGGAAATGGCTCCGTCTGTGCTGCAGCGCCGCTTCGGCGTGAACGGCGAAGTGCTGTGGCGCACGGCTCAGGGGCTGGATGATTCGCCGGTCTCCCTCCAGGCCTACGATACCCAAAAGGGAATCGGCCATCACATGACGCTGCCGCGTGACTACCATACCGCTGCGGAAATCAAAGTGGTGCTGCTGGAGCTCTGCGAAGAGGTGTGCCGCAGGGCGCGGAGCAAGGAGCTGATGGGGTCCGTGCTGTCTGTCGGCTGCCGCGGAGCGGATCTGGATGTGAAGACCGGCTTTGGCCGGCAGATGAAATTGGAGGAGCAGACCAATGACGCCATGACGCTGTACGAAGCGGCCTGTTGCCTGTTTGACCGGCATTGGCAGCAGACGCCCGTCCGGAGCATCGGGGTCACGCTGAGCCAGCTCGTGCCGGACAACGTCCTGCAGCTCAATCTGTTTGAGGATCATCACAAGCGCCGTTCGCTCGCCCATGCTATGGACGACATCCGTACCCGCTACGGCCAGGATGCCATCCTGCGGGCAGCCTCGCTGCTTGGGGCAGGCCAGGCTCGAGAGCGGGCTCGCAAGATCGGGGGGCATTACAAGTGAGCGAGCAGCCTGTGCAGATAGAGGAAGGAGAGCAGGAGCTGATGCGCCTGTACATCCTGTTCGGCATTTTGTTTCGGGTGGTGATGGTGGACCTGGGGGAAGTCCGAATCGTGCCGCTCAAGCTGTCGTATCAGGCGGTTTTCGACTGGGTGCTGCTGGAGCTCTCCCGCTGGGCAGAGCGGCAGCACCATCAGCTGCGCCGTCTGCTCCGCCAGCGCGGATGCGTAGTCGTCAGCTATCAGCGGCAGGGGCACGCCTACGTCGTTCATTATCGGCAACGAGGATATTTGCGCGAGGCGATCTACTCGATCGAGATCTTGCGGGCCGAATGCCAGGAGCTCGTCGGCCAGTGGGTCGCACACTATCAACGAGGAGAGAAGACGACATGAGGGAGACGCGTGTGTCTAAAAAGGATAATCTGTTTGCCGCAAGCCGTTTCGTGCTGCCCGAACACCGGGAGTGGTACGCGCGGATCAAGGAGGAGGAGCGGCGCTACGTCCCGCCGCAGCTGGATCAGGACCAGTTGGGAGAGCTGAGCGAGCAGGTGTGGCAGGCCTACCAGACAGGCAGCGGCCTGACCTTGACCTACTACGACGGACAGCAGCCGCGCCGGCTTTCCGCCCATGTGGCGCACATCGACCAGGAAAAGCGGCGTATAAAGGTGCGGGTCGGTACGGATACCCACTGGATTCCGTTCGCGCGGCTGCTGCAGGTAGAGCTGGCGACCAGCTTTTAGAGAAAAACGCAGGGAATTGGAGGAAATCTTCGAACGAGACGGCGTGCGGCTGTTCAGGAAATCGACAAAATTGGGCCCTTTTGAAAAAGGCAAGCGGCAAAAAACAGAGTCTGAATGATCAAATGGCGTGCGTGGTGACGAGGCGGCATTCCTGAAACGAAAAGTGGTCAAAAACAACCGTTTTTCGCGATATTTTGGTCCCCACGGATTTTGCCAGAACGGGAGGTTTCCCTGTATTGTTAGGATATCTTTTGGGGAACCAGATCACAGATGGATAGAACAAAGGGGATTGGAAATGTTAGCACAGGAAATGGGTGTCATGTTCACCAAGCACGCGGATCAGATTACTTCCAAGCGTTGGGGTGAATTTATTCAACAATTGGAGGAGAAAGGACTGTATGTGCTCATCGAGACCGATACGATCGGCCGGGTAATGAGTCCTTTGGGCGGTTTGATGCCGATGCCGTGTAAGAGTGAGACGCTCCATATCGTGACAGCTGCCGAGTTGGAAGAACGCGGCTTGCCGATCGGCCACCACATTGTTACCAAGAGCAAAGAAAAGGTAGCGGCCCAGTAAAACAGCAAACAGAAAACCACAGTAGCCTTTCCAAATCGGGGATCCGAGCGGAAAGGCTTTTTGTTTCTCCGCCGAAGTGGGACCGTCAATTGCCTAGCTGCATACGGTGATAGCAGAAGAAAAGGGCGCGTGGGTCCCGCCGGCTAAAGGGCTGGGCAAGCTGCAGGCGCCAAGCGGAAGGAGACACCCCTGA